>JAFGJN010000343.1 GCA_016929055.1 Candidatus Zhuqueibacterota bacterium
CGGCAAAAATCCAATGCGGTCAGCGATGCGATCAGCTCGGAAGCCATTTCGCGTTCCGGCAGCGGAGATGCGGCACAAGCGATGAAACAGGTAACCGGCGCTTCTGTGGTCGGCGGTAAATACGTCTATATCCGCGGTCTGGGTGAGCGCTATTCCAGCACACATTTGAATGGTGCTGAATTGCCTTCCGCTGATCCGGATAAAAAAGCCTTTCAGATGGACCTTTTTCCGGCCAATCTGCTGCAAAATATTGTGACGTTAAAGACCTTTACCCCGGATAAACCCGGCAATTTTTCAGGGGGCGTAGTGGATATTGGCACCAAAACTTTTCCCGAATCCTTTACGCTTGCCTTTTCTTCCTCTGCCACGTATAATTCCCATTCTACATTCAACGATAACTTTCTCGGCTATAGCCGCGGCAGCGACTTTTGGATGGCATCGGATGATGGTATCCATTCCCTGCCGGGTGCGCTGCAAAATAAAAATCTGGAAATCCCCCATTCAACCCTGGCCCGCCTCAGAGCCAACAGTGGAGACTTTGAACTGGCCAATCAATTGGATTATTTGTCCAAATCATTCAATAACATCATGGCGCCGGTTCAAGAGACGGGCCCGGTCAACCAATCCTATAATTTTTCGATCGGCAATCAGATCAATTTTCTTGGACGTCCGTTGGGATACCTGGCCGGATTGACCTATAGCAACGGCGCTTCTTTTTATGAGGATGGCTTTACCGGACGCTACACCCTCGGTGATGAAAATGCAGACGGACTCAATCCGCAATTGTTGCTCAATGACTCGGAGGGAAAACTCGAGACGAGTTATGGTGGATTGTTCAATCTGGGCTATAAATTTACACCGAACAATAAAATCATTTTTAATTCCGTCGTATCAAAAAGCGCCAGCTCGAGTGCCCGCTATCAACTCGGCAGCTGGCCCAAAGAGTATACCCTTGCAGATACGACTAATTTTTTTGAAAACCGGGTACTAAAGTATACCGAACGGGAATTGTTGTCCTATCAATTGCGCGGAGAGCATTTGTTCCCCGCTCTGATCAACAGCACTGTCGAGTGGTCCGCTTCGCTCGCAACCAATGAACAGGATGAGCCGGATACCCGTTATTTCGCCGATCTCATGCGCGTTAAGCAAGGTGATACCACCTACACAGCCCGGCATTCCGGTTTTCGGGATCCGTCGAGATATTTTCGCAACATGGAAGAAGAAAATCAGAACTACAGTCTCGATCTGAACCTTCCTTTTAAGCAATGGTCCGGATTGAACAGCAAGTTTAAAATGGGTGGTGCTTACAAACATACTGACCGGGTTTTCCGTGAACGGATTTTCTCTATTTCCACAGCATTGAATTACGACGGTGATCCTGCTCGTTTCTTTTCTTCAGCAAATATGGGCATCGTCAATATCGATACCCTGGCAAATGGCCGTTATAGCGTCACATTTGGAAATACCCTGAGAGAGATTTCCAAAACAAAAAATAATTATGATGGGGAACTCGAGGTAGCTGCCGGATATGCCATGGTCGAATTGCCGATTACACCCCTGTTTAAATTTACCGGTGGTGTTCGCTATGAAACCACGGACTTGAAGGCAACCAGTCAGGACACCACCCAAACCGTTGGCAAGGTCGTGAAGCAGGATTGGCTGCCCTCCCTCAATTTTGTATACACGCTCAACCCCGATATGAATGTACGTCTGGCTTGGACAAAAACACTGGCTCGCCCGACTTTTCGCGAAATCGCACCTTTCGAGAGCTTTGAGTTTATTCAGGGTAACTTTTTTATCGGTAATCCCGAACTGGAGCGGACCTTGATCAACAATATCGACCTGCGCTGGGAATGGTTTATGCGTCCCGGCGAAATCGTTGCTCTTTCGACTTTTTATAAACATTTGGAAAATCCTATCGAGCGGGTGATCATTGGTGGTACCAATGGCCAGATCCAGTATCAGAATGTGGACAAAGCAACAGTATATGGAGTCGAGTTCGAGGTGCGCAAGCAATTGGATGTCGTTTCCCCGCTGTTGGCGAATTTTAGCAGCGGTGCCAATTTCAGCACTGTCTTTTCCACGATCAATATAGCTGAAACCGAGCTGGCTGTGCGCAAGGCGGTCAATCCCGCAGCAGAGGATACCCGTCCCTTGCAGGGACAGTCCCCCTATCTGCTGAATCTCTCGCTCAACTATGATGAATTCAAAAGCAACCTGAAATTGGGTCTGTATCTCAATCTGTTCGGCAAACGCCTGTCAAACGTCTCGCTCGGCGGCACGCCGGATGTCTATGAAAGAGCCCGCGCCGAATTGGATTTCACCGGATCAAAAGGGCTGGCCGGGAATGTCGATTTCAAGTTCGGCATCAAGAACATCCTGGATTCAAAATATAAAGAAAGCTATGAATTCAAGGGCAATGAATTTGTCTACCAGGAATACGGATTCGGCCGCTCCTATATGCTTGGATTGAGCTATAAAATATGATGGTCAACAGGATTAAGATGAATCTATCGATAGAATTCTAAAATGAGTCACTCTAATTAAAACAAGAAAACCCGTCATCAAAAAGGAGATCTTTATGATGCGAATCATTGTTATGCTGCTCATGTTGCTCTGTTCGATGAGCATGGCATTCGCCGATGTCGTCGTGGTTAAAAACGATGTTACAGAAAATACCACCTGGACGTCGGGCAACGAATACCATCTCGATGGATTGATCTTTGTCGATCCCGGTGCTGTGCTGACAATTCAGGCCGGCACGGTTGTCAAAGGTCTTGAATCGAACAGCATTACAACTGGCGATGGGGCCAGTGCCCTGGTCGTGCGTCGCGGTGCCCAGCTCATGGCAGAAGGTACGGCCGACGATCCGATCATTTTTACAAGCGAATTTGATGATCTGAATGATCCCATGGATCTGGGGCCGATGGACCGCGGCTTGTGGGGCGGTGTGATTGTGTTGGGTAAGGCGACCACCAACCAGCCGACGATCGACAACCAGATCGAAGGGATCCCGACC
>JAFGJN010000344.1 GCA_016929055.1 Candidatus Zhuqueibacterota bacterium
ATAGCGATGGTCGTCTTTTGCACAGTGCCGAGAGCAATGGCATTCCCCTGGGGTTCATGAAGAACTATGTCTTTTCGACTCACGAACCGATTCAGCTCAAGGCCGGAGATATTGTGGTGGTGTTGACAGATGGCGTCACCGAAGCCATTGCCCCGGATGAATCGCTGTTTGGATTGCAGAAAACCATCGATTTCATCGCTCGCCATCGCGATAAAAACGCCGCTGAAATCGTTGCCCTCCTCAATCAAGCCGCGTTCGAGTTTTCTCAACAGGTAAAAGCCGAAGACGACATTACCTCCCTGGTCTGCAAAGTTGGACCGGCCTGAGCCGACCTGTTTTTCCTGACACCGCAAAGACCAAGGAATAAGGCTATCGGGCAAACAATTCGAGAGATTTCTGTAACGCTTTTTCCGAATCCGGCGGAGTACAGGAGAACTCGAAACCGACTGTGCCTGCATAGGACTGTTCCTTCAGCACGTCCATAAAGCGGGAAAAATCGAATCGCCCGGTTCCAGGATAACCCCTTCCTGGAAAATCGGCTATGTGAATATAGCCAATCAAGGGAAGATAATTCGCCAGATCGCTAAAAACGGGCTGATCCATTGCAGCCATATGATAGACGTCATAAAGAATTTTGACCCGCGGGTGATCGATCTCACGCACCAATTGAAAAGCCAGCGCGGAAGAGTCGAGAAAATAACCGGGATGATCTATACGGGTGTTGAGTGGCTCGATAACGAAATCGATATCACAGCGGTCGGCTAAGCGAGCCAGTTTTTGTCCGCAAAAAACTATTTGGCCAAATTTGACCTCATCATTGCCAAACCGGGTGCGATCGATCGCGCTTCCGTCGGAAGCCAGTGGCTGTGCCAGCAGCATGAGATGTGGAGTCTTGAGTCTTTTGGCGACATCAACGGTTTCCAGGACCTCGAACAACAGCCCTTCTTCTTCCAGGGGATCGAGAAGAGACCAGGATCGATTGCCGCTGAAATTGACCACATGCATGTCCAGTTCACCGAGCCTGCGGGATAATAGATCGAGATCTTTATCCCGCCAATCCCAGAACTCGATGAATTCAACACCGGCTCGAGCGGCATAATCCAACCGGTCGACAAAAGGGCGATCAGTAAACATCATTTCCAGACAAAACGCCGGCTTCATTTTTTCTCTCCGAATCAGAATCAGCCCATCAGTCCACGGATTTAACCCGCCACAACAGTGCTGCCAACAACGCTGATAGAATGGAAGCGCTGAACCAAAAAAGAATAGGAATGTGAAAATCATAGTGGCGCACGCCGTCGATAAACGTGGTCCCCCGATCGATCCAGTAACCGCTGATGCGTTCCTGCAGAGCGGCGCCGATATAGCTAAAAATACCGATAAAACCGAGCGCCGCACCCGAGACGCTTTTGGGCGTGATGTCGATGGCAAAAAGCCCGCCCAGCGAAGCCATCAATCCGCTCAGGGTAAAACCATAAACCACAAAAGCAGCTGACAGGACAAGCGGATGCCCCCACGGCGAGAAGAATATCACCGTAAGTGCGGCCACTTCAAAAACAGCGTAAATCAAATTGACCGGAGGCCGCCGGGCCTTGAAAAATTTGTCGGAGGCAAAACCGAAAACAATGCAGCCAAGAATGCCCGCCGCTGTATTGAGCCCAAGAATGCCCCCCGCCCCGAGCAGCGAATAGCCCTTGCTTTCCTGCAGATAAAGTATACCCCAGCTGTTAATGGCATAGCGTGTAACATACATCAGCGCGCTCGACAAACCGAGAATCCAGATGGGAGGTTTGAGGAGTATCGCCAACTGTTTGCGCAGCAGCGAAGAGGTGTCTTGGGCCTCCACTATAATCTTGGCGCTGAAATCCCGGTTCCATTCCGCCACAGGGGGTAGTCCCAGGGAAGATGGGCGATCCTCCATGGTTCGAAACAGCAGAAATGCCACACCGACACAGACAACGCCTGGCGCCCAAAAACCGGACGTCCAGCCCAACCAGGTTACCAATGCAGCGGTTGCCACAAAAGTCAATCCTTCGCCGATGGAATGTGCGGAATTCCAGATTCCGTAATAACGCCCGCGCTCGCGATTGCTGAACCACTGGCTCAGTGTGACGATACTTCCCGGCGCTCCAAAACCCTGGAACCATCCATTCAACCCCCACAACAAAACCCAGATCCAGAGAAGATGCACGCCGCCCATAATGATATTGATAGCCGCAGAGAGCAGCAAACCGAAAGCGAAAAAGCGTTTAATGTTGGCATGATCTGCCAGAAACCCATTGATTAATTTGCCGAAAGCATAGCCATAAAAGATCGCCGAACCGATCACCCCAAGATCATTAGCGGAAAAAATACCGCCGTCGATCAAAGGCTTTTTAACGATAGACAAACCAAGACGACAGGTATAATAAAAAGCATAGCCCAGCGTAATCGACATCATCAATGAAAGGCGCTTGCGGCGGTAGAGTCGATCGATTTCAACTTCGTTCGTAAGTGGAGTTTGAGGCGAAGAGGCGGCGAAAAACCTAAAAAGGTTCATGGCATTTCCGTTTCTTTTATGACGAAAGGGATGGGGGTTCAATTTTCACGCCCAATCGAATCAATTCCGACCGTACACGGTCGATTCCGGTCATCAAAATAACCGTCATTCCGACCTGTTCAGCAGTCCGGATGTTGGCCTTCCGATCATCGATGAAAACACACCGTTGGGCCGGATAGCCCGCTTGATCGATAGCAAT
>JAFGJN010000345.1 GCA_016929055.1 Candidatus Zhuqueibacterota bacterium
CTGGGAAGGCGTGTTGCTGCTGCTCTTTTACGCCGGATTTATCTTTTTTCTCTTTGCCTAAAAAAAAGGCCGCCTCGATGAGGCGGCCTTTTTTTCAACCCAGATATTTGCGCAGCGGCTCGAGCCGCGATCGATGGCGCAGCCGGCGCAAGGCTTTTTCCTTGATCTGGCGCACGCGCTCTCGCGTGAGCTGAAAGTATTCCCCGATTTCTTCGAGGGTCAGCGGTCGGTCGCCGTCCAGCCCAAAATAGAGCTTGACGATTTCCGCTTCCCGATCTTTGAGCGTTCCCAAAACTTTGTCGATTTCATCCCGCAGAGAATCGCGCATCAGTTCGCCGTCCGGCGGATCGTAACGATCGCTCTCCAGCACGTCGAGGAGGCTGTTGCCCTCGTCTTCCTTGAACGGTTCGTCCAACGAGAGATGACGGGCGGATGTCTTGAGAACATCGGCGACCTCGAACGATGTCATCTCCATGCGATCGGCGATCTCTTCCATGCTCGGCTCGCGCCCAAACTTTTTCTCCAGACCCTCCAGCGCTCGCCCCACTTTGTTGATGGCACCCACGCGATTCAGCGGCAGTCGAACGACGCGTGATTGCTCGGCCAAAGCCTGAAGAATCGATTGACGAATCCACCACACCGCATAAGAGATGAATTTGAATCCGCGCGTTTCGTCGAAACGCTGAGCCGCCTTGATGAGACCCAGGTTGCCTTCGCTGATGAGATCCTGCAGCGGCAGCCCTTGCCCCTGATATTCTTTGGCCACGCTGATCACGAATCGCAAATTGGATTTGACCAGGGTGTCAAGGGCGTCCTCGTCTCCTTTTCGAATACGGCGGGCCAACTCGATTTCACGTTCCGGTGGCAAAGGCGAAAAGTTGCCGATCTCTTCGAGGTACTTTTCAATCGACTCTTTGGAACGCGTTTCTCCCCTCTTTTTCTTTTTTGCAATCGCCATTTGTAAAATAAATCACTTCCTTTGGGTTTTGGGTGATCTCTCGTACAAGCCTGGTCCTATATGCAATAACAGTTTATTTTTAAAAATATTTCAACAACTCTTTTCCAGACGCGAACGCCAAATTCACGCGTGTCAGATTCAAACCTGTACATCATGTGGGGATAAGATTCGGTTTGTGGTCATGGAAAAGCAACGATCCGATAAAATGCGGCAAAAAAAGACCTAGCGGGTAATATAACCTTTTTTTTGTAAAAATCAAATGATATTTACCTTTGTCGACATCGGATGGCTCCTTTTTTTTCCACAAATCGATTGATTGTTCAGCCAACACCACCTTTCCCTTAAATGTCGATCTGTAAACAAAAGTTTCCTTTTTTACGATTCGCCTTGAAACCTCCAGCGAATTACCTCCAGCGTGCGCGTAATGTTCTCTTCCGTGAGATTGAGATGGGTAACCAGCCGAACCCGGGTTGGTGAAAAAGCGATGGCCAGTATTCCGTCCTGTTTGAGCTGCTCAGTTGCCGCGGCTCCGCTCCAACGACTGGCGCTGAAATCAACCAGAACGATATTGGTCTGAGTCGATTCGAGGTCGACGCTCACCCCTTTCACGGCCGCAAAAGCCTGCGCCAGGCTGCGGGCACGGCGATGATCTTCCTGCAACCGCTCGACGTGGTTGGACAGAGCATAGAGCCCGGCTGCGGCCAAAATCCCGCTCTGGCGCATGCCGCCACCCCAAATTTTGCGGAATCGATGCGCCCGCTCGATAAAAGCAGCCGATCCGACTAAAACCGAACCGACCGGGGCACCCAATCCCTTTGAAAGACAGATCGACAGCGAATCGACGCAAGCGCCGTATCGTGCCAAGGGGACGCCGGAAGCGATATGCGCATTGAACAGTCGAGCGCCGTCCAGATGAACCGCCAGCTTTCGATCGCGGGCAAAAACGGCAATGCGCTCCATTTCTTCGACCGGAAACACGGCGCCGCCGGCGCGGTTGTGGGTGTTTTCCAGCACGATCAACCGACTGCGCGGGAAATGGGCATCAGTCGGGCGCAGCGAGGATTTGATCTGCTCGACTGTAATCGCACCGCATCGACCAGGGAGGGGCCGCATCTGCACACCGGAAAGCAGTGCCGGCCCGCCGCCTTCATAGTTGAAACAGTGGCTATCCTGCTCGCAAATGACTTCATCACCCGGATCTGTATGGCTTTTGATGGCGAGTTGATTACCCATGGTTCCGGAAGGAACAAAGAGGGCGCGCTCCATTCCGAACATTCGGGCAACGGTATCCTGCAGAGCATTGATGGTGGGGTCTTCGCCAAAGACATCGTCGCCGACCTCGGCTGTAAAAATCGCTTTGCGCATTTCCGCGGTCGGCAGAGTGACCGTGTCGCTGCGCAGATCGATCCAATCCATCTTGTCCGTCTCCTGCTGATGCTGATTCCGTCCGTCCGGTGGGATTTCGATCTTGACAATACCCGCGTTGTTGCTAAAATGCGTAAATCAAACGCCTTCGAAAAGCGATAGTTGAGCGCTGCGCCGAGTCGGGATCTCGGTTTTACGGCGTTCTGCGAGTTCTTGCGAGATAGAAGCGAGAAAGGGCGAGGGCCCGAGGGCTTGCTCTTTGCCGAACCATAGCCGTCGTCGCGCATGGGTGAGTAAAAGAATGCTCTGCGCCCGCGTCATACCCACATACAAAAGGCGTCTTTCTTCTTCCAAATCGACGGGTTTACCATGCAGGCGAAACGGCAAAACCCCGTCCTCGCACCCTGGAATGACAACGACCGGAAATTCAAGCCCTTTGGACGCATGCAGGGTCAGAATGTGGATACGATCGCCTTTGGGTTCAAAAGCATCGATTTCCCTATGCAAAAACAACTGATCCTTGAAGGCGAAAGGGTCGTGATCGCAGGAGCGAGCCAACTCGAGCAAGCGCCGATAAACGGTCAATGCATCGCGACCCGTATCCGGGACGTACGCGCGCATATGCTGCCAGGCGGTTTCAAAAACCCGCGACAAAAAAGCTTCCGGCGAAAGCTGGCGCAAATCCTCCAGTAAATCGCAATAGGCCGCCCAGCCTGGCAAATCAAAAGCCGTTCGGTCCGGGCAAGATAAAGAGTTATCCTGAATCGTCGCGCTCGGCCCGCTTCTTTCAAGCACGCCCTGGACATTGTTTTCGGGCAGAAACCAGGCCAGCAGATCGGAATACAGCGTTTGTTGAGGTTCATGTATCAAAGCAGCAGCCGCGCTCATCGCTCGAACGACGGAATGATCGGAAATCCGGTGATCGCTCAGAGTTTCGAACGGGATACCAGAACGATGCAACGCTTCGTACAGAGGCGGTGCCTGGCGTTTGCTGCGCAGTAAAATCGCCAGATCTCCAAAAGCATAATCCTGTGGTAGACCGCGCTCATCGACACGTCGACTGTCGAGCGAAAAATGACTGGTGCCACCGACCAGCTGCTCGATCTGATGAACGATGGTTTCCGCTTCAGCCCGGTCGCTGCGTGTTTCAAAAATTCTGCATTTGATCAAGGGGTCGATTCCGGACCAAATCCGCTCCACTTTTTCATCACCGCGATCGAGAATCTGTCGGGAAGCATCGAGAATATTCTGAGCAGACCGGTAATTGTGGTGCAGTCGAAGGATTTCGGCACCAAAGTCCTGCTGAAATCGGTAAAAAAGGCGATAGTCGGCGCCGCGAAAGGCATAAATCGCTTGATTCGGATCGCCGATTATACAAACATTGTCAATTGCCAACGAAAAAAGTTTAAACAATTCATATTGCGCCAGATTAAGATCCTGAAATTCATCCACCGCAATGACCTGAAAGCGTTGCACCCATCGCCGACGCACCTCCGGATCCTGACGCAAAATCCGTACCGGCAACATAATCAGATCATCGAAATCCACGGCATTGACGGCGATCAACACGCTTTCATAGATTCGGTAGAGACCGGGAAAAGGATTGGACTCGGCAGGTGTCGATTCGGTCAGGACAGTATCCGCACCACGCAATTCGGTTTTGCAGCGCGAAATCTCGTCCAAAAGCGAGCGAGACAGCGTCTTGCCGCTCATCTGTTGAAACGCGCTCAGAAACCCCTCATCCGTCGCCGGATCCAGGATACGAAAGCCTCGTTTGCGTCCCAGAAAAGAATCGAGTTCGCGCAACAACTCGGCTCCCAAAGCATGAAACGTCTGAATGTGCATGCGACGGCTCAATCGGGGACCGACCAATCGACGCAGGCGATCGCGCATCTCGTCGGCGGCGCGGTTGGTAAAGGTTACTGCCAGGATGCCCTCGGCCGTGGCCTCGTTTGCTTCGATAAAACCCGCCAACCGATAGACCAGCGTGCGCGTCTTGCCGGTGCCCGGACCGGCGTGGATCACCAGAGGCGATCCACGATGACTGACCGCCTGCCATTGCTCGGGATTCAATCCATAGGGGTTGTTCGGCCGTTCGGCAACCTGGGCAATCTCCTGTTCGACTGCAGGTTTGACCTCTGGACTCTTTTTTCCGAAATCTGCCAAAGGCAGAGCGGCCGGGGTGCCGCTTTTTTCCGCCTCCATCTCAAACAAGGCGCCCTGAAGCAAAAGCTTTTCCCGTTCCCCCTGCTGAAAAATGCGGATAATGCCATATTCGCCGTCATAACCCTCTTCGGGGTGAACCTGCCCTTCGCGCATGCGACGGATTGCTTCGGCAATCAGCACACCACCCGCTTGCTCGATCTCTGCGCAGGTTCGATCCATCAGAATGGCGAGTTCGGGGCCAAGTGTCTGTAGCAAGCGGTGGTACTCTGTCCGCACTTTTTTGGATTGAGCGCCGACCTGCAGCACATCGCTCAAAAGCTCGGGCAAAGGAACCAGACTGAGGAAAGGCTTGGCATTTGGCGGTTTTTGCCCTTCAGGACGATCCGCCATCTTTTCTACCTGATAGCTCACTCCCAAAACCGCCGGTTTGCCACAAACCGGACATAACCCCTGGTTGGCCAGGGTCTCGCGCGGATGCATGCGATGATCGCATTTGCGATGCCCGTCGAAATGGTATTTCCCCTCCTGCGGAAAAAACTCGATCGTGCCCCAAAAAGAATCGCTCGCGTTGTTCCGCAACGCCGCGAACAGCGCTGGGTAAGAGAGATCGGTTTCAAAAATATTGGCTTCCCGCGCCAATTTTTCCGGCGAATGGGCGTCCGAATTGGAAACCAAAACATAGCGATCGAGTTGGGTCAAACGCCAGTTCATAGGCGGATCGGAAGAGAGGCCGGTCTCCAGAGCAAAAATATGCGGCGACAGGTCTTCGAAACATTCTTCAACAGAAAGAAATCCGGATTTGGAACCGAGCAGAGAAAACCACGGCGTCCAGATGTGTGCCGGTATCAGCACCGCTCGTTCATCCGATTCCAGGACGATTTCCAAAAGATCGCGTGAATCGAGCCCCAAAATCGGTCGCCCGTCCGAACGAATATTGCCGATTTTCTCCAGCCGCTGCTGAAAACGTGCCACGGTATCGAATTCCGGGAAAAAAACGACATGGTGAATCTTGCGAACCCGATCGCCTTTTTTATAGATACAGCTGATTTCCCCGGAGAGTATGAAACGGACCTCTCCGCGGCAGGAATCCGACACCTGCGACTGCAGCCCCTTGGTTAGATCGGATTTGAGTTGGAACAGACCGTCTTCAGCCGGTTGGAGCTTTTCACGCATCTCTTGCAGCCACTGAGGGTGGGTCAGATCTCCTGTGGCAATGACTTTTAACCCCTTGAGTTGGCCCCAATAATTCAAATGCTCGAGATTGAGGGTTTTGCTTGTGGCACGGGAGAAATAGGAATGAATATGCAGGTCGGCAATGTAGCGCATGATTCTCCTCAGGGATCATCGGGCAGGACAGGGAATTTGGTCGATCCGGCAATAGCCCGTTTAGAAAAACGGTTCATCCTTCCCAGGACGCGGAAAAGATGAACGATTCATGATATCATGGAAAAGATGATAATAGGCGAATTGAGTACTTGGCTAAAACAGAAAAACCGACAGACCCAGCGCAAAACGAAATCCGCCGATACTAAAACCTTCAAAGCCGGTTTTTCCGCGCAAACCTCCCGAAGCGACTTCCATTTCAAAAAACGACGCTGTGCGGTGATGAAGGAAATACTGCAGGCCGAGCTCGAGATAAAAGCCGCTGCCTGTATCTCCGTCAGCCGGATCAAAAATCGAAAGATTTTCAGACTCGCTTACTCGGTAAAAAGCGGCGCCAAATCCATAATAGCTGTTGCCCCGCGATACAATCGGAGGTTGAGCGCGCACACCCACGGCAATCCATTCTTCCTGCCAGCGAGCCGATTGAAGCGGTTGACCGGATTGATGCTCGATCCCCGCTGTTTTGCCGTTCTTTTGAAAAGTGCGGTATTTTGCGACCAAATAATTGCTCTTGTAAACGCGAATCCCTGCAGAGCCACCCGGGCTGAAACCCCACCGACTGCTATAGAGTTGGGTAAAATCGTCTAGAGAAATACGGAACAATCCACCGCTGCCGCCGGCAAAAAATCGGGGTTGAGAAAAAGGAGCGAATTCCAGCGCGTGCAGCGGATCTATGCTTCCCAAAGAGAGCATAATCAGCAAAAAATATTTTTTCATCTTTCGATTATCGCCTCGTTTGTACGTTTTGTACGTTTTGTACGTTTTGCTCGGCCTTTTTTCTGTGCAGCAGATAAAACAGTCCGGCTGCGGCCAAAATTCCAACCGCATCGGCACTCCAATCCAATACATCGCCATAGCGGCCGAGTATGAATTCCTGATGCACCTCGTCGAAAAGGGCATAGACAAGCGCCCCCGCCACGACCCTTGAAAGAGCTACTTCCAAGCTTTGCGACTGTCGCCTAACAAGAGCGCGCAACCACAGCCAGGTCAAAAGCGCATAGGCGAGCAAATGATAGAGCTTGTCCTGAGCATTGAAACCAAGATCCGGGACCGAGACTTTGGGCAGGGATGTAAACACGAATAAAATCAGCGTATAGATCCATGCCGGAGCCCACCATCGCCACCACGTGCGGCTCACCAGCGTCCTCCACCGAGCCGCTTGTAGGAGTCGGGAATCGCGGCGAGAATATCACCGGCGATCATTCCCCATTCACTTTTGTTTTCTGCAGCGATATCTCCGGCCAGTCCATGGATATAGACACCGGCGCATGCAGCATCGGGTGCGGACAATCCCTGCGCCAGCAGTCCAGCGAGCAATCCGGTGAGCACATCTCCCGACCCGGCGGTGGCCATGCCCGGGTTTCCAGTGGGATTGATAAAGATTCGGCCGTCAGGGGCGCCGATCACGGTGGGACCGCCTTTGAGCACCACAGTTTTCTTCCATTCCATAGCGGTACGGCGCACGACATCGATGCGTGCCGGCAAAAATTCGTCGACCGGTTTGTCGATCAAACGGCTAAATTCTCCCGGATGCGGCGTGAGGATCATTTCGCCGGCATACCCGATCAAAGCTCGGAGATGGCGCGCCGCCAGGTTGAGACCGTCGGCATCGACCACCATGGGCAACGACAGCGAAAAAAAAAGCTGGGTCACCAGTTCGCCGGTTTCGGCGTTTTGACCCAATCCCGGGCCCAAAGCCACGGCGTTTTGTTTTTCCACCTGAGCCCGGATTTCCGGAAAACAGCTGCTGTGCAGGAACCCCTGTTCCGCATCGTCCACAGGGCAGGTGATCACTTCGGTGAGCCGGGTTTCAAAAATGGTATTGAGACTCTGCGGCGTGCACAAATAAACGAGTCCAGCCCCGCTGCGCAACACAGCTTCGGAAGCGAGAATTGCGGCTCCAGAAAAGCCGACAGAACCAGCAATCACAGCGACGGTGCCACAGCGATTTTTATGCGCATCGCGGCTTCGGTGCGGCAAGAGCGAGCGAATCGTCGACTCGTCAAGTTCCCAGACGGCCGGCGATTGTATTTCCATCACAGAGGTTGGCATGCCGATATCCACTACCACCACTTCGCCGGCAAAGTCGCTGCCCGGGGAAAAGAGCAGTCCGCGCTTTTTCAGAGCCATCGTAGCGGTAACATCCGCCCGGACCGCCGGACCTGCAGCCACGCCGCTGTCAGCATCAATACCGGTGGGCAGATCCACCGCCAGCACGGCGGTATCCCACCGGTTGATGTGTTCGACCGTCGATGCAAACAAGCCGCGCAGCGCACCGCGCACACCGGTTCCCAGAAGGGCGTCGATCACCAGATCCGGCCGCTGCGCTGGCAGATCGGTTGTTGCGGCGATGGTCTGAACCGAATGGCCCATTTTTTGGAGAATATCCAGGTTGATACGCGCATCGCCGGAAATTTTTTCCGGCTTCGCTACAAGATAGGTGCAAACCTCCAGTCCGGCGTTCAGCAGATGGCGGGCGATGACGAAACCGTCGCCGCCGTTGTTGCCGGGCCCGCAAAAGATCGCGATCTTCCCGCTCGCCGCAGAAAACATTTCGAGAATGATAGCGGCTGTGCCGCGGCCGGCATTTTCCATCAGGGCGATGCCGGGCATGCCATAAAAGTCGATGGCCAAACGATCCATCTCCGCCATCTCTTTTGCGTTTGTCACCGCTTGCATTGCTTATCTCCCCGCTAAATCCTCAAAGGTCTGATCGATACGCTGCACACAAACCATGGCCAGCGCTGTCCTTTCGCTGTGCGAAAGAGTGACCAAAATACAGCGATTCACCAGCGCTTCAGCCAGTCGACCCGAAAGTCGAACAACCGGTTTGCCGGAATCGCTGTTGTGAATCTCAACATCACGCCAGCGAAACAATAGCTGTTCCTCCTCGCTCAACGCCTTGATCAGCGCCTCTTTGGCGGCAAACCGGACAGCCATGGACTGTTCGGCCGCACTGCGCACCTTTTTTCGGCAGTAAGCGATCTCTTGATCGGTCAACACCCGCCGTAAAAAACGATCCCCCCAGCGCTGTACCGCCTGTGCAAACCGATCGATATCGACAATATCCGCCCCGATGGCCAGTTCCATTGGCGCCTCGTTTGCTTTTTGGATTGAATAGAGCTCTTTTCCCGCGATCTTCGTTCGCGTGCAAAAGATTCGACGCAATTCACACATGCATCCAAAATAAAATGCGCATGCCGTGCGGTCAAGAGTAAATCCCGGATGGGCTGCGAAGCACCGGATCCAAAAGAATATAACTCTTGTACTCTTTTAAAACAACCAGGATTCCATTCGGAATTCTCTTTTAGATGGAATACCCCTATTCGCCTTCTGCCGATTTTTCGTGTGCGGACGTGATTGATTCCAGCCCCAAAAGCCCTGAACGGATAATTTTCTTGCGAATCAAAAGGCCGACGCTCGATGCTCGCACCAAAACCGGGCCAACTTTTTCTTGATTGTTAGCCATATTTGGATTAACTTTTTGAAATTCAAACTATTCGGCAGCGGAAATGGATCCCACAAATTCAGATCTCATACAAAAAGCCTTGAACGGCGATCAGCAGGCCTATAAGGAAATTGTCGGCCGCTTTTATGGCAAAATCTTTGGCCTGGTTCTGCGTATGGTTAAAGACCGCCAGGAAGCTGAGGACTTGACCCAGGAGACCTTTATCAAGGCTTTCAACTCTTTGGGTACCTTTAATTCCGACTATGCCTTTTCCACCTGGCTCTACAAAATCGCCGCCAATAATTGCATCGATCACTTTAGAAAAAGGCGATTAAAAACATTTCCGCTCGACAATCCGATCACCATCAAGGATAACGAAGTTCAACGCGAATATCCGGATCATCAGGAACCGGAACCCGATAACCACCTGATATCCAAAGAGCGGAAAAATATGATCGAAGGAGCGATCCATTCCCTGCCGGCCAAGTATCGACATGTGATCATCCTGCGACACACGCAGGAAAAATCATATGAAGAGATCGCCGAGGAATTGAACCTGCCCCTCGGAACCGTCAAAGTCCGCATTTTTCGCGCCCGCGAAATGCTGAAAAAAACGCTGCGCGACCACATGCGCGGATGAGTCGGCTTTGACGATGGACCCGATTATTCCAGTTTGAGCAAAATCCCGTCGCCCGCTTTGAACAACAGCGCCAACATGTCTTGCTCCCGCGTTGCACTCCACACGGTCTGCCGGTCGAAAAGCCCGTTTTTGCCGATCTCGATCACGCAATTGACAGATTGGCCAAGATAGATTTCGGCCCGGGTACCGCGGCTGGTATTCTTGTTCACCAAAAGCGCATACCGCTCACCCCGGGGTGTTACCAGAAAACTGATCAGCATGTTTTCTCTGTCGATGCGGTAGATCGGCGCATGATTGGGCAAGGGACGGCAACCTTGCGGCACCGGTTCGGTGTGATAAACCGCCTCGACTGCAAGATCGTGAAGCGCCGGGGCCAGGTACTGGATCTCCCGATTCAGGCGTTTAAGCTCCCAATAAAGCTGATTTAATTGGCCGTTCTCCCGAAGAAAAGCGCTGCGCGCGCGATTGCGCATCGAGTGCGGCGGCTGATAGGCATAATAATGGATGCCACGGGCGCCGTAAGCCAGGGCGCTATAGGCTTGCAGGCGCAGATTGGAGTGATGGGGCAAGCTGAAGGGATCGGCTGCCAAACAGTAAACCGCACCCCAAAAAGGCACCCGATAACGAACGCTGACGGCAGAAAGAAAATCGAGATGTTGAAAGTAGAGCGGCGGCGCGGTATAATTGCCGGACGGCATCAGAGCGGCGGCGAGAATTTTGGGCCGAACGACCTCGAGAAAATGAGTCAGGTAAGACGCATAGGAGGGCATGGAGAGATCGGCGGCTTGGGTATCGGGACCGGGAATAAAAAACCATGCGGGACGCTCCGGATCCTTTTCCGCCAGTCTGGCCTGAATACGGCCGAGACGGTAAAAATCCCGTCGCGATGGATTTTCGGCGACAAAATAACCCCACAGCGATGAAAGGGCGTGATAATCCTCGATCACCGAATCAACCGCGGCTTCCGGAGAAAGTTTGCCCGCAGCGGCGTCCAGCAGGCGCCGATCCGCCACCAGAAGCTTGACACCGATCGAGTCGGCAACCGACAAATCGATCCGGTTTCGTTCCCGGCCGTGTGTGCCGTTATGAATGATGGTGAATCCTGCGTCACCGAGTTCCTGCGTCGTCCGGGAAGCAATGCTGGGAGCCGGATCGCCGTACCAAATGAGTAGAGGAATCTCCGGCTCCGGTTCCAGAAAAGAACAGCCGCTACCAACGAAAAAAACGATTGCGATTGTTATCGAGCCGATGATCGAATGCCGCATGCCCTATAGTCGCTCCTGCACATGTCTGGTTTGAATAATCGTCGAATCAAAAGAGTGTAAGATTTTCTCCGGGGAAATGCAAGTGAAAACACCATTCGCGCCCCCAAGCCGTTACACGACGACTTTACAAATCGTGGAAAAAGAAATTGACAATGTTACCCATTTCGGTTAAATTGACAGAACTTTTATCATATACCGGGGATAGAGCCGGTTAATCATCCGGGACAGACATCTCATGCTGAGAAAACGCCGATTCATTCTGAAACGTTATCTGGTCAAAGCCGCACCGTTTATGAGTTTGTTGATCATGGTGGTGCTGCTCGCCTTGTCGTCACCCTTTTTTCTCACGGTCGAAAACGTATCGGCCATCGCCTTGCAAATGTCGGTGGTGGCGATCATGGCGATCGGCCAGATGCTGGTAATTCTGTCGGCGGGCATCGATTTGTCGGCCGGTTCGGTCATGGCCCTCTCCGGCGTGGTAACGACGCTGCTCCTGACACAGGGGGCCGGTATGGTGCCGGCGATTGCCGGCGGATTGGCTTCCGGCATGATCTGCGGTCTGATGTCCGGTGTGCTCATCGCCCGCGGTCATTTGCCTCCCTTTATCGCCACCCTGGGCATGATGGGCATCGGCCGCGGACTGGCGCTGCTGCTCACAGGCGGCAAGGCGGTTTTTGGCCTGCCTCCGTCGTTTAATTTGCTCGGCGGTGGCCGGGTGGAGGATATCGCGCCGGCCTGGATCGATCGTTTGATCGGCGGAGTGCCCATTCCCGTGCTCTTAACCGTGCTGCTGGCGGTGGCCTTTCATCTGATCCTGACCCGCCTGCCGTTCGGCCGGCACATCTATGCCATCGGCAGCAACTCGGCTGCGGCAATGCTTTCCGGCATTCGCGTGCCGCGCAATCTGATCAAAATCTATGCTCTGAACGGCCTGTTGTGCGGATTTGCCGGCATCGTCAGTGCCTCGCGCCTGAGCACCGGTCAACCCACCGCCGGCACCGGCGCCGAACTCGACGTCATCGCCGCCTGCGTCATCGGCGGCGCCAGCCTCAGTGGCGGTGAAGGCACCATCCTCGGCGCCATAATCGGCGCCCTGATCATGGGTGTGCTGCGCAATGGCTGTAACCTGCTGGACATTCCCGATTTCTGGCAGCGCATCGCCATCGGCGCTATCATCATCGCAGCGGTCTTTGCCGATCAATACCGCAAACACCGCAATCAGAAAATCTAATCGCGGAGAAATCGCATGAAACGCTTTTTGCTGTTGGTTCTGACGACTGGGCTCTGGCTCGGCTGCGCCAAACCCACCGACCAGGTGCAGATTCTCGTCTCGCCCAAGGGGCTGGTGCACTCGTTCTGGCTCACCGTCAAAGCGGGTGCAGAACAGGCCGGAAAAGAAGCCGGCGTCCGAGTGATCTGGAAAGGACCGGCGCAGGAAACCGACATCGCCACCCAGATCGGTATTCTCGAGGACTATATCAACAAAAAAGTCGACGCCATCGTCCTCGCCGCCTGCGACGCCAATGCCCTGGTCCCCACCATCGAAAAAGCCGACGCCGCCGGTATTCCGGTCATCATTATCGACTCGGGCGTCAACTCGGAGGTGCCCAAATCGCTGGTGGCTACCGATAACGTCCTGGCAGCAGAAAAAGCCGCCGAAACCCTGGCCAGCCTGATCGGCGAAAAAGGCAAGGTGGCGCTGATTCCCTTTGTCCCCGGCGCTGGCACCTCGATGATGCGCGAACAGGGCTTTAAACAGGGACTGGCCAGGTGCCCGAACATCGAACTCGTGGCGGTACAGTATTCGCAGAGCGAGGTGGAACGCGCCATGTCCGTGACCGAAAACATTCTCACCGCGCACCAGGATCTGGACGGTATCTTTGCCGCCAACGAATCGGGTACCATCGGCTGCGCCCAGGCCGTCAAGAGCCGCGGACTGGCCGGCAAAGTCAAACTGGTCGGATTCGACGCCTCGCCCAATGAAGTGCAGGCGCTGAAAGAAGGGGTCGTGGACGCCCTGATCGTCCAGAATCCCTTTCAAATGGGCTACCGCGGCGTACAGACCGCCCTCGCCGTGCTCGACGGTC
>JAFGJN010000346.1 GCA_016929055.1 Candidatus Zhuqueibacterota bacterium
CTTGCCGTTGCGCTCACCGGCGAGAAGAATCTGTCCGGGCGGAAACTGACCGGCGAGTGAAAAAGCCTGTTCCACGGTCTCGACCGGCAAAATCTGGCGGCAGCCGTTTTCCAGAGCCGCCACGATCGAGCTGCAGGCGCGCAGGACATCGATCACCACCGCATTCATGCCGGAAAAACTGCGATGCGCAAATTCCTCCGGCAATTGATAAACAGAGATTCGCATGGGGCCGAGTTCCGTCAGGACTTTATGTAAAACGGCGTTTCGACAATCTCGGCTGCGGAACGGCGATCTCGTATTTCGATCTCCAACGCTGTGCCGATCGAATCACAACCGAGCTCGACATAGCCCATGCCGATGCCCTGCTGCAGCATGGGCGAAAAGGTTCCGCTGGTGACATGTCCCACCTGTTTATCGCCGACAAAAATCGGATAGCCGTGGCGCGGCATCGCTTTATCGCGCATGCTAAAACCGACCAGTTTGCGTTTCAGCCCCTCCTGGCGTACGCGGAGCAGGGCCTCACGGCCGATAAACTCGCCTTTTTTCAGTTTGGTGATCCATCCCAATCCCGCTTCCAGCGGATGGGTGGTCTGATCGATATCGTTGCCATAGAGGCAGTATTTCATTTCCAGCCGCAGCGTGTCGCGCGCTCCGAGTCCGACAGGTTCGATTTCGAATGGTTTGCCCGCTTGCATGAGCGCATCCCATACCTTTTCGGCGTGGCGGTTCTCGACACAGATCTCGAACCCAGGTTCGCCGGTGTAGCCGGTGCGGGCGACGATGGCATCGATCCCGGCGACCTGACCGCTTTGCAGCCAATAGAATCGAATCTCGTTCAAATCGAGATCGACAAGTGGCTGCAGAGTCGCTTCCGCCTGGGGACCCTGCAGGGCGAGCAGACTGTATTCGTCGCTGCGGTTCGTCAGTTCGGCGCCGCCCAGGCGATGTTCCTGGAGCCACTCCCAATCCTTTTGCAAATTGCCGGCATTGACGATCATCATATAGCGATCCGGCAACCGATAGACAATCAGGTCGTCGACGATGCCACCGTCCGGATAGCACATGGCCGAATATTGGGCTTGATTGACCTCGAGCCTGGCGGCGTCGTTGATTGTGACCGATTGAATGAAATCGAGGGCTTGAGGACCCTGAATAAAAAATTCACCCATATGTGAAACATCAAAGAGGCCGACGCTGGTGCGCACGCGTTTGTGTTCTTGGATAATACCCCGGTATTGAATTGGCATGCGATAACCGGCAAACTCGACCAGTTTGGCGTCCAGCTTGACATGGGCCTGATAGAGCGCAGTTGTTTTGATCTCCACGGTGTAAACCTTTCAGAATACGACAGACGACCCAAAAAACGGACGCCACATGCAAACGAAACTGGCAGCGCAATCACTTGACCCCGAGAAATTCCGCCATCCGGAACGGGTGCGCTGGTAAGGTAGCGATTTCCCCATAGAGTGTCAAGTCCATTTTTTATTGGAATTAAGGCAAGTTTAGCCGATTCGTTCGAACAGCGGTCAGATCAGACTGAAAAAATCGTTGAGGATCACGAAAAACATCAAGGCCAAAAGCAGGGCCATACCGACTTGCTGCCAGACCAGTCGGGTTTTGACAGAAATGGGTTTGCGCTTGACGGCTTCGCCGAGCAGCAGCAACAGATGGCCGCCATCGAGCGCAGGTATGGGAAAAAGATTGATGAGTCCCAGAGAGAGGCTGATGAGGGCGGTGATGGAGAGCAGCGCCGAAAACCCCATACGCGCCGATTCGCCGATAATCTGCACGATCTTGACCGGCCCGGCGACGTTGTCGCGAAAGCCGATTTTTCGGCCGATCATCAAACCAAAGGATCTCAGGATCATCGAAGCGTTGTTCCAGGTCCCGGAAAATCCGATGCCCAGCGCCTGAAAAAAGCCATCGACCGGTACGGCCACGGTTTTAGGCGCAATACCGATCATGGCCGAATCGTAGACCGGATCGTACTGCGGTGTGATGGTGGCCTGAAACATCTGTCCCGCTCTCTCCCATTCGATCAACAGCGGTTGTTCCTTGGCGCCATGGATGGTACGGGCCAGAACCTCCCAGCTCTCGACCGGCATGCCGTCGATGGTCACAACGCGATCGCCGGGAAGCAATCCGGCGGTTTCCGCCGGCGAATTTTGGCCCACAGCGCCGACGACCGGACCGACGGTGACGCCGACACCGCCGTTGTAGACCATTCCGGTGATGATAAAAACGGTCAGCAGGATATTGAAAATCGGACCGGCGGCGATGACGAGCATGCGCTGCCAGATCGATTTGGACATGAATTCGTCAGGTTCACCCTTGATACCCTCGTTGTCCATGCTTTCGTCGATCATTCCGGCCATCTTGACGTATCCTCCAAGAGGCAGGGCCGAGATGCAATAATCGGTATCGCCCACTTTTTTACCAAAGAGCCGCGGCGGAAAACCGAGCGAAAAGCGCTCGACGCGAATACCGACCGCCTTGGCAGCGACAAAATGGCCCAACTCGTGAAAGATGACCAAAATAGCAAAAACCGGAATGGCTGGCAGAATATAGTGGATCAGGATCGACAAGAGATTTTCCATGAAATTTCCTCGGTTTTACTGGCGACCGCCCGGTTGGGCGGTCGGGTTAAGCGACGACTCGATATTTTTGTTTACAAAGGTTTCAATACGATTCGATAACGCCTGGTTCCCTGACAGCAATTTGCCGTCTTTTATCCAATCAGGAGAAATTTTGCACCCGTTCCTCGACAAAGCGCCTTGCCCATTTATCGGCTGCCAGCAGGTTTGCCGCATCGACCCGCCCTCCGCCGCGATGGATGATGAGCGCTTCTTCGATGAGGCAGGGAATCTGGTCAAAGCGGATGCGTTTGTGTAAAAAGGCCTGCACCGCGATTTCGTTGGCGGCATTGAGAACAGCAGGCAGCGTACCGCCGGCTTTGCCGGCTTTGAGCGCCAGATCGAGACAGCGGAATTTATCCAGGTCCGGTTCTTCAAAGGTCAATTGGTTGTGTTCGGCGAAGGAAAAACGCGGCAATCCGCTGTCCAGACGCCGCGGATAGAGCAGCGCCAGCTGGATGGGCAATCGCATATCGGGCAATCCGAGCTGCGCCTTGATCGACCCATCGATGAATTCGACCATCGAATGGATGATCGACTGCGGATGCACCACCACCTGCACGCGCTCCATTTCGACACCGAACAGCCAATGCGCCTCGATCACTTCCAGGCCCTTGTTCATCAGCGTGGCCGAATCGATGGTAATCTTTTGTCCCATAGACCAGTTGGGGTGGCGCAGCGCGTCCTGAACGCGGATACGCGGAAATTCCTCGGCCGGCAGATCGCGAAAGGGGCCGCCAGAGGCGGTGAGCACAATTTTTTGAATCGCCTTTGGATCTTCACCCATCAGGCACTGAAAGACGGCGCTGTGTTCGCTGTCGATAGGCAGAATTGCGGCACCCTGGTCGGCCGCCGCCTGTATGATGAGTTCACCGCCGACGACCAAAGTTTCCTTGTTGGCAAGCGCGATATCTTTACCGCGGCGCAACGCTGCCAGAGTGGGCATGAAACCGGCCGCTCCTACCAACGCATTGACCATCAGGTCGAAATCGGCCTGTTGCGCTGCTTTTTCCAGAGCGTCGGCCCCGCACAGCAGCTCGACGCCCAGCTGCGCAAAACTCTTTTCCAGATCGCGATCAGCTGTGATGCCGGAGACGACGGCGATTTGCGGTCGAAAGCGGCGGCACTGCTGCAGCAACTCGGAAACCCGACTATGCGCAGCGAGGACGGTGACACGAAATTCATCCTTTAACCGTTCGGCCACATCCAGAGTATTTTGACCGATCGATCCGGTGGAACCCAAAAGAGCCAGCTTTTTCATATCGCAGCCTCCCCGATCGAACCGCCAACGGGTGGTTGCAGCAACCGATCGACGCTGTCGAATTCAGCGGTTGTAAGGGTATCGGGTTGCAGACGAATGCCTAATTCTTTCGAAAATCCGCAAATCATGGCATCGGCCAGGCTGCGAAAAGTGACCGGTTTCGGGCTCAACTCGTTGAGTGTGATGGTATGACGAGTCATATAATCGCGCACGGATTGGCGACGGTGCTCGGTTAGATCCTTGAGATAGAAAGGCAGGTCGAGGTGGCGAGGGCCGATGAGGATGGAGCCATGCTGCAGCACCACGCCATTGAGACGACGCTGAGCGCTGCCGACCATCTTGCGTCCCTGACAGCCGATTTCATACTGTACCGAGCTGGCATAGCATAGCGAAGAGAGTTCACCGCGAGAAAAATCCTTGGGGGTTCGTCCGGCGCGTTCGAATTCGGCTGAAATGCCGAGGTGATGAAATGCGGCCAGCAGGCTGCGGCTGATCAATTCATAGACGACGAGAATCGAATCGTCAAAGAACGGGCTGTGCCGGGGAATGACCACGGCATAGGTCAACTCGTCGGCATGCAGCACGGCGCGGCCGCCTGTGGGGCGCATAACCACGTCGACGCCATCGCGGCGACAGCGGTCGAGATCGATATCGGCAAGCGATTGGTGATGACCGAGCGAGATCGCTTCAGGCTGCCAGCCATAGAGTCGAAGGACAGCCTTTGCCTCCGGGCTCGATGCCTGCCTTGCCAGCGCTTCATCCATTGCCATGTTTTGCCTGGCACCAAGGGAGCCGGAATCGATCAAGCGCCAGTTCTGAATTTCGCTCGCGTCCATAAGCCTAAATGATTCCGCGGTCGGAATTTTCGATAAAAACCAGCACGTTCTGCACTGTTTCGGTTATTTCGATTTCGGCGCGAATCCGCTCCACCGCCTGACTGACATTGAGATGGGAGCGATAGAGCAGGCGATAAGTTTTTTTCAATTGGCTGATCATTTCGGGAGTGAATCCGCGACGGCGCAGACCGATGGAATTCAATCCGCTAAAGCGCAGCGGTTCGCCGGAAGCCAGGATATACGGTGGAACATCCTTGATGGCGCGAAAACCGCCGCCGATCATGCAGTGTCGGCCGATATGGCCAAACTGGTGTACCGCCGACATGCCGCCGATGATGGCCCATTCTTCCACCGTGACATGGCCACCGAGCTGCACTGTATTGGC
>JAFGJN010000347.1 GCA_016929055.1 Candidatus Zhuqueibacterota bacterium
GTACCGCTCCGGCGACTTTTCCCGGCGTCTGGAGCGGTCGACCCTGGTCGTGCTATTTTTACTCATCCTCTTTTTTCAGATTTTTCCCAAACGGTCACAGCGCCGTGTTCGTACCATTCAGTCGATTTCGGTTGCGATTGTGGTACAGGAAATCCCGGCTACGAGGCAAACAATACGGCGTGGACAACCGCGTCCGGAGAAACCCACGGTACCTCTGGCGGTGGAGGATCCCGACGTGCCCGAGGACGCCACCATCGCTGAAACCGATGTGAATTGGGAGGCGGGCGATTCGCCCTGGGGCCGATCCGAATTGACTGCTGCCGACGGCGATACGGTTCTGCCGAGGCCTCGATTGCAGGTTATGCCCGATTATCCGGATGAAGCAAAGAAACTCAAGCGCCATGGCGTGGTGCGGTTGTTGCTCCACGTCGATGACCAAGGCGAGGTGGTGCAGGTGATCGTGTCACAAAACACCACCGGCAGTGACGCCTGCGCTCAAGCGGCGGTCGAGGCGGCTGAACGAAATCGTTATCATCCGGGCCTGATCGAGGATCGTCCAAGCGAGATGTGGGTGATTTGCGAATATGGCTTTGAACCGGAATGATTCAGGCTAGATGGATAGTGCGGTATAGAGGGCAAAAGCAAAAAGAATAACGGCAATGGTGGTTAAAATACGTTTGAATGCACGCGGCGAAAGCTGGTGATGCGTGCGCGAAACATAGCGGATCAGGAAATAGTACCACACCGCACTGCCCACCACAATAAACGATGCAAACGCACCAGCGCTTTGCATATCCTCTGAAATCCACTCGTGCGCGCTCACAACCCCTGCAACAGCCAGCCAGAAAACGACCATAAACGGGTTAGTCAAATAAAGCAGCAAGGCAGTTAAAATCGGACGGTAAACGGTCGAGCCTGAGCATTCGACTTGCGGAAGATCGACCTCCCTCGCCTTGAGCAGCAGTCGAACGGCGACAGCCAGTAGCAACAGGGTGCCGATGATTTTAAGGGCCGGAAGGAAAGCTTGGGACTCCTCGGTTAGATAGGATAGACCGATAAAAGCGATGATAAAATAGACGCCGTCGAGAATCGACGCGGTTATCCCCACCAGAAAACCGTGGAGAAAGTCGCGGCGCAGGGTCTGGGAAATCGCAAAGACGTTCAATGGGCCGACAGGTATGGCGGCGATTATTCCGATGCCCAAGGCAGCAGTTATGGCGGTGACGGACATGCGTGAACCTTGTTTGGTGTACTGCCCGGGGATGTTTTTAGAATTCGATGGTCAAACCGCCCACCGGGAAAAGTTTGTACTGATAGATGGTTTCGATTGTTCCATCATCCTCGTAGGAATAGGCCCAAATATTGTCGCGACCATAGACGTTGACGAGGTCAAAAAAGGTGACCATATTCCAATTGTTGAACATAAATCGACGGTCGACGCGCAGATCGAGGCGATGGTAGTGTGGATAGCGGCGATCGTTGTACAAAATATTTTCGTCTGTCAGCCAGCGCTGGTACTCTGGATAATATCGAGGCGACGTATAGGGGCGTCCGCCCAGATAGCGCCAGCGCAGGCCGAACTCCAATTCATCGGCAAAGGGAAGAATCCAGGCAAAGGCTTTGTACAACCCCTTTTGCGACAACTCCTGGTACCATCGATGGTTGTGCAACTGAAAGCGGGCACCAGTTATCAACGTCAGGATGTGGCGATAGTCATAGTGCCAATCGTACTCGATATCGTAGCGGGGATCGTAGCCTTTGGCCACGCTGTAGGCATAGCTCAGGATAAAGGAATAATTCTGCACGAGTTTTTTCTGCAGAAACAGTTCGATTCCCCGTGCATTTCCTTTTCCCCGGTTCACAAGGCGGCCGTAGCCGCTGTCGAGTGGGTCAGGGGTCAGCGAACTGGCGGAAAGCGGTACACCGCGATAGTCTTTGTAAAACAGTTCGATCGTGCCGCGAATATCGTCGCGGAACAGGTGATCGAGTCCGGCAACAAGCTGTCGGGTGCTCTTGTAATCCAGATCGCGGTTCAGCGGATGCGCGGTGAGCTGCACATAAGCCGGTGATTGGGAATGGCAGCCGTAAGCGAGATTTAAAGCGGTCTGCCGTGTGATTTTGAGGTTCAGACCGAGGCGGGGATCCAGAATCGAATGTCCGGTATAGTCGAACTGATCCCAACGCAGACCGGCCGTCAGGGCCAGTGGCGAAAAGAGTTGCCATTTGCCGTGCAACCAGGCGGCGGCCTTGTGCGAGTGGATTGAGCTGTCGTGCTGGTAGAGGTCATAGGCCCGGGCGATGGCGATCGGCTGCGGAGGAATCACGGTCAAATCATGGATAAAGAGCGTATCCGGCTCGGCCCATTCCGAAATGTCGGCCGAGATCCACTTGACCTGCACACCGCTCTGAATTTCAACTGCTCGAATGGGCAGCCAGGTCACTGATGTACGAGCCGTTCGTTCGATTTCATTGGAGATATTGGTGTAATAGGGACGGTTATCGTTGTAATAGACATACTGATCCCAGTGGTTCCGCACCTGCGAAACGGTCAATTGAGAAAATCCTTTGGTGCCGTAAAGAGTGCGCAGGGTTGCACCGATCGCGTATTGGTTGCTGAGGGAACGCACGTTTTCTGCGCCGCGGGTGTAGCCGGTCGTTTCATCTTCGATCGTGATTTCATCATTTCCCGTGATCGCATTCAATGTCAGACGGTTGTTGCTGTTGATGTCGGTTACGACTTTTCCCTGCATATTCCAGTACTTTGGCACAGCGGTCAAACCGGTCGACGAAATGATGAGATCGAGAAAACTCTTGCGCGCGCTGATGATAAAGCTACCGCGGGACGAGGCGAGCGGGCCTTCGGCGATGACTCCGGCTCCGGCCATGCCGAGATAGCCATGCCCCGCGTATCGATCTCGGGCGCCCTCGCGCAGCGAGATATCCATGACCGAGGAGGCGCGATCTCCATAGCGGGCGGGAAAAGCACCGGCATAGAAATCGACGCGTCGAACCATATGGGTATTGATCA
>JAFGJN010000348.1 GCA_016929055.1 Candidatus Zhuqueibacterota bacterium
TCGTTTTCGGCGACAAGCACCAGACCGCCCAAAAGAGAGGGCGCGACATTGTCGGCATGCAGCGCACCGGACAAATGGGCTTCTCCCTGCATGGCCAACTGGAGCAATTCGAGGTCGGTTAGGGGCGATTCGAAAAGCTGATTGAGCGCTTTGAGGGTTGCAACCGAACTGGCTGCTGAACTGCCGAGTCCCGAGCTGATGGGCACACCTTTCTCGAGCTCGATATCGACTCCCTGGCGGCTGCCGATGCGCCGCAGGAATTCAGCACAGACAAACACGGCCACATTGGCCAAACCTTTTGCCGGCAATTTGCCGTTATCCCCCTCGACACGGGTCAAACGAATCCGCTGGTGGGAATTGCGGCAGACCGCAACCCGGTCGAACGGAGCGTGGAGGGCGATCCCGAGCACATCGAAACCGCTGCCGAGATTGGCGCAGGTAGCCGGCGCCTGGGCGGTTATTTTGTCAGAGATCGACATCGGCACAGATTCTCAAAATGTCGGCCAAAACACCCCCGGCAGTGACCTCGGGTCCGGCGCCTGGCCCTTTGACCGTGAGAGGCGAAGGTTGATACCGCCGAGAATAAAAGTGCACTAAATTATCGGTACCGCGACAGAGCGCGAGATCGCTTGCAGTCTCGACCTGTCGCAAAGCCACGCTTGCACCGTCCGGTTCAAGAACGGCGACGTAACGCAACACGCGATTGGTTTCGGCGGCGGATCGGCGTTTTTTCTCAAACGACTCGTCGAGTTCGGGCAAACGGCGCCAAAATTCTTGCCGATCCCAGTCGAACCATTCCGGCGGCAAAAGCGCTTCGATCTGAATATCGCCAATCTCCCAGGGATGTCCAAGCTCCCGCGCTAAAATCAGCAACTTGCGCGCGACATCCAGCCCGCTCAGATCGTCGCGGGGATCGGGTTCCGTATAACCCTTTTCATGGGCCTGGTGCAAAATAGCGCTCAGAGGCTGTTTGCCATCCAGTCCGGCGAACAAATAGTTAAGCGTGCCTGATAGAATCCCCTCGATTCGCACCACCGTGTCGCCGTTAGCGATAAGATCGCGCAAGGAACTGATAACCGGCAGAGCGGCACCGACTGTCGTTTCATAGAGGTACCGACATTTTCCTTGTTTTGCAGCCGGGGCGATTTGCCGATATAGCGTCAGTGGCGCCGTATTGGCGCGTTTGTTGGGTGTGACGATGTGGATTCCCCGTGCGAGCAACTCGGGATAGAGCTGAACAGTTTCCTCGCTGGCGGTGCAATCGACAAAGATTCGATTTTCCTGGTTCGACTCGAGAATGGCGACAGCGAATTGCCTCAAGTCCGTGGTGACACCGCTATAGATCAGCTCGTCTTGCCAGCGGCCGATGTCGATCGGTTTATGCGCGATAAGCATTTTTTGTTGTTCGGCTATACCGCAGATCGACAATGTATACTTTTGCTTGTCGAGTGCGTTTATCTGCTGTAACAGCGTGGCCCCGATCCGTCCCAGTCCGACCAGGTAAAGATTTGCCACAGGTGCGGTTGAAAAAAAGGATCGATGAATTGTTCGAATCGCATTTCGGGAATCAGCCTGATCGACGATCAGGGAAATATTGCGTTCAGAAGAACCCTGAGCGATAGCGGTGACATTGATGCGATGCCGGCCCAATGCGCCAAAAAGCTTGCCGGAAATGCCCGGTGTGCCGCGCATGAATTCACCGACGATGGCGATGATGGTTTGATTCTCGACCAGCTCGATGCAATCGACAAGGCCGAGCTGCAATTCGGCCGTAAACTCTTGCTGCAGGGCGTGCCGGGCTGTAGCCGCTTGCTCGCAAGTCACGGCAAAACAGATACTGTGTTCAGAAGAGGCCTGTGAGATCATGATGACGCTGATCTCGTTTTTCGCCAGACACCCGAAAACCCGCTGAGCGATACCGGGCACACCGACCATACCGCCACCCTGAATGTTGATCAACGCGATACGGTCGATGGAAGAGAGACCGCGCACAGGATGGGGATTTTCGATTGCCTCGCGCACAATCAGCGTACCCGTTTTTTCGGGGGCAAAGCTGTTTTTAATCCACACGGGTATCGATTTTTTGACCGCGGGGATCAAGGTTTGGGGATGAATGACTTTGGCGCCAAAGTAGGATAATTCCAGCGCTTCGTCCATGCTGATTTGCGGCAAAACAAAGGCGGTGTCGACGACACGGGGATCAGCGCTCATAAAGCCATCCACATCGGTCCAGATTTCAATTTTTTCTGCGTCAAGGGCGGCGCCGATCAGGGCAGCGCTGTAATCCGACCCGCCACGGCCGAGGTTGGTGGTCACGCCATCGAGCGTCGAAGCGATAAAACCGGTGACAATGGTCAATCCGGCATCGAGATTGCGACGAATAGCGGTTTCGGTTTGAGAAAACAATATGCGGGCGCCGCCATGTCGAAGATCGGTATAAATATAGCCACGCGCATCGCTGTAAGCAGCGGGCAAGCCCTTTTGTGACAAAAGTCGAGCCAGCAAAAAGGCTGAAAACCGTTCACCCAAACTGACGACCCTGTCCAGGGTCCGTTCCGAAGCCTGATGCACCAGCTCAATACCGTGCAGTAGATCGTCGAGTTCGCGCAGCAGGTCGGAGGCAAAAGCGCGGACCTCGCCCAGATTCCAAACCGGAGAAAAGATATCGGCATGAATGTGTTGAATGGTCTGACAAAAGGCTTCGCGATCGATGCCGGATTGGGCGGCCTGCTGGGCAGCTTCGATCAGGGCGTCGGTTATGCCACCTACCGCGGAAACGACAACAATCGGCGCTTCTCCCTCCACTGTCTGTTTGTCCTGAATAATCGTGCAAACCTTTGCCACGCGGCTTGCGGTGGCCAGAGAGGATCCGCCGAATTTCATTACGGTTTTCATTTGACCTCGGATCGTTTGGGTGTTTGCCGCATAAAATTCAGAATTTCCCCTTCCGGGCGCATGGCAGCGGTTGTCGACGCATCGAAGAGACTTGTTGCCGCTGCAGCAGCGGCAAAATCCAGACAAGCGCCTGCATTCCATCCTGAGTGGATACCGTGCAGGAATCCTGCGGAAAAGGCATCGCCGGCTCCGGCATTTCCTGCGATCTGTTGCGGATCCACCTGATAATTGGCACATTCGATCAGCCCATCGCGAGAAGAATAGGCGAAATTGGGTCCTTGTGCACCACAATGCACGACGCCAAGACCGGCGCCGTAACGATCCACCAAAAGACGGCAGGCCCGGTCGGGTTGGCGGCAATCGGTTAGCGCAACAGCTTGATCGTCGTTGATGCAGCAAATGTCGACGTATTGCAGTGTTTCGCGATAGCGAATAAAACGAAACAGATTCTCGGCCGTTGGCGAAACAAAATCGAGCGCCGTGAGATGTCCGGCCTTCTGCAGCCGCCTGAGCAAAGACGCCATTTGCGTTCCGCCGTCTTGATGTTGCCGGTCGAATTGTGGCAAAAGCAATCCATATCCGACCATGGCAACCTTGAAAGAGCGCAGGGTCTCGAGATCGACTTCATTCGGATCAAAACTACCCATTGCGCCCAGGGTATGGCGAAAAATCCGCTCGATGCGCTTGTCGGGCATCTGAACATAGATCACCTGGGTCCAGGAAGTTTCGGTTTCCGGATCGACGATCAAATAATCGTCCGATATTCGATTGGTACGCAGAGTCTGGCGGATCAAATCAGCGCGCTCGTCTCGTCCGACCTTGCCGATGACGGCGATCGGATAACCGGCGTCGATTTTGGCCAGATCGACACCGACATTCAACGCCATGCCGCCGACGCTGAACTGCTTTTGTTCACTTACGAGTTCGCGTGCATCGACAAATCGAGCGGCATCCACATAGGTGAGCTGACCCGGTTGAACGACCGGCAACAATTCGTCAACCAGACAGCTGCCGATCAGGGCTATACCTGTTTTTTCCACAAGTCGTCCACATTTTCATTCCGAATTCGGCACCGACCGAATCCCAACACGGGCAACCCGCGCTTCAGGAAGCGGCTGCGAGATATGGCTCTTCCGCAGGGGTGCTTTGCTATTCTCTTGATTTTCCGAGGGATCCGGCACTGGGCAGCAAATATCGGCTGTCCCCACTGGGGACACCAGTGAATATGGGTCAAATCTGTTTTTGGACAATAGGAGCAGCAAAACAAGTATTATTATAAGCGAAAAAGCTTTTCCGGTCAAGTAAAAAACAAAGTTTTTGCCTCGACATGAACCCATGCGCTCACACCGTCCCTCAATAAAGACCTTAAAAAGAAAAAAGTTGCTCTACCAGTTTTTAAATCCGCCTGTACCTTGGTGTTTAGCTCCCGCCCACACAACCCGTGGTAATTTGTTTTGCCTTTTAACTTTTAACTTTTGACTTTTGACTTGTCTGCCGCTGCATCTTTGTTTTCTGACAGGTTTTGCCCGCATCGGCTTAAACATGTTACCAAAAACGTGTTAAAAATATATAAAGATAAAGGCAGAGAAAAAAAAAGATCCTTGCTTCCCCGATCGGAAAAGGCTATTTTACCCACGAAAAAGCGTCGGGTTGAATTGCAGGGATGGCACAGGAGCGAGACAGGAGACGGAACCAGAAAATGATCTGGAACGAACACCACGAATGCATGCCGCGCCAGCGCATGCGAGCACTTAAGATCGGCGGTTACGCGAATTGGTCGAGCGGCTCTACAGCGCCGTGCCCTTTTATCGCAGCAAATTTCAGGCGATGGGAATCGAACCTGCCGGAATCCAGGGTCTGGAGGATATGCATCGCTTGCCGTTCACCGAAAAACAGGATTTGCGCGACACCCATCCCTTTGGTCTCTTTGCCGTGCCGATGAGCGAAATCGTTCGACTTCATGCCTCGAGCGGAACGGCGGGCCGCTCGACGGTCGTCGGTTATACCCGCAAAGATATCGGCTTGTGGTCGGAGGTTGTGGCGCGCGTGCTGTGCTATGCCGGCGCGCATGCACAAATGCACCGGCCGATCGGACGACATGCTGATTATTCGCGGCGTCAATGTATTTCCGTCGCAGATCGAAAGCGTGCTGCTGGAAATGAACGAAACCCAACCGCATTATTTGCTGATTTTGGATCGGGTCGAAAATCTGGATCAACTCGAGGTCTGGGTGGGAGTCGATCAACACTTTTTTTCCGATGAAATCCACAAGCTCGAAACGCTTTCAGCCAAGATCCGCGACAGCATCCAAAGCGCTCTGGGTTTGAGCGTACGGGTCAAGCTGGTCGAGCCCAAAACCATCGAGCGCAGCGAAGGAAAAGCCAGGCGCGTCATCGACAAGTGTCATTTTTAATCAACCACTCCTGGGCCGGAATTCTATCCCCGGGACTCTATTTTTTTTGAGGAACCGGATGATCATCAAACAGCTTTCTGTTTTTATCGAAAACGAGTCGGGACGTCTGACCGAGGTCTGCGAAACGCTGGCACAAGCCGACGTCAATATCAGCGCCCTCAGCGTTGCGGATACCGCCGAATATGGTATTCTGCGCATGATCGTTTCCAATCCTGTTTTGAGCGCCGAAATTCTCGCCGCCAAGGGTTTTTCCGTGCGTCTGACACAAGTCATCGGTCTGATCATGCCGGATACACCTGGCGCTCTGGCGCGCGCACTCCGAATCCTTTCCGATGCCGGTATCATTATCGAATATCTGTATGCGTTTTCCTTTCAAGGCAAGAAAGCGACTGTGGTTATTCGCACAGAGGAACCCCAACAAGCGATCGACGCGCTGCATGCCCAGCAAATGGAATTGCGGCGAGCCAGCGAATTTTACGAAATCTAAAACAGCGGTTGCTCGCCGACCCAATCGATGCAGTTAACACTCAATATAAGAACCAGTCAATTTGGGCGGTTCCGGCAATCGATCATTTATGCTGCGCCCCGACGCGGGGCGCGATGGGAGGTCCGGTATGGTCAAATTCTCTGCAAATGCACGGGCAATGCGCTCGTCAGCCATTCGCGAATTGCTGAACGTTGCGGTGCGTCCGGATATGATATCTTTTGCCGGCGGCATGCCCAATCCTTCGCTTTTTCCGATCGAACAGGTGGACGAGCTTTACCGGTCGCTGACGCTGGAACAAAAGCAGGTCGGATTTCAATACGGTCCGACTGGAGGTTATCCGCCTCTGGTGGAATCGATTAAAAATTATCTGAAAAAAAAGAATCTGCCCCTCGAGGGCAATGATTTGATGATCACCACCGGTTCGCTGCAGGCCCTGAATTTGCTGGCCAAAATTTTTATCGATCCAGGAGACGGTATCGTTACCGAGGATCCCTGTTTTATCGGCGGTGTTTCGGCGTTCGTCTCTTTTCAAGCGCGGCTGGCGGGTGTGCCGCTGGACGCTGACGGAATGGACCTCGATGCGTTTGATCGAGCAGTGGAAAGTCTGCCGCATCCGCCAAAGCTCGTCTATATCACTCCCAACTTTCAAAATCCGGCTGGCATTATCTACAGCCGCGAAAGGCGTCTGGCGCTTTTGGATCGCTTGCGCTGCATAGACACGGTTCTCCTCGAAGACGATCCTTACAACGAGCTCTATTTCGATGCATCAGACAAAGATCTGACCACGCCGCTCAAAGTATTGGCACAAGAAGAGATACCCATCTGTTATACCGGGTCGCTGTCGAAAATATTCGGACCGGGAATGCGTATCGGCTTCCTCCTGGCCCCAAAACAGATCATCGGCAAATGTGAACTCGCCAAACAGTCTATGGATGCGTGTACCTCCACGTTCACCCAGGTATTGGCCAACGCTTTTTTCGAGCAAGGGATGCTCAAACCGTACGTGGAAACGCTGCGGCAGGCTTATAAAAGGCGAGCGGAAATCATGCTCGGCGGATTAAAGGAGCACATGCCTAAAGGTGTCAAATGGAATACACCCAAAGGAGGCTTTTATATCTGGGTAGAGCTGCCGCAACACATCGACGCCAGCCAAGTTCTCAAGGTCTCGGTGGCCAAAGGTGCGGTTTTCGTGGTAGGCAAAGCCTTTGATCCTCAGGGAACGCGCAACAATTTTATTCGGCTTTCGTTTTCGCATACACCGGAATCGAAAATTTCCCGTGGAGTCGAAATCGTCTCCCAGGCTGTATCCGAATTTCTCTGAAACCCCTCTTGCACCCGGTCGCTGCACAGCCACTCCCCTTTCAGGCCGGCGACCGGGTGGAAAGTGCCCATCCTCAACCGCATCCAGAAATTTCTTGCTTTTAAATAATAAAAATGATATTCTTTATCAATGATACTGCCTATCTGATCGCGGCCGGAACTCGAGTGCACGAGTGCGGTTATCAATCAGTATCCGGTGCTGGACGGTTGTCTGGGGGGTACATGGCGTATGCAAAAGACATTTTGCTGGCTTTAAAGGGGTGGATACACCAAAATCCA
>JAFGJN010000349.1 GCA_016929055.1 Candidatus Zhuqueibacterota bacterium
AATGGCACGGCTGGTGTTTGACGGGTACTCGCAATCTTGAAATAATCCCAAACAAACGCGGCATTGGCTGGAGCACCACCAGCTTCAGGATTGAAATTGGCGGGAGTCGCCCCTGCGAGACCATTGATAACCTTCCAACCGGTGACCCACAGATTGCCGCCGAGCCTCATGTATTCGCTTAAAAGTCGGGTTTGTGTCTGCAGAGTGATCGCAAAGGTTTCATCCGATTGCCAGATCACCGTATGGTAACTGCCTATACCTTTACCTGGAGTTGGCGACATCGTTTCAGCCTGAATATCATAGAGATAGACATTCATTCCCAAGCCTGTGATCAGATCGGTATAAAATTGGTCGACATTCGCATCCTTGGCGAATCGTCCATTTGCTTCATCGACCACCATCACACCCTGATCGAATGTGGGTTGCACCAGATTAAAATCAAAAACAACCGGATCACTCTCGATACCACCGGTATCCTTGACCTTGAGGACAAACGTATGCTCGCCCGCGCTGAGGTCAGCGAATAGGGTGTCCTGGCGGGTCAACCAGTCGCTTTCAGGTTGATCGTCGATTTTGATCTTGGCTGCCTGATAATGTCCGTAATAGGCGGAGGCATCCACTTCCCAGCTCAGGCGAACCTTGTTTGAATCACCTGCAAAATAGAAAGCGCTGTTATCGGGGTAAAACGGCAGCGAATTGATAGATGTATTCAGCACAGCGATCGGCTTGACCTCAGCGGAGACGACAAAATTAAAAGATGCTGGCGTTTCATCAACTGCCATAGCGGCATCCCGAGCCTGAGCGATAAAGGTCTGTTGACCAAGTGGCAGAGGATTGGCTTCGAGAAAGTCGACATAGCGCTGAGTCGACCAATCCGACCAGCTACCATCTTCATTGAGTTTCCAGCGATAGGAAAATTCCGGACCGTTGTCCGGGTCGATCGCGTCGATATAGAACCGCTGCGCTCGGCCAAAGGTGGCGCCCGCGGGCGGATCGTCATCGAGGCGGATTTCGGTGTCCGGTTCCTGGTTAACGGCGGTGAAGGTCAGGTTTGCAGGTGTCGAATCGATCGCTCCGTCGTCATCCACCGCAGCAACGCTGATGCTGTGCTGCTCATCCTGGTTGGCCGCCGAAAACTTGAATGTTGAATCAGTCTTAGTCGTTTCAAAAGTGACACCGTCCACGGTCACCACATATTCGACGACATAGCCGTCGTCATCGCTGCCGAGCCAGCTGATCGGCATGAAATATGAAAAATCGGCGTCCGTTCGCGGTGCAGCAACAATACGAGTATCGGGCGGCTGATTGGCGGCGCTTTCCGAATCAACCGGCTCAAAGATGTCGCAGCCGACCCATGCGGCGACCATGCCGACAAGGGCGATCAGCAGCAGGGTTTTCAAGGATTTATTCATTACTTCCTCCAAAAGTCTCAACAAGCCAGTCATTTTTCAGTGCGCGATTACTCGAATATGAATCGCGTGATCTGCGCTCAGAATTGAATTCCCAGAGAAAAGCGGTGCGGAGAATTCATGAACGAGCTTGTATCGGTCAGATCGCCCATTCCGGCATAGGCATAATCGAGCTTGATGCCAAAGCCAGCCAATTCCTGAATAAACCCGAGACCCGCGGTAAAGGTTTCGGTGTCGTAATTGATGTTATATCCACCGCGAATGGCGATGAGATTCTGGAACCAGAACTCGGCACCTACATTCACCCGTTCGGCGACATCGCTGGGGTGCTCGAACTGCAGGCCAACATTTCCTCGCATGCCGTCGCCCATGGACAGGCCCGTCAGCTGTTCGAGATCGCCGAAAACACCGACCCGAAAAATCATGGGCAGCAGATGTTTTTCCATCTGAATCACTTCGGGAACACCGGTGGCCTGTCCGCTGACAGTGCGCCAATCCTGATATTCACCGTCAAAAGCCTGATCGGGCCCGAAATTGGCGATGACCATGGCCATCTTCATGCCACGGAACCCGGTCTGGTAATGCAAGCCGGCGTCGAATGCGATACCCGAGGCGCTATAGTCGTAGAGATCTTCTCGAATATATTTTCCGGTCACACCAAAGGAAAAGAGGGTAGACAGCTGGCGCGAGTAGGAAAGTTGGACGACGAAATCCGACGCGGTAAACATTTCGCCTGTTCCATTGGGCATTTCCGGCGTACGCACCATCATATCGTCCATATAGAGAGCAGCGATAGAGATCCCAAATGTGCCGATACCGGCAAACGGATAGGCCAGACCGATGACATCATAGTTGACCTCGGCCGGCATGTTGATGTGGGTCAGCACCGCTTCGGGGCGGGTCATCATGCCCAAACCGGCAGGATTCCAGAAAATCGATGTCGCATCCTGACTGCCGGCAACAAAGGCGTTGCCCATGCCGATACCGCGGACTCCAACATTCATTTTAAGAACCTGAAACATTGTCGTCCCGACCCGCTCGATCGCAAAGGAAAGAGCCGGAATCAGCAAGACAACGATAAGCAGTGAAGCAATCGATCGCCTCATTTTATGTCCTCCTAAGCTCAACTGGCAAAAAAACTGTCCCGCGTCTTCGCTGCGGCGACGGGCGTTTCGCAAAAGCGCCGCGCCGCCGTCGAATCCCGGTCTCGGCCTACTTGATCACCACAAACTTGTCGACGACCTCTTCGTCAGCCGACTTGACGCGATAGAAATAAACACCCGGGGCGATTTCCTGGTTGTTGCGCGTTTTGAGATCCCAGGTCTGAAAACTGGTTCCATCGGTATGCTGCAGGGTTTGCACATGGTCGCCGGCCAGGGTAAAGATATCGATGGTGCATTCTCCGGGCAGATTGCGGAATTCAATATCTTTGGGGAAAAGTCTTCCGCCTGTCAGGGGATTGGTACGGCTGACGATTTCCAGTCGCGAGCTGCCAACATAGGGATTGGGAACGACATAGACATTTTTCACGCTACTTTGCACCGATAACGCTGGAATGATATCCTGGAGCACATCGGTTCCGCGCGAGCTTTCAAGGACACCGACACCGCCGCTGGCACGATCGGCTTCCGGATGGTTGATACCATCGCCGTTGTTGCCATTGTCATAGGCGGTCACCGCATATTTGAGCGGAAAACCGTTGACCACCCCCCTGTCGACATATTCATAGAGGCCAGCAGTGTTCGTGGATGGCATGCCAATGTCATAACCCAGTCCGTTTACCAGGTCATACTCGGCGACCAGCGTATAGTTGACACCATCTGCTGTGCGCCAGATGCGGTAACCTTCAAAATCCATCTCTTTGGAAATCGGATCGACAGAGGCTTCGGCATTGTCTTCCCACACCAGGCGAACCGCGCCATCTTCCGGATAGGCGGTAAATTTGGGGGTTTCGGGCGCGCTTGGACCGCGAAAGTCGGCCTGATACATGGACAGAGCCTGGCGCGAGTTGGTGACGATGGTTTCGATATCAAAACCGTTGATCACCGCACAGGTCACTGGCAGTGTCTCGTGTGGCGCCAGGTCGCCCAGAGGACCAAAAGCGAGCAGAAAACGCCAGTCACCGGCTTCGGACTCGCTGACATCGGGATCGCGCTCGCCACTGGACATCATCAGATATTTGTCGCGATTGGTGTCCGGATCGCCGCCTTGCAGTCGATCGAAATTCTTGTAAGTGGTGGTGATATCGGGCATAGGTGTCTGAAGCACGCGCACGCCGAACCACTTGGAGGCGAGCAATCCATTGTCACCATCCGGATCACCGCCGATGGCGGTTTCCAGCGAATCGATATAAAAGGTAAGGTCATCCTCAGAACCTTCGCGGCCCTGGGAAATATGGAGCACGTCAAAATCAAAAAAGAGCGCCAGGTAGACGTCATTCAACGTTTCATTGCCGATATTGGTGATGACAAAATCAAAGATGAGAAAATCGTCGGCATAGCTCTCTGCCCATTGATACGAGTGCTGGACCACGCGAATACCCAGAGGAGTAAATCCATCGCTGTCGGGAGAGTTGATACAGTCGGCACAGGTATCGACATAGGCGGTGATAAATTCCTGTCCGGCGCGGCCGATGCCGTCTTCATCTTCCAGACCATCGCCGTCGTCGTCCAGAGAGCCGGGAACTTTATCTCCATCCAGATCGGGGTCATCGGCGTCGATCAGTCCATCGTAATCGTTGTCGATAAAATCGGCAGAGATATCGCCTACCGGATCTTCGTCGATGTTCGGTTCAGGGTCATAGTCAAAAACCCCGTCGCCGTTGGCGTCGGCATCCGGACCGTCCCAGTCGGCACTCGGCACGCCGTTGCCGTCGAGATCGTCGGCTTGGGTCCAATCGCCATCATCGTCTTTTTCCTTGGGAAGGCGTTCCTTGTCGGTTTCCAACCAATCCATGACCGGCCCATATTCGTTGGTGCCGTTGTCACCATCGGTGACCGTGCTGACGATCGGTGTTCCGCCCTTGACGGCACCTACCCACAGACCGCCGGAAAAGAGAAATTCGGTACCGCTGCCACCGGGGTATTCCAGGTTTGGGTAAAAACCGGCGCGTTCATCCGGATTGGCGAATTCGCCGTAATTGGCCAGATTCAGCCATTGCAAGCCTTTGGTTTGTTGACGGAAAGAATTGGGAAAGATCTTTTCCATCTTGGCGGCTTTTTCCTGCGCCGTCGTTGTCCCGTTGTCTTTTTGGCGAGCCGACAGCTCTTGCGGCAGAATCAGCGCCACGACGGCGATCAAAAACGCCGCTCCCAAGGCCCGGGCCCGAAATGTCGCAGACAATCGGCGGATACTTTTCAGGTCTATCATTCCTGTCTCCTTTTAAAGAAGAGGATTCAACCCGAAACAGAAGGATTCTCCTGTCAACGGGTCAGCTACCGTTAACCACGCCTTTCGCCGCCTCTCGTCGGAAGCGGCGGAAGGCGATTCATTCTGAACAGGACGCCGCATCAAAATTCCAGCGAAAATCCGAGGCGTAAACGGCGGCCGATTTCCCAGGCAAAGGGGCTGGGAATCGAGTTGGCAAATCCACCATAGTTCGCCTGACGGCTGGCCGGTGTGGCATTGCTGTAACCGACCCGGTTGCGATAGGCGTCGATGATACCGCCTTCATCCACTCCGATGACGTTTTCGCGGTCGAACAGATTGTACACTTCAAAGATCAAACCCAGCCGCGTTCCGTAAAGACCAAAAAACTTGCGCATGCGCAAATCTGTCGTCCTTACCCACGGCGTGCGCAACGAGTTGACCTCGGTCAGTACCGTCGTACCGGTAGCCGTTTCCGGCGTATAAGGCAAACCACTGGATTGGGTATGGAGAATATTCAGATTCCAGTTTTCCAGCACATGAATATTGCCGATGCGCGGCCCCTGATTGTTGCCGAAATGGAAATCGACATTGACAGTCAGCGCGTGGCGCTGATCCCAATCAGCCGGATATTCCTTGCCCGGAAGGTCGGCAAAGGCATCTTCGAGGCCATAGGTATCGCGAGCATTGGAATGGCTGGTGGTCGCAACCTGGTAGGTATAGCTCGCTTCACCCGACAGGAAATTGCCGGCGCGCTGGTTCAACAAGAGCTCGATGCCGCGCACGGTACCATAAGTGTCGTTGAGATAGGTGCGGAAGACATTGCCCTTGACATCTTCGACTTTGCCGATCTGCATCAGGTTGTCGATATCCTTGAAAAAGCCGGTAAAGGACATCATGGTGTTCAGGCCAAAGGCGTGACGAATGCCGAATTCGTAGGAAATGGTTTTTTCCGGTTCCAGACCCGGATTGCCGACGATCGAGTTGGCGCTGTCGATTCGCTGGTTGGCCTGGTTGTAGACGTTATCCAAGGCCGGCATCTGGAAAAAATGGCCGTAGAAAAAGTGAAAAACATCGTTATCGGTGACCGGAAAAGAGATGCCGAAACGCGGCAAAACGCTCCATCGCTTGTCCGGAACACGGGTCAGACCGGCTTTGGTCAATTGATAGCCGGGGACGAGTGGATCGTCAGCTTTTTCATCGGCAACCTGCTTTCCGGGATCGAAATACTCGATGCGCAGACCGGCATTGACGATGGCGCTCTTGAACTCCATCTTGTCCTGCATGTAAAAAGCAGCGGAATTCGGAAAGACGGTATATTGATTGGAAAAGAGTCCGCGGCCGTTATACGGATTGAGATACTGGCGCAGATGGCTGTACAGCCGCATATAGTTCCACTCGATGCCGCTCTTGAGCTGGTGGTTGTTGGTCACCTGGCTGGTGATATCGAACTTGCCCACATACTTTGTCGTCTGGTAATTCCAGAACAGCTGGGTATAGTTCTGATAGCGATAGCCGCGGAACGGGTGGTATTGACCTTCGAAGAACATGGCTTCGCCGGTGGGATTGTTGTAATCCCATAGCCCGTTGCCATTCCCATCGGTAAAGGGCTCGCCGGCGTCATATTTGCCGTTGCTGTTGCTGTCGACATAGGGTTCGGAAGGCGTGCCAAAAGCCCAGTTGGGTTCGATCATGGTGGTGATGTCGGGGACAACGATATCCGAGCTGCCGGTTTCGGCGATCTGCTGTTCGCGCAGGCGGCTCAATCGCGACCGTTCGTCCTGAGCAGCGTCATAGTCGAAAACCCAGTCTTCGAGCTCGTCTATGGTGGTATACTGGCCGGGATTCATGCCGCGAGCAGGCATAATGGGATAATTGAAATCGTTATAACTGAGGCGCAACTCGTAAAACGTCTTTTCGCTCAGCGTGTGGGTCCAGTTGAGACTGAACTGACGGTTGTCGCGATCATAACGGCGGGCGATGTCAAAGCCGTTCTGATCAAAAGGCATCATACAATCTTCGTCGATACGGCCGTCGCCGTCGTCATCGACGCCGTTGTAGGCTTCCTCGTCCACACGGCTGTCGCCGTCGGTATCTTTACCCCAGCCGAATTCCCAGCCGGAAAAGGCACGGACTTTGGCCGGATCGACAAAGAGTCCATCGCTTTCATCGATCACGCCATCGCCGTCATCGTCCACACCGTTAAAGATCTCTTCATCGATGCGGCCGTCGCCGTCGTTATCCATGCCGTCGCTGATACCCTTGGCCTGGCCTTCGGAAACCACATCCATCAGGCTGGTGTAATAATTGGGCCAGGCATGGGTCAGCTGAACCGAGTTGGAGGAGCGGAAGCCAAAAGAGAGCTTGTGGTTGGGTGACATGTTGTAAGTCAATTTTAAATTGGTCG
>JAFGJN010000048.1 GCA_016929055.1 Candidatus Zhuqueibacterota bacterium
AACCGACCAGGCAATATGCGGCGCGGCAACGCGCTCGGCCGAACGAACCAGGTGGCGCACCTCATGCCCCTGTTGGATGAGATATTCGCTCAGAGCGGCGCCGATCAAACCGCTGGCACCGGAAATGGCTATGACCCGTTTCATTCTCTCCCCGCGTAAACTCTATTATGGCAAATCAATGGTACCCGATCGTCCGACCGGACACTGGTTAGGACTTATTGCTATCAAATCGAGCGCCTGAAATGATCACTCGCTGGCATCCCTTATGGGAGGGCACCACACACTCTTTTGATGCAAAAACAACAGCCTTTTTCATTGACGTCAAATCAGGTATGATTTGGGCTAGAACGTTTTAAACTACTAAATAAATTGCCTGGGTGCAACAACTATTCGATGAAATTCCGTTCTCACACCCCTCTGTTTATATCCACGGCGACCCGATCGGTTCGCTCCTCGCTTTTGTGTTTGCAGTTGCGGTATGATTTTCTTATACTTGCAAAAAAGGAGACGCTATGGAATCGACAGAATGGATCGTTGACGGACATGTTCATGTCTATCCCCTCTTTGATCGCAATCGACTGTTTCAAGCCGCCTGGAATCATCTAGCGAGCCATCGCACCTCGGATCGCTTTCGTTTAGCACTCTTGCTCACCGAGCGTTCGGATTGCGCTTTTTTCTCTGAATTGCGGCAAAATCCATCCCTTGTTCCCGGCTGGCGTGTGAAAAAGACGGCCGAGAGCGAATCTCTGCACCTGATCAATAGCGAGGGGCAAGCGCTCACAGTTGTGGCTGGCCGGCAAATCGTCACCCGCGATGGGTTGGAAATCTGTGCTCTGGCCACCGAGGCGACCCTACCCGATCGCGGCTGTGATAGCGCCGAAGCCATCGAAACTCTGATCCGGGCAGACGCCATCGTTTCTCTGAATTGGGCGCCCGGGAAATGGTTTTTCAAGCGCGGCAAGATCGTCGATAAGCTCTTTCGTCGCTTTTCGACGACTGATCTGGTCATCAGCGACACTTCAATGCGCCCTTCACTCTGGCCCACGCCTGTCAAGATGCGTCGGGCGCTGCAACAGGGTTACACAGTGGTGGCTGGTTCGGATCCCCTGCCGTTTAGCGGCGAAGAAGATCGGGTCGGTTGCTATGCCTTTCAGCTGCAGGGTGCGAATGATCCGGAGCATCCCGCTCGCGCCCTGCGTCAAGCCCTCAAGACAATAAAAGTGCAACGGGTGGGACACCGAAGCGGGACCACCGACTTTATCGGCCGTCAATTCCGCATCATGAAAGAAAAAAAACAACGACAGTAATCCCGAACAGCGATGAATCTGAACCGCACATTTCACGCGCTGACCTATCGCAATTATCGATTGTTTTTCAGCGGCCAGGCCATTTCGATTATCGGCACCTGGATGCAGCGTCTGGCCATGAGCTGGCTGGTCTACAGGCTGAGCGACTCGGCTTTTCTGCTCGGCCTGGTGGAATTCACCGGCCAGATTCCAGCTGTTGTGCTGATCCCGTTCGCCGGCGTTCTGCTCGATCGCTGGAATGCGCGTTCGGTGCTGCTGATCAGTCAGACGGCTGCGTTTTTTCAGGCGCTCATCCTCGCCGTCCTGACGCTGAGCGGCCGCATCGAAATCCCCCTTATCCTTTTGCTCAGCGTCTTCTGGGGGGTGATCATCGCCTTCGATTCACCCGCGCGCCAGACCCTGGTCATCGATCTGGTACCGCGAAGAGAAGATATGAGCAACGCCATTGCGCTGAATTCAACCATCTTTAACAGTGCGCGTCTGATCGGACCCTCGCTTGCCGGCCTTTTGATCGCCTGGGTCGGCGAAGGCTGGTGTTTTTTATTCAATGCCCTCACCTATCTCGCGATCATCGCCGCCTTGCTTGCCCTGCGCTTGCCCAAACGGGTTCGACGCAGCGATTCCACAGGCGTTTGGCAGGGATTCGTCGATGGTTTGCGCTATGCCGCCAGAGTTACAGCCATCCGTTCAATTCTCGGGCTGCTGACGATCACCGCATTTGCCGGACTGTCCTACAACGTGATTTTACCGGTGATGGCGCGCGACATTCTTGGCGGCGGCCCGGAAACCCTGGGATTTCTCATGGGAGGCGCCGGCATCGGAGCGCTCTTTGCCGCCCTTCTGCTTGCCGGTCGAGAATCGGTTTTTGGCCTGGAGCGGAGCATCGTGCGTGCAGCCCTCACCGGAGCGATAGCGATCGTGCTCCTGGCCCTGATTCGAAGCTTTTGGGCTGCGCTGCTGTTGATGCCTCTGGTCGGATACGGATTCATCGCTCAATTCATCGCCGGCAACACTTTACTCCAGACCATTGTCGACGACGACAAACGCGGACGCATCATGAGCCTTTATACCCTGACCTTTCTCGGTGTTACGCCGCTCGGCAGTCTGCTTGTCGGTGCTCTGGCCGAACGGATCGGCGCCCCCCTGACTCTTTTCCTCGGAGGCCTGGTCAGTCTGGCCTCGGCGGTTGCTTTCCTGCTGCAAGTCCCGCACCTGGAAAAAGAGATCAACACCCTGCACGAAAAACGACAGCTTAACCCCGTTCGCTGATCCTGAACAAATCGCGTCGCCAGACAGCAAAACTTGGTCGATTTGCCGATGTAAGCCTTGTGTATTTGAATTCTTTTTCGCATATTAAATATTGGCCCGATACACCGTCAGGCAGTAAAACCGATGCAAGCGTCCGAATGCAAGGCGGCAGACAGGATTAAATCATATGAAATTGACCGAGGAGCAACTCTTGCAATTTGCCGGAGCAGCGACTTTTGAATCTGGCAAACGCCTGTACCAAGCCGGCAGCGTTCACCTCAACCAAGTGGAACTCGACCATTTCGACGCCCAGGTTTTGAACTATCAGGTGCGCATTCGGCAAACTTCGTCAGGTCTTTTTGCCTTGTGTACCTGTCCGAGCTGGGGACACTGCGAGCACAGCGTTGCTGCTTTGTTGGCAGCGCGAGACTATTATGAAAAAAACCGCGAGGATCTGCTCCAGCGCCGTATTCACCCCTCATGGCAGCAATTTTTCAGCGCTCTGGTCGAAAAGAACCAAAAGAAACACCGGTACGACACCACACATCCCATTCGCTGGAAAATCATTTACACTATCAAATTGGAGCAGGATGGATGGTCCCTTTTGCCGCAAAAGGCCTATATCAAACGAAACGGCGAGTTCGGTCGCATCGCCACCATCGGACAATTCGACTCCGACGACAGCGAAGTGGAATACAATGAAAACGATCTTTTCATCATATCCTATCTGATGCGCCTGAACTTGCGCCAGCAGTTCGCCAAATGGCAAACCCCTTCATATTATTATGATTTTCGTCCGGTATTCTATCCCTATGGCATGTCCATGGGATTCATATTTTATCACCTGAAACAGAGTCCGCTTTATCTGGATAACGAAGGATTGGTCGGCCAGGCACTCTCGCTTTCCGATCGTACCGCACAGGTGGAATTCAGCTATTCCTCATCGCCAGAAAACCTGGAAATCACTCCTGAGATCATTCATGGAAGCGAGCGCCACAAGCTGGGACCCGACGCGACTGTTTTGACTGAAAATCCAATCTGGATTCTTAAAAAAGATCAGCTCTTGCACATCGACAATATTGACATGGCCGACGCCTTGATACCCTTTACGCAGGAGCGGCTGAAAATACAAATCCCGCGGGCCGAATCCGACCTTTTCCTGACGCGGACTCTGCCGTCGCTGGCGGAATTTATGCCGCTGCGAATTCCAGACACCTATCAGGTCACCACTATCGAATCGCTTACGGCCCAAAAACTGCTATTCAGCGAAAGCGAAACCCACCTGATCATTCAATTGCAATTCGGCTATGAGGGTTATTATGTCGATTACAGCGACCCACATGGCCAGAAAATCATGATCAAAACACCTTCAAAGCTGATCCGCATCGCTCGCCAGCAAACACTGGAAGAAGAGACGGCCGAACGCCTGGTCGCAACCGGCTTAAAAAATGAAGCCGGTTCTTTTCAGATCGACAACAGCCGGGCAATGAATTGGATCTTTCGCAATATCGCCAACCTGGTCGCTCAGGGGTTCGAAATGGTTGGGCTCGATCACCTACACAATTTTCATATTCGCACAGCCGAACCCTATGTGCAAATGCAGGTCGGCACAGAAATCGATTGGTTCGACCTCAACATGGAAATCAATATCGAGGGTGTTCCAGTATCTCTTCACAACTTACGGCGCGCGTTTCGCCAGAATCAACCCTATCTCAAATTGTCCGACGGCAGTTTGGCCATCCTGCCGTCACTGTGGATGCAGCGTTATTCACACCTGTTCAATTTTGCCCAGATAGAAGACGGCCGGATTCGTTTGCAGCCGCACCACCTGACGCTGATCGATCTCTTGTTTGAAGAAGCGGACGTTTCCGCCGCAGATGAGGCCTTTGAAATTCGCCGCGCCAAGTTCAGGAATTTTTCCCATATCGAGCCCCGCCATGCGCCACCATCCATGGAAAAGGTGCTGCGACCTTACCAAAAAACCGGTTATGATTGGCTCTGCTTTCTTAAATCATTCCACTTTGGCGGCTGTCTGGCCGATGACATGGGCCTGGGCAAAACTCTGCAGACACTGACTTTGCTTCTCAACGAAAAAAACAGCAGTCCTGAACGGCACACCAGTCTGATCGTCTGTCCGACGTCGGTTGTTTTCAACTGGCAAAACGAAGTGAAAAAATTCACACCTTCCCTGACGGTACTGGCCCACATCGGGCTGGATCGAGAGGACGACACCGAATCCTTAAAAAATTTTGATATTATTTTGACCACCTACGGCATCATGCGACGGGATATTGCGCTGCTGCGCCGCTTTTCGTTTTACTATATCATTCTGGACGAATCTCAAAAGATCAAGAATCCCACATCCCAGACCGCCAAAGCTGCGCGGCTGCTAAACGGCCGGTATCGTCTGGCGTTGACCGGAACGCCCATCGAGAACAACACCCAAGAACTCTGGTCACAATTCGCCTTTCTCAATCCCGGGCTTCTGGGATCGCTCAACTATTTCAAAAGGCAATTTATCAATCCGATTGAAAAAGAGGAAAACCAGGAAACAGTGAATTTTTTGCACAAACTGGTCTTTCCCTTTATCCTCAGGCGCAGCAAGGAAAATGTGGCTATGGACCTGCCGCCCAAGACGGAGCAAACCATTCTCTGCACCATGAGCGACAAACAAAGCCAACTCTATATCCAATGGCGCGACCACTATCGCGCCCTGCTCTTGAAAAAAATCGATGAACAGGGAATCGACAAAGCTCGAATCAATATTCTCGAGGGCCTGGTCCGGCTGCGTCAGATCGCCTGCCATCCCTATCTGATCGACCAGCAGATACACGAAGACTCGGGTAAATTCGAACATCTGAAGGAATTTGTCGACGAAATCCTGGCCGAAAATCACAAAATCCTGATCTTTTCCCAGTTCGTCAGAATGCTCAAACTGATCCGCAGGTACTTTGACAAGCGCGGAATCAGCTACGAGTATCTCGACGGACATACCGTGCATCGGCAGAGGGTGGTGCAGCGCTTTCAGGAAGACGCCTCCATCAAGACCTTTCTCATCAGTCTCAAAGCCGGCGGCACGGGGCTGAATCTGACCGCCGCCGATTATGTCATTCTTTACGATCCCTGGTGGAATCCCGCTGTCGAGACCCAGGCAATGGATCGCGCCCACCGGATCGGTCAGGATAAAAACGTGTTTGTCTATCGTCTGATCACCCAAAATTCTGTTGAAGAAAAAATGCTGGCACTGCAGGAAAAAAAGAAAAAGCTCGTATCCACCTTGATCACCAGCGACAAAAACTTGAAATCTCTGACCCGCGAGGATATCGAAAGTCTGTTCAGCTAGCAGCGCAACCCAAATCCTCCTCGGGATTGCTCTCTGACAGTCTGTGGGTCGACAAGCAAAAGGAAGATTCATGACACACGTGCCAATAGGCGACATGCCGACGGAGGATTTTCGACGGGCCGGACACGCATTGATCGACTGGATCGCCGATCATCTCAGCCGTCTCGATAAAATACCCGTTTTGCCCGATGTACGGCCCGGCGAAATTCGAGCGCAGCTCCCTTTAGAGGCGCCTGAACAGGGAGAATCGATCGACGATGTTCTGGCCGATGTCGATCGCATCATCATGCCCGGCATGACCCATTGGAACCACCCCAACTTTATGGCCTACTTTGGCATTTCCAGCAGCGGCCCGGCGATTCTCGGGGAATTGTTGAGCGCCGCATTGAACGTTAACGCCATGCTATGGACGACCTGTCCGGTGGCCACGGAACTCGAAAAAACGGTTATGGACTGGCTCCGCCGCATGCTTGGCCTTCCAGAGTCGTTCTGGGGTATGATAACCGACAGCGCCTCGTCGAGTACGCTGCAGGCGATCGCTGCGGCACGCGAGGCAGCCCTGGATCATCCGGTGCGGCAAAAAGGCTTGTTCGGGGCCCCGCGTTTGCGTCTTTATACATCGGAACAGGCGCATTCCTCGGTGGAAAAAGCGGCGGTCACACTGGGTTTGGGGACCGAAAGTGTGTATAAAATAGGCGTGGACTCCTCCTATCGACTCGATCCCGTGTTGTTGGAGCAGGCCGTCACCGCCGACCGCCAGGCTGGGCTTTTGCCCTTTTGTGTGGTGGCCACCGTGGGCACGACCTCCACTACCTCGATCGATCCCGTTCCCGCTATCGCCGATATCTGCGAACGCCACAACCTCTGGCTGCATGTGGACGCTGCCTATGGTGGATCGCCGGCGATTATTGCCGAATACCGACACGTGCTGGCAGGGTGCGATCGAGCTGATTCTCTTCTGGTTAATCCGCATAAATGGCTTTTTGTGCCTATCGATTGCTCGGCCTTTTATACGCGCAAACCCGCGGTTCTCAAACAGGCCTTCAGCCTGGTGCCCGAATACCTGAAAACCAACCGGGACGACGAGGTCGAAAATCTCATGGATTACGGCGTACAATTGGGACGCCGGTTTCGGGCGTTAAAATTGTGGTTCACGATCCGCTATTTCGGCAGCCGGGGATTGGGCGAACGCATCCGCTATGCCATCGATCTGGCACAGGCACTGGCAAAAAAAATCGATGATCACCCCCATTTCGAAACACTGGCCCCCGTACCCTACAGCACCATCTGTTTTCGTGCCCATCCGCCAGAGATCGAGGACGAGTCGGTTCTCGACCGGCTCAATCGCACTCTGCTCGACAACATTCTTGCCGGTCAACAGCTTTTCCTGTCCCATACCCGTCTGAACGGCCGACTTGCTCTGCGTCTGGCAATCGGCAATCTCTACACCCGTGAAAAGCACGTGGATCAAGCCTGGAAACTGATCCAGGAGCAATGGGATGCGTTATACAAACAAATGAGCTGACCATGCCCGAACCGCTTTGTTTTCTCAAAGGTGAACGCGTCTGTCTGCGCCCTGTCGAACCCGACGACGCCGAGATGGTCTATGCCGGCAAAAACCAGCATGCCCGAGACGCACTGTTCCTCTATTTTCCGTTGACACTCGACCAAATCCAAATCGAACAAAAGCACTGGATCGAAAACCGCGAAACCCTGCTCTTTACTATCTGCACCTGCAGCAACGGAGAAGCCGTGGGCCAAACCGCTTTTGTGCGCTGGGATATGGTAAGCCGGGCGGCTATATTTTATCTGGCCATCTATCACACCAATCACTGGTCAAAAGGCTATGGCAGCGAAGCCGTTCGATTGATGTGCCGGTATGGTTTTGAGATCTTGAACCTCAACCGCATCCAACTTGTCGTCAGCAGTGAAAATGCGGCCGCCGTGCGCGTCTATGAAAAAGCAGGATTCCGCATCGAAGGCACTTTGCGGCAAGCGATGTATCGCAACGGTCGCTATATCGATTTCCATGTGATGGGATTGCTGCGCGAGGAATACACTTTTACAAAGGAGAGCGATCGATGACGATTCTTTGCCGCATAGCCCGCTTGCTGCTTTTTGGTTTCCTGATGGCGACTGCGATTGGCTGCAAAAAAGAGTCGGTACCCAAACCTTCGCCCATGGATCTTTACCATTTTTCCAAACATGGCGAACTGCAATTTCTCAACCCTGAAGGCGAAAATGTTGTTGGGATCGACATCGAAATCGCCGACACCGAGCACAAGATCGTCCTCGGACTCATGTTTCGCCGATCCATGCATGAAAATCAGGGCATGCTCTTTATCTTTCCCGACTCGGACTATCGTTCCTTCTGGATGAAGAACACTTATTTTTCTCTCGATATGTTTTTCGTGGATCAGCAGGGAGTGATCCGCACCATTCGTCGCGAAACCCTGCCGCTGTCCGAAAACACCTATACTTCCGAAATGCCGGCGAAATATGTCGTGGAGGTCGTCGGTGGATTTGCCAAACGCCACGGCATCGAGCCAGGCTATTCAATCGAATGGCGGCGATTGCCTGATTGATGATCTCCACCGGATTCGCTCCTTCGCACCGAATCCAGGTCTCCAGCAAAGGAGGGGTACATGCAGTTTTTTAAGGCTCTTGCCATCGTATTTCTCGTTGCCGGCTGCAGCGGACCGCAGCTGGCCGACCCCGCGTTTTTTGTTTCCCCCTACGGATGTGACGACTGGAGCGGTCGCTCGGCCGAGCCCAACAGCGACGGCAGTGACGGGCCGTTTATAACCCTGGAACGGGCCAGACAGGCCATCCGCGACTATAAAACCGAGGGGGGGCTTGCCGAGGAGGGCATTACCGTCTATCTGCGCGGA
>JAFGJN010000350.1 GCA_016929055.1 Candidatus Zhuqueibacterota bacterium
AACCTGTTGACCGATGAAAATCGCCCGGTGGTCTCGGGCATCTATTTCTTTCATGTTCAATCCGATCTCGGTGAAAAGATCGGACGTTTTGCCATCGTCCGCTGACAACGCCGAATGGGCAGTTGATCGTTATCGACCGGTAAACGTTCGAGTTGAATCTTGACAAAAATGGATGGCCTTATGAAAAGAATCGTCTTGCTGTTCGCCCTTTTGCTGACAGCGGCACCGGCCCTGACGCAGGGCAATATCGGTCAGGCGGGCGCCAACTTTTTACAAATCGATGCCGAACCGCGCGGCGCAGCGATGGGAGGCGCGGTCACGGCGCTGAGCCAGGGAGCCACAGCGCTTTATTGGAATCCGGCGGGAATCATCAGCACAGAAAACATGGAGCTCTATCTCGGCAACACACAGTGGTTTATGGATACCCAACTGGCTTTTGGCGGGTTGAGTAAAAACCTCGGTTCCTGGGGCGTTGTCGGTATTTCAGTGCTGTCATTCTATATGGATGCAACCGAAATCACCACCGTCTTTGAAAGCGAAGGAACCGGCGAAACCTATGATGCGGGCGACCTGGCAGCGGGGCTCTCTTATGCGCGCTCGCTCACCGACCGCTTTACCTTCGGCGTCACCGCCAAATATGTCCGCGAATTTATCTGGAACCAAACCGCTTCACAGGTCGCTCTCGATGTGGGATCTCTCTATCGAACCGATTTTTACAACCTGCGCATCGGCATGGTGGTGCGCAACTTTTCCGGCAAACTCGAATTCAACGGCGACGATCTGGACGCCCGCATCGCCGAAGAGGAGCAGCGCATCATCGACGAAAAACTCGCCGACAACCCACGCCTGGAACGCCTGTCGCCGGAATTTCGACTACCCCAGATTTTTCGTCTAGGTATTGCCTTTGAACCCTGGCGCTCGGAAACCGCTCTATTGACCCTCAGTAGCGAAGTGGATGTGCCGAGCGACAATCAGGAACGCCTGACTCTGGCAGGAGAATTCGCTTTCGCCAATCGCGCATTTTTACGCGCCGCCTATTTGTTCAGACATGATATCGGCGGTTTTTCTGTTGGCGCCGGTCTGGCAATGCAGCTGCTGCAGGTCAAAGGACGACTCGACTATGCCTATTCCGACCATGAAATGCTCGGAGGCGTGCACCGGATGGGAGTCGGACTCTGTTTTTAAATCAATTCGATCCGGAATTGCCGGAAAAAATTCCAAACCAAAGGAGGCAACAAATGAATCTTTTTACCCGTCTCTTGCTAAGCGTCATGGTGCTGACAGTCGGACTAGCCGGCGCAGCTGAGTACCAGCTCTTCTCCGTCGATAACAGCGACCTGCCCTACAACGGCATCTATTGCATCGCCTTCGACAACGATGGCAACATCTGGTTCGGCGGAGACAAAAATGCGGCCACCGGAGTAGCCTATGTCAGCAAATTATCGGCTGATCTGAGCAGCTGGACCATCAATAGCCAGAACGATCTGAACATGGCCGAAGATCGCGCGTTTTACATCGCTTTTGACGCCGCCGGCAATTCGTGGTTCTGCACCCATTATGGCGTCACCCGCGTCAAACCGGACGGCAGCGGCGAAATTATCGATTTTACCGACGACAAATACACCCGCTCCGTATTCGTCGGGCCCTTTGGCAATGTCTACATCAGCCAACGCGAAGACAACCGTGTCGATGCCCGCCTCTGGGTCTCGGCGGACAATGGCGATAGCTGGACCGGCTTGTCGCTCGCCGATATGGGCTTTACCCTCACCGAGAGCCAGGCCCGCCCGGAAGCCTATGACATTCGCAAAGATTCTAAAGATCAATTGTGGATCTGCACCTGGTATGGCGTCACCTACCGCAATACGGAAAATGTCTGGAAATCCATCGGTAACATCGAAGGCGAATACACCTATTGCATGACCGTCGATCCGGACGATCACGTCTGGGTTCCGGACAACGGCACGCTCGATCTTTATGAAATCTTGCCGGATGAAAGCATCGTCGTCCATGACAGCACCACTCTGCCGTTTCTCGCAAGCGCGGTGCTGGACATCGAGGCCGACGGTGATGGTAACATCTGGTGCGCCACTCAGGGTCACGGTCTGGTGCAGCTGAAACCCGACCGCAGCTACGAGGTGTTTAACAAGGAAACCACAGACGGTGGGATTCCCAGCGACAGCCTGTGGCACATGGAGATCAAAGACGGCGTCATCTGGGCTTCGACTCCGAATCAGGGCGTCGTGCGCATCACCGGCATTGCCGGCGGACCGGTATCGGTGAAACCGAATCAGGCAGCAAGCTTGCCGAACGGTTTTCTTCTCCACGCCAACTATCCCAATCCGTTCAATCCCGGCACCACCCTGCGCTTTGACGTGCCGCACGATGCTTTTGTCGAGGTGCACATCTATGACCTTCTCGGCAACCGGGTCAAAACAGTTGCAGCTGACCGGTTCGCCGCCGGCAGCCATGCGCTTCTATGGGACGGTACCGACGAGTCGCGCCGACCGGTTGCATCGGGCGTCTATATCGCACGCATGATGGCTGCCCAAACTGTCTGGACTCAAAAAATGATGTTGATCAAGTAAAAGAACCGATACACAGCAAACGGAGCTGTTTTGCAGGTTTTTCGCAAACAGCTCCGTTTTGTCAGGTCCATGGAGTTTGTTATGCCGGAACACAAGCGCCCGACCCTGCTTCTCAGTCTGATTCCTTTGCTGCTGATGGCGTTCTTTCTCGGTGTCGGTTATGGCGTCTATCGCATCCGGGCGGAGATTCTGCTCCTGCTCTCTGCTACGGCCGCCGGTCTGCTGGCCCGCCTTCAGGGTTACAGCTGGAAAGAATTGCAGGATGGCATTGTGGATTCGATCAAAAGCGCTCTGCCCGCTATGTTGATCGTCATCTGTGTGGGGCTGCTCATCGGCTCCTGGATCGCCTCGGGCACCATACCCATGCTAATCGACCTGGGATTGCGCCTCATTTCGCCAACCTATTTTTTGCTGACCGCTTGTGTGGTCTGTAGCCTCGTTTCTCTGTTCACCGGCACCTCATGGGGAACTGTCGGCACTCTCGGAATTGCTTTTATCGGCATCGCCCAGGGGTTGGGTATACCCCAGGCACCCGCCGCCGGCGCCATCATCGCCGGAGCCTATTTCGGCGACAAACTCTCGCCCTTTTCCGACACCACCAATCTGGCGCCGATCGCGGCCAAAAGCAACCTCTTTGATCATATCCGTCATACCCTGTGGACGACCGGCCCAGCCTGGCTGATCGGTCTGGCGGTCTATTTCATCGTCGGTTTGTCGTATCGAGGACAAACCGTCGAAACGGCTCAAATCGCTCAATTGCAACTGCACCTGCAAACGGCTTTTCGTTTTCACTGGACTCTGCTCTTGCCGCCGGCTCTGGTGCTCTATTTCGCTGTGCGCAAGCTGCCGACCATACCCGGTATGGTGGCCGCTTCACTGCTGGCCAGTTTCCTGGCCCTTGTCTGGCAGCAAGGCCCCTGGCAACAGGTTTTTAACGCTATGACCAGCGGTTATGTCTCGCAAACCGGCTATGCCGATATTGACAATCTGCTCTCCCGCGGCGGCATGATGAGCATGATGGATGTGACCTTGATCGCTTTTTGCGCCTTTGCCTTTGCCGGCATCGTACAGCGCGCCGGAATGCTTCAAGTTCTGCTCGACCATCTTTTGCAACACGTGAAAAACCGCGGTTCATTGGTCGTCAGCACCTCTCTTTCCAGCGTCGCAGTGGCCTTAATCACAGGCAGCTCATTTTTATCAATCTTGATTCCCGGCGAACTCTTTGCGCCGGCATTTCGCCAAATGGGATTAGCGGCAAAAAATCTGTCCCGCACCACTGAAGATTCGGGAACAGTGGTGGTCCCGCTTGTACCCTGGAGCATGGCCGGAGTCTATATGGCTGGCACCCTGGGCGTTTCTACCGTCGAGTATGCCCCCTGGTGCCTGATGTGCTACCTGGGAATCGTTTTTGCCTGGCTTTATGCTTTTACCGGTTTTGCTCTGGCCCCGCGTATACGAGAAGACGAGACCCAACCCGGCAGCTGACAAGGAGAAATCGTGCAAAAAATATACTCCCTTTTTCTGATTAAACTTTTTATCCTTTCGCCGTTCGCGTTCAGCGGCTCCATCTGTGCCGTCGGTGGTGGCAGCGAAGAACGAATCGATTGGTCGGATGCGCCGTACGGCTGGATGGTACAACAGGCCGATTCGGGTCACGCTCTGGTGATGCACTATTCCACCGGATCGACCTGGCTCGAGTCCTATTTCAAAGATCTGGGCGCCGCTTCCGCAGCTAGTCTGGTCATCGATTCCCGTCGCGCAGCGGACGACTCGGTCAACGCCGCCCGAGTGCTGGCGGCGGATCTGATCTTTTTGCGCGGCGGCAATCAATACACCTATTACACTCTGTGGAAAGGCACACGCGTCGAGGAGGCCATTCGCCAGGTCTTTGAACGCGGCGGTGTGGTGGGCGGTACCAGCGCCGGACTTGCCGTTCTCGGCGGCGTGGATTACCATGCCGCCAACAGTTCCGCCGTGTCGCGAGATTGCCTAGGCGATCCCTTTCATCGCGATATTACTCTCTCGGACGATTTTTTGCCCCTGGTTCCCGGTGTCATTTTCGACAGCCATTTCACCGCCCGGGTGCGCCAGGGAAGGCTGATTGCGTTTGTCGCCCATTGGAATGAATCACAAGCGAGCGACATCATCGGTGTCGGCGTAGACGAACAGACGGCGTTCTGCATCGACAACAACGGGATCGGCCAAGTGATGGGTAAAGGAGCGGCTTTTATCGTCCACCGCCGGCCCGAATCATCCGCCGTTTGTCTGGCGCACACACCGCTGCGCCTCTTTGATTGGTCCGTCAGCGCGCTGACCGATGGTTTTCGCTACGATCTCAAACAACGCCGGCTTGATTCGTCGGCAGAGGGAGCAAAAGAGGTGGATGATCCGCCCGCTGCGTTTACCGGTGTTTCAGCAACAATCGAAATGGCCGGATCGGATTCGCCCCAATTCTGCCGTCCTTCGCTGCAGCGCCTCGCTGAACGCGCCGGCAACTCGACAATCGTGCTCATAACCGACCAGGCTTCCAGCCCTTTTTTCCAACACCTGCAAGCAGCAGGAGCCACCGATGTCGTCACTCTGGCGCTGGCGGATGCGCCCTTTTCTGAGATACAATTGACCGCCCTGCAAAGCTGCGGTCAGGCCATGGTGGCGGATTGCCCGGTCGAGAACCTGCTCTCCGGCCTTCACGCTCAGGAAACCTTTGCCCCTGTCTTGAACCAGCGGTTGAACGACTCGTCATTCTTTCTCCTGCTCTGCGGGCCACCGGCATCGGCGCTGGGCGGTATGACGATCACCAATACAGAGAGCCATTCCGCCAACCTGCGCAACGGCGCCCTCGACATCATACCCGGCCTCCAGGCCTTTCCGCATCTGTTGATCGGCACCAACACCTTTCGCGACGATGCCTATGACGAGAATCGGCTGGGCGGTCTCTTTTTTCTTTTGTTTCACCAGTCCCGCGGACTGGGCGTATTAGCGGACGAAGCCGCTGCTTTCGTCTGTCAGGACAACCGGCTTTTGCCCGTTTCCGATTTTCCTGTACTGCTGATCGATATGGAAAAAGTCTCGGTCATCGACTCGTCCGATTATCGCGAACGTTTTTACTATCCACCCCGTCAAAGCGCAGCGTTCTATGAAGCCCGCCTTTTTGCCATCTCTGGCGCGGACAGCGGGTTCTTAAACCTTGAGAACCGGTCATGGGAACAGGTTTCCGCGGTAGCGGAACCATCCGAATCGACGGAAATGCCCGCCACCTGTCACATGCTCATCCGTCCGAATCCCGGACGAAACACCATCTGGTTCGAGATAGCGCATGCTACAGACCGAACAGCCCCCAGTTTGGAAATCTATGATCTGTTGGGGCGGCGTGTCGTCTATCGGGGCATTCATTATGGCCCGTTCAAATGGAACGGACGAGATGATTTTGGCCGGCGCTCGCCTGCCGGCTGCTATTTTGCAGTCATCCGCACACCCAGGCAAATCATTCGTCAGCCCTTTACCCTCCTGCCTTGATCCAGCTGGATGCGCTCTAAAACCTTTATGCTCGCACCGCATTAATAGGGCGAATCATCATTTGCCGATGAACCTTTCGCATATTAACAGACTGTCACGGTTGACTCGGCTCTTCCGGGTTCGTAACCCATCCAGCCAGAGTCAATGCATCACAATCATTCGAGCATTGACGACAGATCCCCGCGATTCCCATAATCCAGGGTTCGCCCTTGGGGCTAAAATGGGAGCAGGGCTGCCGTTTTCCGGCGCCGACATCTCTGGACGATACAAGGCACTCCTTTGGGACTTTTGATGCCCACGGACGGGATTACCAGACCCGCAAAAAGAGAGGCTGACAAGACAAAACGCCAAGTCCCCACAAGGCTGTCCATATATTGTTCTATAATAATATCTGTATTCTATGGCAATAGAATTCGATAAGCAGTATCCTTTAGATTTTGTTTGGTTTGCAGTGGCTACCGTTTCCATCCATTAGGTGCATATACGCAATTGTTTTTATTGGGGATTCTGTGCTTCGCACAGAATCCGGGCAATAATGTGTTGAGACCCAGTTAACACCAAATCTGGGGAATAGTCGACAAACAATCGGTGTTGATAAATGTTTGAATCGATTCTGAAAAACAGATTGTTTTGTTTTCTCTGTTGATTTTTGTATTTTCAATTATAAAAAATCCATAAAACTTTTGCAGGAGAGAACATGAAAAAAGGATGCGCATTACTTATGACTTGTCTGCTTTTCGCCCTGGCACAAACCGAAAGCCTGGCCGCTGCACTGGAACGCAGCACGGTTCCGGTAAGCGAAACATGGAATCTGACTGATCTCTATGCCACAAAAGCCGATTGGGAAACCGAAAAAACCGAATGGGCCGGCAAAATCGATCACATCAAAACCTATCAGGACAAACTCTCCGAATCCGCCGATCAGCTCCTGGCCTGTTTGGAATTCACCTCGAACCTATCGCGCGAATTCGGCCAGCTATACAGCTATGCATCGATGCTGGCGGATCAGGATACGCGCGAATCGGCTCCACAAGCGATGAAGCAAGAACTGCAGCAACTGGCGACCAATTTTCAGGCTCTCGCTTCGTATATCGAGCCTGAAATCGTGGCCATGAAACCCGAGACGATCGCAGCATTTCTGAAAGAGGAACCCGGACTCGAGGTATACCGGCATTATCTCGACAATTTGCAGCGTCAACGCGAACACACGCTCACTGCAGCGGAAGAAAAAATCGTCGCCCAGGCCGGTCTGATGAGCGGTGCGGCGGCGCAGATCTTTAACATTTTCAGCAATGCCGATCTGCCTTATCCGCAAGTCACGTTAACCACCGGCGAGACCGTTTTGCTCAACCCATCCGGATTCGGCCGGTATCGCGCCGTCACCAATCGTGAGGATCGGGAAAAAGTCTTTAACGCCTTTTTCGGTGCTCTGAACACCTTTCGCCGCACCTTTGGCACCCAACTGGACGGCAATCTGAAAAAAGACCTCTTTTATGCCCGCGTGCGCAACTATCCCTCCACATTGGCCGCAGCCCTGGATGCCAATAACATACCGGTCGAGGTCTATCATTCACTGATCCAGAATGTCAACGAAAACCTGGATACCTTTTATCGCTACCTTCAGCTGAAACAGCGCATGCTCGGTGTCGACACCCTGAAATATTCCGACCTCTATGCACCCGTAGTGGCTGACATCGAGCTGAACTATACGCTGGATCAGGCACAGGAGATGATACTTGAAGCCATGGCGCCTCTGGGCGGCGAATATGTGCAGATACTGCAAAAAGCATTTAATGAGCGCTGGATCGATTTTCATCCCACATTGGGCAAGCGCTCCGGGGCCTATTCAAACGGCAGTGTCTACGATGTTCATCCCTACATCCTGATGAATTTCAACGGCCAGTACAACGACGTCAGCACACTTGCGCACGAATTGGGCCATTCGCTGCACAGCTTTTTTGCCAATAAAACCCAGCCCTTTCCCACAGCCGATTATCCGATCTTTGTGGCGGAAGTTGCTTCAACGCTGAACGAAGCGCTGCTGATTCACAAACAGCTCGAACTCATTCAGAACGACGGTGCCCGTCTGTCGCTCTTGATGAACTATCTGGACGGAATCAAAGGAACAGTTTTTCGACAAACCCAATTCGCTGAATACGAACTGCGCATCCACGAAGCGGTAGAAAAAGGCATTCCCCTGACCGGCGACAAGCTGACGGAGATCTATGCTGACATTGTCCGGACCTATTACGGACATGATCGCGGTGTGTGCCAGGTTGACGATCTTTACACGATCGAATGGGCTTACATACCGCATTTTTATTACAACTATTACGTCTATCAATATGCAACATCCTTCACCGCCTCTACGGCGCTATCTCAAAAAATCCTCTCCGGAGATAGCGAGGCCGTACAAAAAACCATCGCCTTTTTATCAGCCGGCGGTTCGGATTATCCCATCGAGCTGCTGAAAAAAGCCGGTGTGGATCTGACGACATCGGCGCCCTTTGCCATGACCATGCAGGCGATGAATCAAACCATGGATGAAATTGAGCGGATTCTCGATAGCCAGGGAAGATGACAAGTCGCACGCTCGAACGTCACAAAAGGCCGCCTCCTATCGGGGCGGCCTTTTGTTTTCAAATGTATCAGGATTGGGGTAAACGGGAAGCCAGACCGAGCCTAACAAACAGAGCTGGAATTGCAAGGGTGACGGAAAAACCGACAAACCAGTAACGAACAAACCGAGACCAGGGCCAACCAGACACGGCTTCGCCCGGCAGCACGAGTTTGAGACCGCCATAGAGCAGAACGATAACCAACAAACCGACCATGGCCCGAGCGAGTTTCATCGGGATCGAACCGGTTTCTGAAAAACGGATCCAACGCTTTTCGCCGATCAAACCGGCGGACAGGCCGGTGAACAGAGCGACGACTAAAAACGCATGCGGCTCGGGAAAAAGAAAGAAAAGGCCGGCGCAAACGGAATAGCACAACAGCAGCATTCCCCAGTCCGGCAGGCGGCCCAATCTTACGGCAGCCGGTTCGGCCCATCGCAAAAACAGGGCCAAAACAACGATACCGACGAACCAACCCGCCAATACATCGCTGGGAAAGTGGACGCCGAGATAAACGCGGGACAAGCCGATCAGAAATACGACCAGCGCTGCGGATAGATAAAACCACACGGAATGGATGACGCGGGCGAAATAGCCATAGACCGAGAGCGTCAGCTGAGCATGGCCACTGGGCAGGGCATAACCGGGCTCCCGATAAATCCCGACCTCGGGCATATATTCAAAGGGACGCGGTTGCATAAAAAGGGCTTTGAGGTCGAAATTGATCCAGCCTGAAATTAAAATCAAAATCCCGATCCGTATCGCCAGCCGTCGGTTAAAGCACCAATAGAGGATCGGGACGGCCAGCAGGTAAAAGTATTCGCTTCCTAAAAATGTGATCGCTGCAAAAAAACCATCCAAAAAATCGCTTCGAAATTGTTGCAGATAAAGAATCAGATCTAAACCATGACGCAGAAGCGGGGACATATTTTTCTCCCTTTTTATTTCCGTAATTTGGACGGTTTGCCGGTAGGAAATATACGGAATCTTTTTTTGGGATTCAAACACGTATTGCGCCCACAAAAATACCAGCCGGCTTCGAGTCGAGCGGCTCACAAATGAACATCGGTTCGCAGTGATTTTCCGCGCGAACACTAAACATGGGGTGTTGCGATGTTTCGCTGGCATACCGTTATTTCACTATCCTGTATTCTTTGTATCCCTTGTTCGCTTTTTTCCCAGCCGGAAACGATCACCGTGGTTCCCCTTTCCGTTCAGCTGAATCCAGACGGATCCCCGAATCTCCCGACTGATCACAGTCTGGCGTTGGATCCTTCCGGCTATCGGCTGGAATTCGACGAACAGGGTCGGCCCTTGTTCAAAAGCACGGCTGGTTTACCAGGCAGCGGGATTGTAAACACGACTGCCGCAGACGACAACTGGGATGCCGGATTTTCCGGATCGTTGAACCACATCGTCTATGGACTTGATATCTCCAGCGGGCAAATTTATTGCGGGGGTTATTTCACTCTTGCTGGTGGTTTGAGCGCCAATCGAGTGGCGAAATGGGATGGCAGCGACTGGTCGAATCTGGGCAACGGCGCCAACAGCACGGTTTTGGCGGCGGCAGTTGACGGGGGTTCGCTCTATATCGGCGGCTTTATGAGCCAGGCCGGAGGAACAGCTGTCAACCATATCGCCCGATGGGACGGGGCGACCTGGCATGCACTCGGCAACGGCACCAACGACGCCGTTTTTGCCATTACTCCACACGACGGCGCCATCTATGTGGGCGGCAAATTCACTCAGGCGGGAGGTGTTGCCGGCACCTACTATATCGCCAAATGGGACGGCACCAACTGGTCGGCGCTCGGCTCGGGAACCGACGACTGGGTCTATGCCATCACCGGAAACGGCAGCGATCTCTATATCGGAGGCTATTTCACTCAGTGCGGCGCCGTTTCGGCCAGCCATGTTGCCAAATGGAGCGGCAGCACCTGGTCGGCGCTTGGAAGCGGCACCAATGCCAACTCGGTCGTGCGCGCCATCGCTTGTGCTGGCAGCGGCCTCTATATCGGCGGCGCGATTCAGACCGCCGGCGCAGCGACGGTCGCCAATGTGGCACGCTGGGATGGATCTCTTTGGTCGGCTTTGGGCAGCGGGGTCAACGGTACGGTTCGCGGACTCGTCTTTTATAACGGCAGCCTCTATGCCGCCGGAAGCTTTTCCCAGGCCGGAGGCGTGCCGGCCGCGAATATCGCCCGCTGGAACGGAAACATCTGGTCGGCGCTCGGCAGCGGCATCAGCGGATCGGTCTACGCGCTGGGCCTCTCGGGAAGCGATCTGGTCGCCGGCGGCGATTTTACCAGCGCCGGCGGCAAAGACTCGGATTATATAGCCATGTGGCATATACCAGCAGATCAGGTTCTCGTCGACCTGAAGCTCTTGCTTCAAGGGGCGATGCAGGGCGTACAGATGAGCACGACACTGAACGGTTTTTTGCCTCTGCAATCGCCCTATG
>JAFGJN010000351.1 GCA_016929055.1 Candidatus Zhuqueibacterota bacterium
AAGCCGGTCGCTTTGCCATCGGGATTGGCGGCAAATGCGGCTGGGTTGAGGACACCGTTGGCGACCGCGACATAGGTTTCGCCGGCGGTCAGGGTCAGGGTAAAATTGACCAGCGTGTCGGCAGCGCTGGTGCTGTTTCCGGGTGCGATACCGACGTTGATCGGAGTGCCAGCCGGAGCATCGATAAAGGGTGTAGCCGTGCGAAAAGCAAAATCATCCAAAAGCAATGTTCCTTCGAGATAGACATCCACCGCTTGCGCGTTTGGATCAGCTGCGTTGTGGATAACCTGGAGCCGGGCGTTCTGGTTTTCGGCGACGAGAACGTTGCTTTCATCCTGTGCACTCTGGGCTGCAGCAAGAGAAACCAAAAATCCTAAAAGCAGCAGAGTACTGATGCGAAGCTTTTTCATCTTTCTTTCCTCCTTTTATTGCCAAAAAAGGGTTGATTAAGCAATCAGTATCTTTCGGCATTGTATCGAATCGGGCTGTGTCTGATCAAGTGTTGATTGCAAAGAATATAACCAATGATGCAATGAGAATATTTCATAAATGAGCGATTTGAGCGAAGAAAGAGAAAAAATTTGAAGGGGATTTTCTGGTTTTGCACGGCAAAATACGCTATATTTCAGTGTGTGTCATTGTCTCAAGCCAGGAGATAAAATCGATGAACCGACCTGTTTCCCGATCCATACATTTCGGTTTAAAAAGGACAGGGAAGAGCGGTGCAGCTAAAATTTTCCCCCTGTTTCTGTTGCTCGTCTTTGCCGGACTGTTTAACGCGCGACCCACAAAGGGCCAGTTCGGCGATCTCGAGCGAATCGAAATCCACCCGCAGGGCATCTCGCTTTTTTCGAATCCAGACGTTCTTCACATAACGGTTTGCTCGCCACGGATTATCGAATTTGTCTCTCTTTTTGATGGGATCCCGGCACAGGACACCCTGGTGGCTCCGCCGCGGGAATGGCCTTTTTGCACAGTCGTTATCGACACCGTCGGCGAATGCATCACGTTGTGCACAGCTGCTTTTCTGCTCGAGATCGATAAAAAGCCGATACGGTTTCGCGCCTTTGATGGCACAGGACGACTTTTATTCGGCGAAACCGCTGAAAAGGGTTGGCATCGAGATGGTCTGCATCTGGTCCGGCACACGGCGGGTTCGTTTTATGGTCTGCACAACCGGCGACAGGGTGCGCTGCACCTGGAGCAGGGAGGAGAGATAGCCGCCGGTTCACAAGGCGGAGCGGGTGCGCCCTTTGTCTGGACGCCCGACGGTTGGGGCCTGGTGGCGGACAGCGACGGCGGGCGCATCGATCTGTCGCCCGGAACGATCGATTTCATTCGTCCGGAACGGATCCAACCGAGCGGTTTTAAAGTCTATTTTCTCTTTGGACAGCCCCGGCACCTCTTTGCCGGCCTGGCCGAGATTTGCGGTCGGGCGCCGCTTTTTCCCCGCTTTTCGTTGGGATTTCTCAACACAGAGTGGGGAATGGATGAAGAGGAATTGCGGCGTGATGTCGATCTTTACCGGCAGAAAAATATTCCGCTCGATGCCTATGTGCTCGACTTTGACTGGATGGATTGGGGAAACGACAACTATGGCGAGTTTCGCTGGGGTGAAAAGTTCCCGGGAGGGCCTTCGAGCGCGCTTGCGGCTCACCTCGATTCACTCGGGGTGCGTTTGATGGGCATCCGCAAACCCCGCATTCATCTCGAAACGACGCAGGGGCGATATTGCTCGGATCGGGGTTTTTTTGTCGATTCGACGCGGGACTATTTCAGCGGCAAGCGTGTGGGGCGTCTGAATTTTCATCTGCCGGCGGTGCGTTCCTGGTTTTGGGATAGCTTTTATCGCATCGGCGATGCCTTTCGGAGCGGCATTGTCGGTTATTGGAATGATGAAGCCGACGAGTATGGCGGCAATCTCATGTTTATGCAGATGCAGCGATCCCAATACGAGGGCCAGCGCGCCGCAGTCGATCAGCGCGTCTGGTCGATCAACCGTAATTTCTACCTCGGTGCCCAGCGCTATGCCTATGCTCTGTGGTCGGGTGATATCGGCAGCGGATTCGCTTCCATGGCTGAACAGCGGTTGTTCATGCTCAGCAGCATCGCGCTCGGCGCCGCCTGGTGGGGAATGGATATCGGCGGGTTTCATGGCACGCCCTCTCCGGAAAACTATTATCGCTGGATGCAGTTCGGCGCCTTTGTGCCGGTTTTTCGTGTTCATGGCAGCCTTGACCAGGAGCGCGAACCCTGGAATTACGGTGCCGAGGCCGAGCGCATCGCTGCGCAAGCGATTCGCCTGCGCTACCGATTGCTGCCCTACATCTATTCCGCAGCCTGGCGCCAGCACACGGACAATTGGCCTTTATGCCGCCCTCTGGTCATGGATTATCCGACCGATCCGGTTGCCGCTCGCATGATTCGCGAATGGATGTTCGGCGACGATCTGCTGGTTTGCCCGGTCCTTCAAGCCGGCGCCACCCGCATTTCGGTCTATTTGCCTGCGGGAGTCTGGATCGATTTTTTTACCGGTGATCGCCATACCGGGCCGGCTTATGTTGCTCTCGATGTTCACCCCGAAACGATACCGCTCTTTGTGCGCGGCGGTGCGGTCGTGCCCCAGGCACCGGTGGGCGCCTGGAGCGCGGATCCCCGGTCGCAGCAGCGCCTGGATATCGTCTGCTATCCCGGCGGCGCGGATACGACTCTGGTGTACGAAGACGATGGTCTGACCTACGCCAATGAGCACGGCTCTTACGCGACCACAGAATTGATTCACGTGCGGGATGATCACCAGGCTGTGCTGGAAATCGGCTCCCGCTTCGGACCCTATCCCCTTCAGAACCGGAAAATCTGTGCGCAATTTGTTTTTGTCGAGGCCGAACCGGACTCTATTTTTTTCGACAATCGAGCGCTGGCGGCCGATTCTGCATCATCCGCGATCTTTTGGGACTATGATGCCAGACAACGCCGCGTGCAGATCTGTTTTCCCGACGATGGACAGGCGCATCGCCTTTCCCTCGATCTGGCGCCGGATCTGGAGCCCCCGACCGTGGACAGCGTAGAGTGCCGATCCGCCGATCGCATCTGGATTCGTTTCTCCGAATCCGTGATGACCGGTGCAGGCGACGCCAGCGCCGAAAATCCCGTCAACTATGCGATATCCGGGGGGGTACGGATCGAGGCGGCCCGGGCAGAGCCGAGTCGCAGTGCGGTGCTGTTGCAGACCTCACCCCTGCAACAGAATCAACTCTATACGCTGAGTATCTCCGGAATCGCCGACCGCAGCCGGAACCGAAACCAAATGTCCGCGGTCGAGCTGCTCTTCAAATGCCGCTACGTGGTCATTAAAAGGGTCGAACTGCAGGACGGCAAAGAGGGTTACAGCGGCACTTGCGACAGCCATATCGCCGAATATTTTCCCGACAACAACATGGGAAAAAATCCAGTTCTGGAAGCCGGCCGGTTTGACGGCGGCAACGACTCGGATGACAAGTCGATTTTGATCCGGTTCGACCTCGATTCGGCTTTCTCGGACACCGACAGTCTGCTGCGAGCGGAACTGGTTCTCGATCTGGCCTATACGCGCAACGGCACAGCCGGGAAATCGCTCGGTGTCTATCGTGTTCTGACTCCCTGGGAAGAGGGAACGCGCCAGGGCGGCATCGATGGCCTCTATGCCGGAA
>JAFGJN010000352.1 GCA_016929055.1 Candidatus Zhuqueibacterota bacterium
ACAGGCCGGCGGATCGGATCGCCTCGAAGACGATGCGCGAATCGCTGCTGTCGAAATCCGCCTCGAACATCTGTATCCTCCAGAACCGCAGTGGATACAGTGGCGAGGGAGGATGGATATGCATTTCAACCTCCACGGCCAATCGCTGAAGCGCGTCATAGTTTTCCAGGGCGCGTTCGTTATCCACGATACCATCCTGCTGAGCCAGGCACCAGATGGTCGGTATTCGGGCGGCCTCCATGACCGGTCGAATGCCGGAGGCACAGAAAATTGCCTGAGCGGCGAAATTCAGGGCCGCGGAGACGCGCGACACAAAACCGCCGCCATTGGACATGCCGATGCCCATCACCGGCGTCGACGGTGCAACCAGTCCGCGCTGACGAAAGGTGTCCAGAAGCGCCTGAACGTGGGAGATGTCCGGATTTCCGGTCAGGTCAGGCGACCAGATTTTGCTGTTGCGGTCGCGGCTTTCCGGCACGATGATCGCGAATCCGGCGACGGCCAGCTGTTCGGCGAGCAGTCGGGCTTCTATATTGGTCTCGGTCATCATTTCGGCACTTCCGCCGGCGCCATGAAAGCAGAATACCAGCGCCCGGGTGTTGGAGGGAAAATAATAAAAAACCCGGCCCTGGTCAATGATTCCGCCGACGGCGTTCCATCGCGGCGCCTGTCTATAATGGGCTCGAACGGTCACATCTCTGTCTGGCATAACGAATCGGGCATGATTCTCTTCGCCATCCATCAAGGGCACATCGGCGCTCCAGGCGTCGAACAGGCTGTCGCCCAGGGAAGGATAGGCCCACACGTGCACGGTATCGCCCGGATCATGATAGAGCGAATGACTGCCGCCGACGACGGTTATTTCGGGGACGGTCAACGAGTCCGCATCCAGGGTCTCTCGAACCAGATCGACGATCTGAAAGACCGGATCTACGACCTGTGTGAACCTGGAAGAGGTAAAAACCACGCCGGTGATATTTCGCACCCGATCGATCCAGAAATAAGTGCCGAAGGCGCCGGCGCCGCTGATCTGTTCCTGATATTGTGTGACCGGATTATAGACATCCAGCCACGAGCCAAAGCCATAGTATAGGGTGTCGGCCGCAAAGGGATTGTTGTATGGCGGGTGACAGGGATAGGGCGAAGCCAGTTGCGGCGCCCGACAGGTCTGATCGCGCCACATCTCTTCAATCCAGTCGGGGTGAATCAGCGTATCCCCTGCGACGATGCCTTTATTCAGAATCATGGAGGCGAATTTGAGGATGTCAGAGGGGGTGGAACGTATGCCGCCGGCGATTCTTGGGTTTTTCGACTGTAAAGAATAATCAGTATCGGTCAAGCCGCATCGCTGGGCGAGCCGCTGCTGAAACAGAGAATCCCATGGTGCTCCTGCGGCGACTTCGGCAACGCGTCCGGCGATGTGCATGGAGACGCCGCCATAACGAAAAGCGGTCCCTGGATCGTATATCAACGGCTCGTAGACAGCGATGCTGTCAACCGCCTGCGCCAGGGTCAGCGTTTGGCTGTTGACGAATTGTGATTCGCCCGGCCAGCCGGCGGTGTGAGAAAAGCATTGCCGCAGCGTGCAATGACCTTTCTGATGCAGGCTGAAAATGGGTAGAAAGCAGCCGATGGAGTCATCCAGGGCGAAAAAACCGTCCTGCGCCAGCGCCAGGATCAGTGCGCCGGAAAAATTTTTCGTCGCTGACGCAATCGCCGCTGTGGAAAGCGAATCATATCCGCCCAGAGCTTTGTAATACACCAGCCGATGATGCTGCTTCACCATGCATACGACCCGGCCATTGAACAGGGACTGGAGGTTTTCTTCGAGAATCCGGTCGACGGAGGAAAAGGACGCATCCTGGCTGCAAGCGATCACCGGCAAAGAGAATAGCAGGAAACCTGCAAGAGCGAAAAGGTCTTTGAGGCTTTTTTGTGCGTTTGGGAATCGTTCCATTTTAGATATCCTTCACCCTGATTACTTGAGAAACTCCAATTTAATCATTCGACTGAACGATCTCCCTTTTAAATGAGCAAAATACAAACCGCTCGGAAGCAAGGAGGCCTCGAATCGAACCGCATGCTCTCCTGCCGGGAGCGTTCGATCCACCAGCGTCGCGGTCTTTCTACCCAAAAGATCGAATACTGAAAGCGTCACAGGGCCGGGCCTGTCAAGCGAAAACCGGATAGTGGTCGAGGCATTGAACGGATTGGGATGATTTTGATACAGGGACACCTCCGCTGGCTGCCGGACCGGCGAATTCTGCAGTCCGGTAGAGCTGGTTGAAATGCCAGTGGCCGCTCTCCAGATTTCAAATACATTTTCTGCATTCAGGAGATTGTAATAGATAAAGATTTCGTGGGCGCCCACATAGCTCTCGGGATCGGTCCTGCGCATGGCTGCGGTGCCGTCGTCGCATCGCTTCATATAGCGCTTGTTCGGATCGGGATCGATCCCCAATACCCAGACTTCGGCATTGACGTATCTTGAGCCGGTGGCCGTTTCTTTAAGAACCAGACTGATGTATGATTTCCCGGCAGCCACAAACGGTTCCGGCGAGCCAACAAATCGGTAAGCAGAGGCCGGCGGAACCGTGATAGTGGCGATCCTGTCCCAGAAGGCGTAGCCATGGTCCTGATAGATCGCCAGACAGGTGTCGCCAATAATCGCAAGAACCAGAAGCGACTGATATTCGGGCGCATACCAACCGTAACTGTAAGATTTGGGTTGCGGATCGTCGGTGATGATGGATTCGCTTTGCGTTTCGGTGTCATAGAATGCCAGCTGTCCCTTGTGCGGACCGGTTTGTTTGACATAGCTAAAACTGCGGCTGCCGTCGATCCATCTCACCCCGGAATCGGTGCTATCGACAATCACTTCCTGTGAGGGCGTGGCCACGTCCAGCCATCCCATCAGACCATCAGCGAGCGAAGCGCCTTTGGAGAACAACAGGCGGATGCCGGAAGAGGTTTTAGATTTAGTCGCCAGTGTCGACAATCTGGCCGTTGGTCCCGACGTCAGCGGCGTATTGTTCACCGTCGCGCCGTCCACATCGGCCCGCCAGATTTGCGGCGTCAGGCCGACTGCCTTGGTATAGAAAATCGACCAGCCGCTGGCATCGACGCCGAATTCCGGGCCGTTGAAACTGGTGATCAGCGGCGTGGCCCCTTGGTCGATGAGCACATCCTGACCGGATGGGGAGACGAACAAGCCGGTGATCGGATCGATATCCGCCAGCCAGACTTGCCCCGATCCTGTCTGAAAGGCCAGTTTGTTCCCTGCGCTGAACAGTTCCGGATCAATGTAACTGGCACCCGGCGGAGAGATGCGTTGTGCCGATTGCGTCTGCGGCGGTTCAACGCCCAGCAGATACTGCCAGACTGGAAGAAACAACGGTTGTCCCGTATTTGCGTCGACAGGGGCGACCCAGTCCACGCAAGTGGCATTATGGAAATTGGTCTGCGTTGGGGTGGTATCGATCGCAGCGCTGGTGATCAGGGAATGTGTATAGTCAAAGGGTGCGCTGATCATGTCAACCGAAAGTATGGGACCGTACATGCTCATTCCCAACTCGTTCCATGTTGTCGGGACACCATTGTATATAGACGCATCGCCGGTGTGTATAAAACCATAGTATGAGCTATCAGGTGTTGGGCCAGGTTTGGATATCCAACCGGCTGTCCGGCCTGGCCACATCCAGTCCGTCCAGGAAATCATGATGACTCTTTTTAAGGCAAAGTTTTTCGAGGCAAACGCAGCATGGCCTGCGCCCTGCGAATGTCCGGCCGCGACAACTTTGGACCAGTTAACCATCCTATCTTGATTCAGGAAATTCTGCCACCCATCGAAGGGTTGGAGCACCGCAAGTTCCTGCAGAACGTTTACCAGCCGATTCATGACAGAATTGGGATAGGAGACTTGAATGACATCGTGAGTGTCTTCGCCGAACCAGATTTCCTGCCTGGCTCTGCCATGGCAGGTGGTATCCCTGGTGTTTCTGCAGACCTCCAGATTGATGGAAGCGAGATTCTCATAAGAAAGACCGATCACATGATAACCCATCTGAGCCGCGGTTTTCAGGAAAAGCCGGTAGTCCCAACCAGTGGCGTTGGTGCCCGGAAAAAAGAGCAGAAGGTTATCCAGGGCAGGCACACTGTGATCGAGATAGACATAGTGCGGCTCGTTATTACCCGTGATGTTCGAATCAGTTTGAGTGGGATAGATTAGCCATTCCCCAGGCTGTGCGTAGCCAGAAAGCCAGCACACCAGCGCCAATAGCATAGACATTAAAAGTGTTTTCATACAATAATCCATTTCATCGATTAAATCGTGGTTCCAGGTTACTGATGTCCCAAACGGGACACCCCACAACCTACCTGATACAAAAACAATAGAGATTTTCATGAACTGCAGATCAGGTTCGCTGTTTCACCGTTTGGTACAAGTTTCTATTTATCAGTTGATCGATTATGCTGCTCAAATCTGTTTTGGGCAGCTCTTGTTTCAGGTTTGTTATCAATTGACTCTTACGGGAGCAAATTCGTTTATTGTACAAACACATCTCCTCCAGTAACCGACTCTGCTGTAATAGTTCATGGCAATCGGGTTCACGAGAAACGATCTAAAGACCACCTATTGCAATAGAGGGATAGGCAAAGATTGTGCCCCTCTCTGATGGTCAGTCTAAGACTAGTAAAAATATATAGCTATTGCAAGAGAAGCAAGTTAAGAAATGATGAAATTGAACCTCCAGGGACAGCTTATGCCCCTGTAAGTACAAAACAGGGTCGGACCAAAAGTACGGTATAACCATAAACACTTTAGAGTCGGACAAACACAACTTTTACAAATAACAGCATCCCCAAAAGGCAGATGTGTACAAGATGAGGATTGGATGCCACTAAAAATCACAATAATCTTTGGCTCAACAGTCTCTCGGCAAAAGCTGCTGATGTTACTTTTTTTTTCAACCAAAGCGTTCTGATAACGCAACATAAAACTCTAAAGGCAGGCTTGTCATGAATCACAAGGGATTACTCATCATGGGTGGCGTCTTTAATACACTCTTGACTATTTTTCATATTTACCGTGGTTATTCCATTTTTTCTTTCATGACCTGTCCGAAGGATATCGCGTGCTGATGCTCAATTTCGGAGGAACTCTATTATTATCTTTGCCATCGCGTCACTTTTTCACATAACGGAAACGCTGACCAGTAAACTTGGCAGATTGATACTGTTTTTCGTTTTCCTGCTCTATGGATCACGGGCTGAGGAAGAAGTAACTCTTTCACAACCATTTTCTGTGGGTATATTTGCTATTTGTGTTGTCATTGCAGCCATTTTTCTGTTCTTGTTTATACGATTCAGGAAATAGCGCCTCTTAACAAACAGATGCTCCCTCAATTACGCAGCGCCACACAAGCGCCGCTTTTCTTCTTTAATCAGCTCCCCCATAACCTGCCTCGGAACATGCCAAACACAGGCAAACATGCTACCCATGTGAGAAGCACACTTGTCAATAATCAGATGTACCATTTCGCATCGTTTTTTAGCAAATTATTTACAATTTCTTCAAAAGATCTTTATCTCCTAATAACAGGCGGTTGCTAAGTTGAGTGCAATTAGGCAGCAGACCAGCACACCCTTTATAAAAAAAAAGAACTATGTCAGCAACAAAACTAATCCATCGCATTTTCCTGGTAACGATCCTCTTGATGTCTGACTTTTATCTGGCCGAGCCAAAGCTCCAAGCGCCGGTAAATATTTGCATTATCAGCGACATCCACTTGATGGATGCGTCCCTTGGCACATCTGGGACTACCTTCGAAGCATACCTTGCTATGGATCGCAAGATGATTGCAGAAAGTGAAGCTTAACAATTGAGCCAGTAAGGTTCAAAACAGGAGAAATTGTTATGCCGTGCATCCATAACCGTCTTGATGATAACGAATTAAAGATGTTCGAGTCTATTCTGCTTGAAAAACGAAACCGAATTCTGGAACAAATCTTACAGTTCAGGCAGGAACTCGCGGATTATGCTCAAATGTTAGTCATGGACTCAACGTTCAGCATGCACATGGGAGATGCAGCGACGGTCACAATCGAAAAAGATTATATCCACCGTGTATTGCAGCAATTTGAAAAAGATCTGCTTAACATCGATTCGGCATTGAAAAGGATAAAAGACAAATCCTACGGTGTTTGCAGAATCACCGGAAAACCGATAAACAAAGAGCGACTAGCTGCAATCCCTGAGACTGATGTTTCGATTGAGGCTTTGGCAGCCAGACAATCTTGAATCCAGAGGGGCCAATCTCAAGAAATAAACAACAAATGTGGAAATGTTTTGAAAAACGGTTTGGAAAACAGGGTCGGACCAAATTATGTTGTTTAAAATCAATCAGGTAGCCACTAAAAATGACCCAAAACAGTCCTTAGAGCGCGTTTTTTGCCCCCAAAATCGCATTCTAACGCATAAACCGGGGTTGAATCCATCTTGAGCAAAGCAATTTTCTCTCAGCGCAGCCTTTCCTCACTAAAGATAAGCAATGGGATCAAAACCTTTGGTTTATCTCCATTTTTTTGAATCTGGAACGTGCTCTTTTGCTCCGCAGCCTTGCGCCCTTTGGCTTTTTGGTGAACACCCGCTTGCGGGTTTGACAGGTTGTACCGTAGAGGGTTCACTGCCGGGATGGGTCAGTCCTTTCGTGGGGATGAGGGATTGTCGGGGTTAGGGGGTAAGTTTAGCCTGGGTCAATTGTGCGCTTCGCACAATCCGTATGCACTACCGCCTTCAAACAGATCCTTTGTTAGGCAGTGGTCCGATGCCAATTTTCATCAATCCTTGACACAGCGCACGGAATGGCCGGCATACCTCGGCGCATAGCCGCGACCGATGCGAGGCGTTTCTTTTCCCAGGTATCGCCACCAGGCTTCTTCTTCTGAATAGGGCGTCGCAACCCAGAAATCGGCTTTGTCTCCAATCCCATAATAAAAACTCGGATCGCCATAACGGGCCCCTCCCGGAAGGGCGCTAAAGGCGGATTCATTGGTGGCACCGCTGTTGGGACTGTTCCAATAGTCGACGCTTGTCGCTTTTAATTTTCCTCCCTCATCGTTCCCACGCCATCCTGTCGTATCCACCTCGGAAGCGCTCATGCCCAGATACATCTCGAGCTCTTTCCATTCCGCATCGCTTGCCACGTGCCAACCCGCCGGCGCCAGTCCCCGCTCATCGATCACGGCATACCCATTATAGAGATGGCCGAGGATGTCGACAAGAGATTCTCTGTTACCATACGTACAATAGGCACCCGTGGAAAGATTGGGCCAGACGTTAGCATCGGTCTCTCGAGGTATCGCCTCGCCGTTTCGATAGTGGGTCACTCGCAGGTTCTCTGCCATCCACCACTGATCGCCGATTTTGACTGTTCTATAGCTCCATCCGTCGATGTCGACAACCCGGCCGATTTCAGGCAGGGTAAAGCGCCATGTTTCCGACCAGGGCACGTCATTTTCGTCGTCATAAAGGGCGCGTACCCGCCAGCAACCCTCGACAATCATCAAATCCCTGTCAGGCTTATACACAGATTCGGTAATCTGGATGCAAATCACCGATTGTTGAAAGTCTGTTTGCGTATCGATCTGAAGCTGATAGGCTGTTGCGTTCTTGACCGGTTCCCACTTGAATTTCGGTCGGTTTGTATAAAGTCTGGACTGGTCCGGCGGAGAGAGCAGAATACAAGGTTCATGCTTTTCCTGCCAGCCAAAGGGTTCGACTGCCTCGCGATCACAAGCCAGCAGAACGCCGATCGAAACGATTGCCATCAGAGAAATAAAACGCATCATTCGCTCCCCGAGCCATAACTGTAATGAAAACCGAATAAAAAGCCAAGCTCCGGTTATTCCGTCATGCGATCAATCGCGCACACAGCGAACCGACAACCCTTCCTGTCCTCGGCAGTCGATACGACACATATTGGTGTTGCGCGTATGTAAAAGTCTGGCCCATACGATGCGATACCATACAGGGCTCCAGGAGGTCAGTGAAGAGGTCCAAAAATAGGCGCAATCGCCCGTATTGCTAAAGGCTTTGCTGCGCAAGCCTCCCGGCAAGGCACAAAATCCACTTTCATTGGTCGCACCCGCATTGGGCGCGTTCCAATATTCGGTTCCTGGCAGCTTGAGCTTTCCCCCCTCATCCTGACCTCGCCAACCCTCTCGATCTGTTTCCGATGGATCCATCCCCAAAGCTATCTCCAGAGCCTTCCACTCTTCGTCGCTTGGCACATGCCATCCCGCAGGAGCCAGGCCACGCTCATCAAAAATGGTATACCACTTGTAGAGATGGCCATAGGTAAGCGCATGGGCTTCATCATTGTCCAGAGTGCAATACGCATCTGAAAACGCGTTGGCCCACTCGTTGTCATCGGTAATATGGGGTATGACATCGCCGTTGCGGTAGTGCGTCACTCTGAGGTTTTCAGCCATCCACCACTGATCGCCGATTTTTACAACGGCATAGACGTTGCCGTCGATATCGCGAACAACCGGTTTTGTGGGAATAGTGAATTGCCAGATATCAGACCAGGATCCCCAATTGCCGGCCGCATCGCCGGCACGCACCCGCCAATAATAGGTGCCGGGAGATAAATCCTCAGATGGATACTCGCACGTTTCAGAGAGATAGTGAATGACTGGAGTGGAAAACAGAGTATCGCGCGACAATGCGATTTGATAGAGCACACCATCCGGCAATCCTGTCCAGCTGAACGTCGGCCACCAATTCTCCACAGAGCTGCCGGTGTC
>JAFGJN010000353.1 GCA_016929055.1 Candidatus Zhuqueibacterota bacterium
GCCGGCGAAATTCTCGATATCGACGCCGATACGGGCGGATTCAACCTGCAGGCCGCATTTTCGACCGGTCGACTGGCCGGAAAGGCACTGTAAAATCGAGCTTTTTCCCTTGCTTTTCTCCACCAAAGCTGCTTATTTTGCACACACTTTTTTCCGGAAAGGATCATCTCTGTATGCCACAATCCCCCTATCAAGTCGTACGCCGGGCCATCGAGTTCGATCGGCCCGATCGTTTGCCCCTGCGCTTCGAAGCCCTCGGTCTCACCGATGTCCACGATGTGAACTGGAACCAAATCGGAACCGGAGATCACGCCAATCGCCAGACTGTGGATGAGTGGGGCTGCCAGTGGCAGCGCTCCGATGTCGCCAATATGGGACAGGTCAAAGGACATCCGCTGGCGGATTGGAGCCGTCTCGATTCTTTTTCCTGGCCCAACCCAAATGATCCGGCTCTCTATGCCGGAATGGAACAAAAACTCGACGCCGCCGGCGATCTCTATACCACCACCGGCATTTTCATGCTGCTCTTTGAGCGAATGCATGCCCTGCGCGGATTTGAGAATACGCTCATGGATCTGGCGCTCGAACGCGAACGCATCGAAAAACTGGCCGACCAGATCGTCGACTTTAATCTCGGCATAATCGATCAACTGGGCCGCCGTTTCGGCGATCGAATTCACGGTTTTACCTTCAGCGATGATTGGGGTACAGAACAGAACCTCTTTATCCGCCCCCAGTTGTGGGACGAGTTTTTTAAACCGCGTTATAAAAAAATCTTTGATGCCGCTCACAATCTGGGTTGGCATGTGTGGATGCATTCCTGCGGCAAGGTCAACGCCATCCTCGAAAGCCTGATCGATATCGATCTGAATGTGATCAATCTTCAGCAGCCCACGGCTCTGGGAATAGAGGAAATCGGCGACCGATTCAGCGGTCGCATCTGTTTCGAATCGCTTTGCGATATCCAGCACACCCTGCCTTTCAAATCGCGCGAGGAAATCGAGGCCGAAGCCGAGCTTTTGCTACAGAGCTGGGGCACCGAGAAAGGCGGCTTTATCCTCTCGGATTACGGCGACAATGCCGCCATCGGTGTGGAACCGGAGAAAAAACAATGGATGCTCGACCATTTTCTTCGCAGCGATCGGTGGAAAAAACCGAACTAGACCTTCAGTGAACAGGGAGAGTTCCCATGACCGAGAAAAATCAGCCGCTGGTGGTGATCACTCGTCCGATCCATGACAGCGCTATTGGGCTCCTGGAAAACCATTTTGCCGTTCAGGTGCACGACAAGCCGAATACCGGGACCTTTAACGAAACGGAACTGATGCAACTCGGCTGCCGGGCGGATGCTCTGATCACGATGCTATCGGATCCGGTCACCGAAAAGCTGATGGCGGCCTGCCCCGATCTCAAGATTTTGGCCCAATATGCCGTGGGCACAGACAATATCGATCTCGACGCCGCCCAAAAACGCGGCATCGCCGTCAGTCACACCCCGGGCGTTTTGACCGATGCCACCGCTGATTTTGCATTTGCACTTTTGCTTGCGGTTTCGCGACGGATCACGCGTGCCGACCGTCATGTTCGTGAGGGCGAGTTTAAACGCTGGGAGAAGCTCCTCTTTCTCGGTCCGGGATTGCAGGGCAAAACCCTCGGTATTGTCGGCATGGGGCGAATCGGACGGGCCTTTGCCCGACGGGCACTCGGTTTTGGATTAAAAATTATCTACAGCGATGCAAACGCCCTCAATCCCTCGGACGCCCATATCCTCAGCGCTCGACAGGTGAATCTGGACGAATTGCTGCAGACGAGCGACATGCTCTCGCTGCACTGCCCGCTGACTCCCGAGACCCGACATCTGTTGGATGCCGCTGCGTTTGAGCAGATCAAGCCGGGCTGCATTCTCATCAATACCGCTCGAGGGCCGATTGTCGATGAATCCGCCCTGGTCAATGCGCTCAAATCCGGCCGATTGGCCGGCGCCGGACTCGATGTTTTCGAAAACGAACCCGCTCTGCATCCGGAACTGTTGCAATTGGAAAATGTGGTCGTGGCGCCACATCTGGCCAGCGCCACTGTGGAAGCCCGCTCCGCCATGGCCCGCATGTGTGCCGAATCGGTCATCGCCGCTCTGAGCGGCGCCCAAGAGATACCGCACCGCCTCGTGTAGGGAGAGATCGCCATGTTTATCGTTCATGTTCATGTACACGTCAAAGCCGAATCGGTGGAAGCGTTTAAAGCCGTTATGATGCAAAATGCCCGCAGCAGTCTTTTTGAACCGGGAGTGGCGCGGTTCGATATCATTCAGGAGCAGGAGAACCCGACCCGATTCGTCCTGGTCGAGGTTTACCGCAGCGAAGCCGATGTAGCCGCGCATAAAGAGACAGCGCATTATCAAACCTGGCGCGATGCGGTGGCGGCGATGATGGCCGAACCGCGAACAAGTTTCAAGTATACCAATATCTTTCCGGATGACCGGGGATGGGATTAGCGGTGCAATTTGAATTCGCCACCGCATCGCGCATCATCTTCGGCGCCGGCCGGGCAGAGGAACTCGGTGGGCTGGTCGCAGCATTCGGGCGACGGGCATTTTTGGCCGCCGGTTTGTCAGCCGAAATACTCGATCCGATTCTGCAAAACCTGCAAAAAAATGGCATCGACACCCTTATCTTTTCGGTCACTGGTGAACCGAGTGTGCCGATGGCCGAAAACGCCCTGGTGCAGGCGCGGGCGCACGAATGCGATGTGGTTCTGGCTGTGGGTGGCGGTAGCGCTATCGATCTGGCCAAAGTCATCGCCGCGCTCTCGAACGATTCATCCCCCTTGATCGACTATCTTGAAGTGATCGGTGGTGGCAGGCAATTGACCCACCCGTCCCTTCCTTTTATAGCCGTTCCGACCACATCCGGCACCGGCGCCGAAGTGACCCGCAACGCGGTTCTCACTTCCCCTGAACACCGGGTCAAAGTCAGCCTGCGCAGCCCCTATTTGCTTCCGCGCGTGGCGCTGGTGGATCCGGTCCTGACACACAGCATGCCTCCACAGGTTACAGCGGCCACCGGCCTCGATGCCCTGACCCAGCTCATCGAACCCTTTCTCTGCAAACAGCCCAGCCCGCTGGTCGATGCCCTGGCGCGCGACGGCATACCCCGCATAGCCAAGGCGCTGCGTCCGGCCTGTCACAATGGCGATGACCCCGAGGCGCGGGAACAAATGGCCCTGGCCGCGCTTTATGGCGGTTTGGCGCTGGCCAACGCCAAACTCGGTGCAGTACATGGCATCGCGGCCGGGTTCGGAGGGATGTTCGCCGCCCCACACGGCGCTGTGTGTGCCCGGCTGTTGCCCGGCGTCATGCAGATTACTCTCGAAACGATGCAAAAACATCTGCCCGATGCACCGCAGATCGCGCGTATGGACGAAATTGCGCGCCTGCTGACCCGAAACAACCGAGCCCGCGCTTTCGACGCAGCCACCTGGCTGGAGGATCTGATCGATGAACTCGCAATTCCGCCGCTGCAAGAATATGGATTCAGCCGGGGTGATTTCGAAAAGTTGATCGAAAAATCGATCCATTCCAGCAGCATGAAAGGCCATGCCGTCGCCCTTGGCCACAAAGAATTGAGCGCCGTTCTCGAACGCGCCATGTCAGGCTAATCAACACTTGTCCGGGGGCGAAACCGTACGCGACACAATCAGGAGAGGAACGCATGTCGGAATTCAATGGTTTGGGGATGCATTTAGGGAATCTGGGCCGGCTTTCATCGGCCCAGAGCCGTTCGATCAGCGCTGAAAACCCGCGCGGCGAAAAAGGGGGCGGAGCGCGCGCCGTCGAAGGTATCGGCAAAAACCACGCGCGCGACCTCGGTCCCGGCTGGAAAATTGCCCCGGCGGTTACAATCGCAGCCGGACAGACGTTCACGATGGCTGAAATCGACGGCCCGGGTGCCATACAACAAATCTGGATGACTTCGCCGGCCAAATGGCGCAGCTTGATCCTGCGCATCTATTGGGACGAACAGAAACAACCCTCGGTTGAATGCCCCATGGGCGATTTTTTCGCATCCGGATGGGACCAGTTCAAACCGATTTCATCTCTGGCCGTCTGTGTCAATCCCGGCAAAGGATTCAACTGCTATTGGGAAATGCCATTTCGCAAAAGCTGCCGTATGACCGTGGAAAATATCGATGAAAATGATCAGGTTTTTTTCTACCAGATTAACTATACGCTGACCGACATTCCAACCGATGCGGCGTATTTCCATGCCCAGTTCCGCCGTGTCAATCCTTTGCCCTACAAACAGGTCTATACCATTCTGGATCGGGTACAAGGGAAAGGACAGTATGTCGGCACGTTTATGGCCTGGGGGGTCAACAACAACGGCTGGTGGGGGGAAGGAGAGATCAAGTTTTACCTCGATGGCGACCAAGAGTTTCCAACCATTTGCGGTACCGGAACCGAGGACTATTTCTGCGGTGCGTGGAATTTCGAAAACCAGGAAACCCATCAATACCAGGATTTTTCCAATCCCTATACCGGTTTCGCGGCATTTCGTCCCGACGGCCTCTATCGGGCCCAGACCCGATTCACGCTCTACCGCTGGCATATAGTGGATCCCATCCGTTTTCACAGCGATTTGCGGATCACGATACAGGCTCTGGGCTGGAGAAGCGGTCAGCGCTACCTGCCGCTGCAGGACGACATCTCATCGACGGCCTTTTGGTATCAGACCCTGCCCACAGCTGAATTTCCTCCGTTGCCGGATCGGGATCAGCTCGAGGCGGTCTGACAACAAGCGAACGACAAAACGTCAGTGCTGGTTGAGAAATCCGAGCATCTTGATGCGGCAGGGTCGGCCGCCGTTCTGGTGACGGCAATTGCCCCACAAACTGCAGGTGGAGGAACAGATCACGGTTTTGCGGTTGTCGCGGATCTCTTCCCAGTAGCGGTTGGATTTATAGCTTTTGGCACCCATGGCATGATGAACGCCGTTTTGCGGCGTAAAAACCGAATCGACCAGTCGACGTATATCCGCGGCAGCGAGGCCGGAGGTGCTGAACAACCCCTCCGGATTCATGCGTCTGATTGCCCGTCTGAAACCGTTGTCATAACGCACAAAATGCATGGTTTTGATGCGAACATTGAGCATTTCCTGAACGGCAATCTGCAAAGCATGGCACTCCACCTGTTCGGATAGATCCTCCAACATGTTGAAAACAACAGCCGGACGAAAAGCGGTGAGGATGCTCTGCCATTGGTCGTGGGTTCCATTCGATAATTGCGCCACCTGCTCCGTCAACCGAGTAAAGTTGATCGGCGTGTGATAAAAAGCGGCGAGCTTTTCCATGCCCAAAAGATCGAGAACCTCGGCATGATGCCGAAAGGCCCGATGCAGCTTGCGCACCAGAGCGAGTTTGATGAAATTGTAGGCATCGAGAATGGCGTGGGGTTCCGGCGTCACGACCACCAAACCGTGATGAGCGGCATTAAAAACATCGAGCTGGTTAAAGGCGGATCCGGCACCGATATCCAGTAAAACCGCATCGGCATCGATCCGCTGGAGGTTGCGCAACAACTTGCTCTTGTGCTGATAGGCGAGGTTGGAAAGCGACAAGCGCCCGGAACAGCCGGCGATCAGCGTTAAACCCGGCACTGTGGTTTCGAGCCGAAACCGGTTGATATCACTTTCCTCAGCCACGAGATAATCGTACAGCGTCAACGGCGGGCTAAAAAAACCGAAAACATGGTGTAGATTCGCGCCTGCAAAATCAGCATCCACGATGCATACCGATCGGCCGCGCGATGCAAGCTCGATCCCGACCGCCACCGTGAGAACTGTTTTGCCCACCCCACCCTTGCCGCCTCCCAAAGCGAAAATCCTGCTCTCCCGTCCGTTTTGTCCGTTCCCGGAAAGGTCTCGCAAGGTCTCAGACATATCTCTTTCCCCAGCGCATAGAGTCGAAGCGTCGCGTTGCTGCAGGCATCAGCCGATTCCTCTGGCCGATGTCGAGTTGTCGAACATGAAGGTCTGAGAAAAGCCTTCGTATCAGATGCAGTCCATTCATTCTCCTGGTTAAACCGGCGGGTGCGAATAGCGAAAAAAGGGTTGATCGTTTTTTGGTTCTGACGCGATAGAGTTCCGATTCATCGACCGGCTGCTCTCTATACTGTACAGCAAGACAGGTGCAAGTGCAGACGAATCCGATGGTTTTTCTCAAACAACCGGTCAAACCATCGCAAAGGGCGCAAAAGAAAGGCGGATCCAAAATTGATTTGTTGCAGTCCCAGACGTATTTCCCATTGAGGCGTAGAAGAACGCATTCCCAATCCGTGATGGGGTCGCTGTTTTGCAGTCCGAGATCGACGGAACAGACCAGATCCACATTCGCATTCTTGAAAGAGATCGGGCCAAAAGCCGCTTCCGACACAGCGCGCAGGTCGGCTGTCATATGAGACTTGCCTGAATGGCTGATACCCAGAGTGGTCGTGATTTGGCCGCGGTAATCTGCGGCGTTTATCGACATCACCGCAATCAGTAACACAAACAGGATCCAAATCGAATCCGATCTATTGATCGCCATCAGGAGCGCCTCTGGTTGACACGCGGGGCGGCAGGACGCCAGCAAAAAGAAACGGAAGAGGTGTTCATCACTTCCGTTTTCGTGAATCGTCGCTCTCTATACTCGAATCTCTATCGTCTCCCCGAGTGCAGGATAGCGAACGTCTTTGTATCCTTTCTCGGTCAATTTTTCCGTCAGGGCTTTTGCGCCTTCGGCTTCACCGTGGATTAAAAAGATCGATTTCAGGCGGTCGGGGGGCGAATAAGCCGCATATTCCAGCAGGTCGTGTTGATCGCCATGTCCGCTGAAATGGCCAAGGGTTTGAATTTCGCAATCGACGTTAAACGGCCGGCCGAAAATGGGCACGGTTTTGTCCCCATCCATCAATTTTCGCGCCAGGGTATGCTGGGCTGCATAGCCGACAAAGAGCACCAGATTTTCCGGCGTGTCCAGAGTATGCATGAGATGATGCAAAACTCGGCCGCCTTCCGCCATTCCAGATGCCGAGATGATGATATGCGGACCACCGAGATCGTTGAGTTTTTTGGATTCTTCGCTGTTGCGGACATACTTGAGTCTGCCAAAGCCGAACGGATCCTGTCGATCGCGTAAAAAAGTCCGTTGCATTTCGCGGTCAAAACATTCTGGATGGCGGCGAAAGATCTGAGTCGCTTCCAGCGCCATGGGGCTGTCCACATAGATCGGCATATCGGGGATGCGGTTTTGGTTATACAATTTGTGCAACATATAGACGAGAGTCTGCGTTCGACCGACGGCGAAAGCGGGGATAAGAATCCGCCCTTTGCGCTCATAAATCCGTCGAATGATCTTGGCCAACTCTTCCGCCGCATCTTCACTTTGGGGATGCAAACGCGATCCGTAGGTGCATTCGATAAGCAGGACGTCGAGATCGCGCATGCGATTGGGATCGCGGAGAATCGGCTGGTTGGCGCGACCGATATCGCCGGTAATTCCCAGGCGAAACGAACGCCCGTTCTCCTCGATATCGAATAAAATACTTGCAGAACCGAGAATATGGCCGGCATCCAGAAAAGTTGCCGTGATGCCGCGATCCAGAGGTACAGGGTCGCCATAATCTACGCCGCGCATCAGAGGCAGAGCCTCCTCCACATCCGCCTGGGTATAAAGGGGTTCGATCGGTGGCAGATCTTTTTCCGCATGGCGTTTGTTCACATAATAGGCGTCCTGTTCGTGCAGATGAGCGCTGTCGCGCAATAAAACTTCGGCCAAATCCACAGTAGCCGCGGTAGCATAAATCGGTCCGTTGAACCCTTGTTTGACCAGATTGGGAATATTGCCGCTGTGGTCGATATGCGCATGGGTGAGTAACAACGCATCCACTTTTGCGGGATCGAACAAAAACGACTGATTGCGTTCCCGGCTTTCCTGTCGGCGGCCCTGGAACAGACCACACTCGACAAGCAGACGTTTACCGTTCACCGATAACAGGTGTTTCGAGCCGGTTACGGTTTGGGCACCGCCCATAAAACTGATTTGCATACGAGTCCCCTTTTTTGCGCTCGTCGTCGCTCAGCAGTCAGGCCGCTTTCCGCATCGTATCGGATGACGATTTAGGAAAGCGGCTTTAGCGGCGAACAAAAAAATCAATCGATATCGAATTTGATGCCTTGCGCCAGTGGCAGATCGGTACTCCAATTGATCGTATTGGTTTGGCGGCGCATATAGCCTTTCCAGGCGTCGGATCCGGATTCCCGTCCGCCGCCGGTTTCCTTTTCGCCGCCAAAGGCACCGCCGATTTCAGCTCCCGATGTGCCGATATTGACATTGGCGATGCCGCAATCGGACCCCGCATGAGACAAAAACGCTTCGCATTCGCGCAGATTGTTGCTGAAAATCGCTGAAGAGAGCCCCTGCGGCACATCGTTGTGCAAAGCGATGGCATTTTCGATTCCACCGCTGTATTTGATCAGATAGAGAATCGGGGCAAAGGTCTCTTCCTGCACGATATTCCAGTGATTTTCCGCCTCGACAATCGCCGGACTGACATAACATCCCGATTCGTATCCCGTTCCGCTCAAAACTTGACCACCAAAGATGATCTTGCCTCCCATACTCTTGACTTTTTCCAGAGCATAGGCAAAGGCTTCAACCGCAGCCTTGTCGATCAGCGGCCCCATATGATTTTTCTCATCAATGGGCGAACCAATGCGGATTCCGCCATAGGCCTTGACCAGCGCCTCTTTGCATTTTTCATAGATCGTCTCGTGAACAATCAGACGTCGGGTGGTGGTACAACGCTGTCCGGCCGTACCCACGGCTCCAAAAACAACGGCTGGAAGGGCCAATTTCATGTCCGCATCGGGTGTCATGACGATCGCATTGTTGCCACCCAGTTCGAGAATGGTGCGGCCCAGGCGTTTGCCGACGACCTCTGCCGTATGTCGACCAACCTGAGTGGAACCGGTCACAGAGATCAAAGGTACGCGTTTATCGTTCAGCATGCGCTCGCCGATAGCGGAACCCCGTCCGATCACCAGATTGAAAATACCTTCGGGCAATTCACTTTCGGTCAGCACCTCTTTGAGAATGTTTTGAACGGCAATGGCCGTCAGCGGCACCTTGGAGGAGGGTTTCCAGATCATCACATCGCCGCATATTGCTGCAAGCATGGCGTTCCAGGCCCAGACTGCTACCGGGAAGTTGAAAGCCGTGACGATGCCGACCGGACCCAACGGGTGGTATTGGTCATACATACGGTGGCGCACCCGTTCCGAATGCATGGTAAAACCATAGAGCTGGCGTGATTGTCCCACAGCAAAATCGCAGATATCGATCATCTCCTGGACTTCTCCCCAACCCTCTTGCAGCGACTTGCCCATCTCATAGCTGACAAGGGTGCCGAGTGGATTTTTAAATTCCCTCAGACGCAACCCGATTCGGCGCACAATTTCGCCTCGTTTCGGCGCCGGTACCATACGCCAGTAGTCAAAGGCCTTTAATGCGCTGGCCATGACTTTTTCATAATCCTCTGCCGAGGCCATATTGACCCAAGCGATGCGCTTGCCATCCGCCGGAGAGGTCACCTCGAGTTTGCCTTGATCGGATGTTTCAAACCATTTGCAGCCTGTGGATGCTCCAAAATTGTTTTCTTGAATACCCAGGATTTTTAAGAACTCCATCGATACCTCCTCGATTAAAGTACTGAGCTAAAGGGCTGGTGGGGCTTGAATCGCTTTTTCCCCCGAAAAATAAAAATGTGGATAAGGGGCAGGTCGACAAAACGTCGACTGTTCCCTGCATGGGTTGGAAAACAGACGGTGTGTCTATTGGGCAGGCGAACGAGTTTGCGCTCTGCACCCGATAAAATGAACGCATCATACCCCTCGAGGAAATTTGTGGGAAACAAGTGTAGCAAATTCCACCGAAAAAGTCAAACAGTATTCTCTCCCGGATTAGGCGTTGGTTTTTGTCAGCCTCTCTTTTTACCGGCCTGGTAATTCAATTCCTGGACATCAAAAGCTCCAAAGGGCGTCCCAATATCAGCCCGACGAAAACAGCATTCCTGCTCCTCTGTCAGCTCTAAAGAGGCGCACCATAAGATTGTGGGAATCGTAAAGATTTAGTGTCGATGGCAGGTTATTTCAGTCGGCGGGCGAGTTCACTCTGCACTTGCCGAAACGTGTGATAGGGAATACAGGGGATGTTGTGATCGACGCAATAGGTCAAGAGATCATCTTTGGCAAACAACAGATCCGCCTCCGGCAGGGCGCAGAGGTCGGAATAGCCGTCTCCGACATAGACGGTTTTTGCTCCGTTCATTCGAGCCTGGCGCAGGTGCAAACCTTTGCAATTTGCACAGGAACCGCATCCATGAGAAAAATAGGGAAAGTCGATCTCAAGACGACCATCAGCGTCAATGATGAGCCGGTTGCTGCGCACCTCCAGATCAGTCAAGCCGTTGCGATCCAGAATGCGCCGAATATAGGCATCCATTCCGTCGCTGACGATGGTAACCGGCCAGCCGTTTTCACCGCAAAAGCGGCAAAAAGCAGGAAATCCGGGATCGATGGCCTGCTCGGCGACGAACCGATCGAGTTGTTCGACCGCTATGCGGGAAACCGCCGCTTGCCGTCGCCACATCTCGCAGGCATGGATTTTTTTCTCCCGCCACAGTTGCACCAGCTGCCACCAGTTCGTTTCATCGCCAAATGTGGTAAAAACGAGATTGCCCACATCGTTCTGAGCGACTGTGCCGTCAAAATCGCAAAAAATTTGCCACTTCATATCCTGAATTCCTGGTCAAACAGTTTTAAGCAGTGCCCCCTCACATGGGATTTAGAGGGTTTTTAGATTCGTCATAAACAAAAGCCTCCCGAGTATTCGGGAGGCTTTTATGTCTGATGCTTTGCTTCGCATCGCGCGAATTCGCAGCTATTTCTCTTCCAGCACCGCCTGAGCGGCGGCCAATCGAGCGATCGGCACGCGGAAAGGTGAACAGCTGACATAGTCCATGCCGACGCGATGGCAGAATTTGACCGAAGTAGGTTCACCGCCGTGTTCACCGCAGATGCCAACCTTGAGATCCGAACGGCTTTTGCGGCCTTTTATTACGCCCATTTCCACCAACTGACCGACACCGACCTGATCGAGCACCTGGAACGGATCGTGTTTAAGAATATTCTGATCCAGATAGATCGGCAGAAATTTGCCTGCATCGTCTCGGGAATAGCCGAAGGTCATCTGAGTCAAGTCGTTTGTGCCAAAGGAAAAGAATTCTGCATGTTCTGCGATTTCATCGGCCGTGAGTGCGGCGCGCGGAATTTCGATCATGGTTCCGACGAGGTAATCGATGCGATCTTTGCGTTCGGCAAAGACCTCTTTTGCAACACGGCGGATGATTTCTTCCTGCAGCTTGAACTCTTGCATGGTGCCGATCAGCGGAATCATGATTTCCGGATGTGCGTCCACGCCCTTGGCTTTGACGTTCAGAGCTGCTTCAATGATCGCACGCGCCTGCATCTCGGTGATTTCCGGATAGGTGATACCGAGACGGCAGCCGCGGTGTCCGAGCATGGGATTGAATTCGGCCAGTTCTTCGACTTTGTGTTTAACATCTTGAGCACTAATGCCCATCTCTTTGGCCATCTCTTCCTGGTTGGCCTCTTCGTGCGGCACGAATTCGTGCAGAGGCGGATCGAGCAAGCGGATAGTCACGCCATAGCCGTCCATGGCGGTAAAAATACCCTCGAAATCGGAGCGCTGCATGGGCAGCAGCTTTTCCAGGGCTTTGCGGCGTCCGGCTTCATCATGGGCCAGAATCATTTCGCGCATGGCTTTGATGCGCTCACCTTCAAAGAACATGTGTTCGGTGCGACACAGGCCGATTCCCTTGGCGCCGAAATTGCGCGCCACTTCGGCATCATGCGGTGTGTCCGCATTCGTGCGAACATGCATGCGGGTGTATAGGTTGCACAGATCCATCAATTTTCCGAAATTGCCCGACATTTCGGGATCTTTGGTTTCGATCTTGCCTTTATAGATTTCGCCGGTCGAGCCATTAAGTGAAATCCAGTCGCCTTCTTTGTAGGTCTGGCCATCAGCCACAAAAGTGCGGGTCTTGTAATTGATGCGGACACCGCCGGCACCGGAAACGCAACACTTGCCCATTCCGCGTGCCACCACTGCGGCATGCGAGGTCATACCGCCTCGAGCCGTGAGAATTCCCTGGGCGGCGTTCATGCCAGCCAGGTCTTCCGGCGATGTTTCGATACGGGTGAGGATCACTTTTTCACCCCGAGCGGCCCATTCCTGCGCCTCATCGGCGAAAAAGACCACGCGACCGGTGGCTGCGCCGGGAGAAGCCGGCAGCCCTTTGGAGATCACATGGGCACTTTTAATCCCTTCGCTGCTAAAAACCGGATGAAGCAGATCGTCCAGACGATTGGGCTCGACACGCTGAACCGCCGTAGCTTTATCGATCATACCCTGTTCGAGCATTTCGATGGCGATACGAACCGCGGCCACACCGGTACGCTTGCCGTTGCGGGTCTGCAGCAGCCACAAACGGCCTTCCTGAATGGTGAATTCGAGATCCTGCATGTCTTTATAGTGATTTTCCAACTTTGTTTCGATCTCGACCAACTGCTTGTAGATTTCCGGCATCACTTCCTCGAGCGAGGGATATTTGCCTTTGCGTTCCTCTTCGCTGATCTTGGCGGAAGCGGCCCAGCGGCGCGACCCTTCGAGCGAGATTTCCTGGGGTGTGCGGATACCCGCGACCACGTCTTCACCCTGGGCATTAATTAGGTATTCACCATTGAAAATATCTTCGCCCGTACCGGCATCGCGGGTAAAGGCCACACCGGTGGCAGAATGATCGCCCATGTTGCCGAAGACCATGGCCTGCACATTGACTGCGGTTCCCCACTCATCGGGGATATTGTTCAATTTGCGATAGACCTTGGCGCGGTTGTTGTTCCAACTTCCGAACACAGCACCGATGGATCCCCACAGCTGCTCCCAGGGATCGGTGGGAAAATCCTTGCCCGTGCGTTTTTTGACCGCATCCTTGAAACGAACGACCAATTCTTTGAGATCATCGACAGTCAAATCGGTATCGTTCTCGATACCTTTTTCTTCCTTAACCGCGTCGATAATTTCTTCAAACGGATCGATGTCTTCCTTGTTTGCCGGCTTTAAATCCATGACGACATCGCCGTACATCTGAACGAAACGGCGGTAGGAATCCCAGGCAAAACGCTCGTTGCCCGATTTTTTGGCCAGCCCTTGAACCGCATCATCGTTCATACCGAGATTGAGAACCGTATCCATCATGCCGGGCATCGAAGCACGAGCGCCCGAACGAACGGAAACCAGAAGCGGATTGTCCCGATCGCCAAACTTGGCACCCATGATCTCTTCTATTTTTTTGACACCTTCCTCGACCTGCGGAGTGATCTCTTTAAAGATCTTTTCACGCCCCACTTTGTAATACTCGGTACAGACTTCGGTGGTGATAGTAAACCCGGCTGGCACCGGAACGCCGATAAGATTCATCTCGGCCAGATTGGCGCCTTTGCCACCGAGAAGCGCCTTCATATCCGCGCGTCCCTCAGCCTTGCCGGCACCGAAGGTATAAACGTACTTGCCCATGTGTTCCTCCTTTTGCGTCTTTTTCTCTGTTTGCTTTATTTTTATCTGTTCTATCTGCATACAAACGCCCCCACCTGCCGCTCAACGGCTTTTCTATCCCTTTCTTTTCTTCATCGGAAAAGAGCGATTGGGAAGGGGCCTGTCAGAGTCGTATCAATCGGCTTTTGCCGCAACCGATTTTGTCGCACTGTTTAATACCTTTTGATAACGCTCTGAATCATTGATCAATTCCAACGCTTTTTGCAAAATTTGGTCACTGCGGAAAGATACTCGATAATAGGCATCACGGCCGAAAGCTTTGCCGGCGATTTCTCGCTCGAGGAAAAGGCGGATATGCTCGCGCGAAGCAGCCATTTCGGTTCGACGAATCTCTTCGAACCGGCTTTCGAGCTCTTTCAGTGTCGATTTCAGCGGCCGGTAAAGGCTATCGGTTTTGACCAACTCGCCAAGGTTTTGCACCTGCTCATAACCATCGGGATCAAAGGTGAATTCCTTGCTGCGAGTAAACGACTCAAAATCCTCCAAAATGGCGTCGGTTACGACAAAATCAGGCGAAATGTCGGGATTTTCGGACAGGTGTTTAAGGCTGTAGTTGAAAAACATCGAACGGCGCATCAGTTCGATTTCATAGCGATTGAGTTCGAAATTTTCCGCTGTGATGTCCGGACGAATGCCACCGCCGCCGCAAACCTCACGGCCATTTTTGGTCTGAAAAATCGGTACGGCGCTTGAATCCTTGTCGTTAGTTTTGCCGGCGATCGAATCTACACCGACAAAAACGGATAGGCGCCCGGTCTGAAAAATGTCGGCTTTTTGAATCAGCCGACCGCTGGGCATATAGTATTGGGCGGTCGTGAGTTTCAGTTGTTTTTCACCGCGGCGATCCAGCGGCACGACCGTCTGTACCAGTCCTTTGCCAAAAGTTTCGCTGCCGATGATTACCCCGCGATCGAGATCCTGAATCGCTCCGGCAACGATTTCCGATGCAGAGGCACTATAACCGTCTACCAAAACAACCAGAGGAATATCGTTTCGCAGAACAGCGGGGTTGCGGGTGGTAAAGTCCTGACGGGTGTTTTCCCATCGCCCTTGGGTATAGACAACGAGCTCGCCTTTGTCGAGAAAAAGATCGGCAACTTGGACCGCCACATCGAGCAAACCTCCGGGATTTCCGCGCAGGTCGAGAATCAGAGAGGTGAGCCCCTGGTCCATCATCTCTTCGATGGCGTCCTGGATCTGATCGGCTGCATCGCGGTTAAACTGGGCCAGTTTGATCAGTCCGACACCCGGCTCAATGAATCCCGAAAATTGTATGTTTGTCACCACGATTTCGTCGCGAATCAGGGTAAAGGCCAGGTCTTCTTTTTCTCCGATACGCCGTATTTTTATACGCACTTCGCTGCCTTTTTCCGTGCCGCGCAGATGACCGGCGGTCTCGGAAAGGCTCCAGCCCTTTGTGGTTTCACCGTCGATTTCGATAATCTGGTCGCCCTCACGGATACCGGCTCGAGCGGCTGGGCTGTTGGGAAACGGCTGCTCGGCCACCGTAGCCCAGCCGTTGCGCAGAACAATACGCATACCAACGCCATAATATTTTCCGCTGGTCATGATCCGCAACTCATCCGATCCTTCTTTTTCAAGATAGACCGAATAGGGATCGAGTCGTTCGAGCATGCCGTCGATACCTGCGCGCATAAATTTTTCCGCATCGACTTGTTGCAGGTAGCGATCGGTTACCGTTTGGTAGACCTGTCCGAAAAGGCGAATGTTTTGAGCGACCTGGTAATAAACATCCTGTGCCGAATCGCTGTACAATCCAGAAAAAAGGCCGCTGAGGGCGAGAATCAAAGCGCCCAGCAGGCCGGTCAACCAGCGTTTTTTATTTATGGACATAATTGTATCCTCACTTCAAGTGAGCTGTTGGAAAAACTCGATTAAATCGATCCCAGATCACGCTCTGGATATCCTCGATCGAACGGTCTCCGTCGACGACCACCAAACGCTCGGGTTCACGGCGGGCGATTTCCAGAAATCCCTCGCGCACTCGATGTTGAAACTCGAGTCCTTCGGATTCCATACGATCGAGCGTTTGTCGACTCTTGACTTTACGCGCCAATGCTTTTTCGGGTTCCAAATCGATGACGAATGTGAGGCCCGGAGTCAGACCGCAGGAACCCAGCCTATTCGCCGCCTCGACGCGCAAAGCATCGAGCCCGCGACCATAGCCTTGATACGCGGTGGTAGAATCGAAAAATCGATCGCAAACGACGGTACTTTTTTGCCGCAAGGCGGGTAAAATTTGTTCCTGCACCATCTGTGCGCGTGCCGCTTCATAAAGCAAAAGCTCGGTCCAGGCCGCCATTTGCGTGTTGCCCGGATCGAGAAGAATATGCCGTATTTTTTCCGAGATGGCATTGCCACCGGGATCCCGCACCAACAGACAATCCCGGACACAGCTCTGCAAACGTTTATAAAAAAGAGAAATCTGCGTGCTTTTGCCGCAAAAATCGATTCCTTCAAACGTGATAAACAACTCGGGCAGTGTAGAGGTTCGAGGAGTCATTCGGAATCGAGCATCCTCCATTTACCTCCGTGAAACCGCCAATAGTTCAATCCGACTCGAATCGACTCGTCGAATGTCTGAACCGCCCAAATACCATAGAGGCCGAATCCCATAACAAAAGCGCTGAACCAGTTTAAACCGACCTCGAAAATCACGACAAAAACAAGGGTGGTCCACATCAGCCATTTGAGTTCACCCGCGCCGCGCAGGTTTCCGGCCAAAACATTGTTCATCGCTTTGGGAATCTGCGCCAGGGCAAAGATATAGATCGCCTTTTGCCCCAGGGCAACAGTCGCGGGGTCGGTGGTAAACACATGGATCAGAGCTTTGGAAAAAATGATCATCACCAGAACGATCACCAGAACAAACACTATCATCATACGATTGGCTGTACGCGCCATGCGATAGGCGAGAACATTGTTTGCTGCTCCGAGGTTTTGCCCCATCATCGACATGGCGGTCAGGCTAAATCCCATATAGACCATCGACAAAACCGACTGAATCCGCACGAAAACCGTATGGGTGGACAGCACCACGACATAGATACCAGCGGCATAACCGGTCACCACCAACTGGCCCAATGCCCAGGTCAATTGTTCGATGGTGGTCGGAAGTCCGGTTTCGAACAAAGCGCGAAAGCTTTCCCAACGCGGCCGGGTCAATTCGCGAAACGACAAAAAAAGCTTTGTTCGACGGCTGCGCAAAAGAGCAAAGGTCGCGATAAAACCAATACTGTGCGAAATTCCTGCTGCCAGGGCCGCGCCTTTGACCTCGAGGCGAGGAAAGCCGAACAGACCAAAAATCAGGGTGGGTGCGAGAAACAAATTGATGCTGTTGATGAGGATATTGATCGTCATCGAGTAACGGGTGTCGCCCACGGCGCGCAAAATTCCGATGGCTACAAAATTGGTGATCAGCAACGGCGCAAAAAGAGCGACAGTCCGCAGATAGGTGATACCGGCATCTTGTGCCATTCCGGATTCACCTTCGCGAATGATTTTGAACAATTGGACCGCACCGAAATACCAGATCAAGGCAAAAACAACCGACAGGATGATGGCCATCATCATCGCCTGGCCAAAGATATGGTTGGCCTTCCAGGAATCCTGAGCTCCCAGGTAGCGATTGATGATCAAACTCGAGCCGACGACAAAGGTTAAAAGCACTGCAAAAAAGACCAGCACAACCTGAATCGCCATGCCGTGGCCGGCGAACATCGATGCCGAAAGTTTGCCGATTAAAATCGCCTCGATGGTCCACATCAGCGTCTGCGAAGACAAATCGATGATGGCCGGCATCAATGTCTTTAAAATCGTCTTGACGGGTGAGTGCTTTTTCAATCTCGTCTATTCTCTCCGAACCTGTCCTGGTGGAATTCTGGTGCGCCGGGGCCCCTAAATCAGGGCCCCGGCGCACGACAGGTCAATCATAGTATTCAAGGCCGAGATGAGTGATCAAATCCTCACCCATCATATAGCGAAGCGTGTTTTTCATTTTCATCGACTGAATAAAAAGATCGTGTTCGGGATAGAGCCCCTCAGCCACCATCGGACTCTTGAGAAAGAAAGAGAGCCACTCCTGGATGCCAGCCATGCCGGCACGGTGGGCGAGATCGATAAAAAGTGCCAGATCCAGAGCAACCGGGGCGGCTAGGATACTGTCACGGCAGAGAAAATTGACCTTGATCTGCATCGGATAGCCAAGCCAGCCAAAGATATCGATATTGTCCCAACCCTCTTTGTTGTCGCCGCGCGGAGGATAATAGTTGATCCGCACCTTGTGATACAAGTTGCCATACAATTCGGGGTATTTTTTGGGCTGAAAAATGTATTCCAGAGCGGAGAGCTTGGTTACTTCTTTGGATTTAAAAGAGCCCGGATCATCCAACACCTCGCCATCACGGTTGCCGAGGATGTTGGTCGAGAACCAGCCCTCGACACCGAGCATGCGCGCCTTGAGCCCTGGAGCGATGATGGTTTTCATCAATGTCTGGCCAGTCTTGAAATCCTTCCCGGCCACCGGTACCTGGTTCTGTTTGGCCAATTCCAGCAATGCCGGCATGTCATGGGTGGTATGCGGTGCACCGTTGACGTAGGGGATACCCAGTTTCAACGCCGCATAGGCATAGATCATGCTGTTAGATATGGCGACATGATTTTCGCGCAGACCCTTTTCAAAAGAGGCCAAAGAGTCGTAAACCGGATCATGTTCGAGATAAATTTCAGTGCTGGCACACCAGACGATCACCAGACGATCCAGATTGTGCGTTTTTTTAAATTCCTGCATATCGGCCATAAGCTGTTCGGCCAGATCCATCTTGGTCGAGCCGGTTTTGATATGCGTGCCGTGCAGGCGTTTGACATAGAAATTGTCAAAAACAGCCTTCATCGGCTTGACCGCTTCCAGCTGAGGGCGAACCTTGTCCAGATCCTCTTTGCTGAGCACGCCTGCATGCAGGGCTGATTCATAGGCGTTTTCCGGAAACAGATCCCAGCCGCCGAAAACGACGTCTTTTAAATCGGCCAAGGGCACAAAATCCTTGATTTTGGGAACTCGATCTTCAGTCCGCTTGCCCAGACGAATGGTGCCCATCTGCGACACCGACCCAAAGGGTTTGGAAAAACCCTGCCGAATCAGCTCCACACCGGCGATCAGGGTCGTTCCGACGGCTCCCAGCCCAGGCAACAAAATGCCAAGCTTACCCTTGGCCTCTTTAATTTTGACTCCTTTGTCGATCACTGTCTCCGCTCCTTTCTCCGATTACTCATATTTTGCGCTCGTTTAGAAAAATTGAACGCCATTGCGTTCAAAAATTTTGCTGTTCGATCTCATTTGACGATTCGATTGTCACCATCAACCAGAACAATACGCGGCTCGAAACGCTCGAGCTCGGATTCGTCCACCACGGCATAGGTGAGGATGATCAGCAAATCGTCTTTTTCTGCCCAACGGGCCAAAGCGCCGTTGACGACGATGTCGCCGCTCCCCCGCTCGCCTTCGATCAGATAAGTTTCCGCACGCAATCCGTTGTTGATGTTCACGACCTGAACTTTTTCAAAAGGCATCATATCCGCCGCATCCATCAAATCGCGGTCCACAGTCAGACTGCCTTCATAGTTAAGCGATTTGTCGGTGACGCGTGCGCGGTGAATTTTGGATCGGCATAATATCCGCTGCACGGCTATCCCTCCTAAAAAGGTTAAAAATTCGGTGTTTCGCACCAAATAAAGCGTTTATTCGTGCCCGATATCCGAGGGCAATTTGCTCCATCTTTTCGAGTTTTCATTGGCCCAGATGTGATAGACGCGCTGAAACGCGGTAAAATTGGCCAGAACCGCGATCACCAAAAGCGCGAGGATCAACAAATGCACCGAGATCAGGGCTCCCAAACTCAGGAGCACCAATCTTTCGGGACGCTGCATCAGCCCGACACGACAATCGAATCCCAATCCCTCAGCCCGGGCGCGCACATAGCTGACCATGACGCTTCCGGCCAAACCGAGAAAAACGGCCAGACTGCCGACAACATACCAGACGGACGTTTCGCTGAGAGAAGAGACGAAATGGTAACCAATTCCAAAAAAAATCAAAATTTCGGCATAGCGGTCCAGAGTCGAATCGTAAAGCGCCCCGAATCGGGTAACGCGATTGGAGGCGCGCGCAACCGCGCCATCGATCATATCGAACATCCCGCCGATGAGCAGGAAAACCGCACCCAAGCGCAATGATCCTTTGCCAAAATAGACGGCTGCAACCGCGCTCAAAACGAGCGATAGAGTGGTCAAATGGTTGGGGTTTAGTTTCAAACGGACCAAAAAACGAACCAGCGGTTCAAACAGAGCCCGAAATCCGTTTTTCCATCGATCCGGTATCATGACCAGTTTCATGATTCTTCCGTTCTTTTAAGTTTTCGCGTCAATCCACCGATGACCAGGACAAACTCGCCCTTGATCGGCCAGGTTACCCCCTGTTGATCGACCTCCGCCAGAGTAGTGCGCACGACTTGCTCGAATTTTTTTGTCAATTCACGCGCCACGGCTATCGGCCGATCTCCGAGCACACGATACAAATCGTTCAACGTCCGTTCCAGACGATGCGGCGATTCGTAAAAAACAAGAGTCCGCGGATCCTCCGCCAACTCTTTCAGCCGCTTTTGTCGGCCTTTTTGCGCTGGCAAAAAACCTTCGAAAACGAAACGATCCGTCGGCAAACCCGAAAGAATCACCGCCGAAATCATGGCGGTTGAGCCGGGAATAGCTTCCACCCGGATTTGATGGGCAACTGCCTCGCGTACCGCGTAAAAAGCCGGGTCCGATATGCCAGGCGTGCCAGCGTCACTGATCAGGGCGACGCTTTGCTGATCCAACAATCGAGAAATCAAACGGGGAGTGATGCGCTCTTTGTTATGATCGTGATAGCTGATCACTGGCGTCTGTATTCGGTGATAATCGAGCAAAATGCGGCTCGTCCGCGTATCCTCGGCAGCAATGAGATCCACAGTTTTTAGTATCTCGATCGCGCGAAGCGTGATATCCCGTAAATTTCCGATCGGTGTGGCGACCAGGTAAAGCGTCCCGGGAATGATGTCACTCGGCTCCATTGCGAGCCCGCCAAAACGATGATTCGCACCTCTTTACGGTCACGCCCCTAACGGACGATTGCGCAAAACGATTTAAACTCACGGGTGTCCCATTTGGAGACACCGCACACTCTAATTGATGCAAAAACAGCGTCAAATCCCTAAAATGAAAGGCCGGGTTGAACACCATTTTTGATTATGACAAGTCTATTATTTGTTTATAGTTATTCAAACCATTAAAAAGTTGTTCTGGACAAGAGTGATTTAAACTATAAAACTTACAAAAAAACCAGCAAAAAGTCAATAGCGAGGATAGCAGGACAACTGTTACCCCGCAGAATGAAGAGAGTGAAGGCAGCGCCGGCAGATACCGGTTTCGGCGCAGATCCATCGATACAAATAGAGCGCACCCTGTTGTTGTCGAGTCGTCAGCCGATACGAGTTCGGCAGGCTCAATCGTCTGCCCATGGCGCGGCTGTTTTCATTTAAAGCGAGTAGGGGGAAAATTGCCAAAAGATGGAGCAAACGGGCACTCAATTTTGGGTCATCGGTTTCCCGTGCATAGGCCAAGAGTACGGGCAAAACGGCATTGACCACCATATCACGAGCACGCTCGACACCCACTCCGCCGGATTCCATTCGGCGAACAGCGATCCGATTCACCAATTGCCGAACCTGTTTCTGCGGAGAGAGCCCGTTGTCCGCGACCTGCGCCAGCAAAAGCGGCAAAAATCCTTTTTCCAAAAATTCCATGACCAAAACGACTGCTGATTGCAAACGCCGGGTGGGAAAGTTATTGGGGCGAAGCCGAAAAAATGTCCAATTGTGTGTCTCAAGGCCACTCAGGGAACGGTCTGCGGCGATGCGTTGCCAAAGCACCTCCGCTGCAGGGGGAAAGCCCTGCACTTCTTTGCCCGCTTTTTCAAGCAAACCGGCAGTTCCGAACAAGAGCGCGCTGCATAGCGCATAAGAATCGCCCTGGTGCTCGAGTAAAATCGTGCGCAACCGATCCCAGGGCAATCGCTGCGCCAAGTTGAGAAACGGTATCGAATTTTTGGAATAACCCAATGCTTCGAACAAGGCCTCATAAAATATTTGGTCCCAGGATACGGCCGAACGACGCTCGAGCCACCGGTCGGATTTGACCTGGAGCCAGATGCGTCCGGCATCATCCAGCCGAATCGCTATTTGTTCCGCCGGTTGCCGGGCCAGCGCACAATCGATTGTTGGATCCTTTAGCCACCCCCTTTCGGTTTCAAGCCCCTTGTCGAGCAGTTCAGCACCGGGATCCAGACTGCTATCTAAATTAAAGGTGGGAATGATTTCGTCGTCCTGACGGCGGGTGGCAAAATCGGGCGGGCACGGATCGGTCACCACATGTAAAACCACCCGGTTGTAACGGGGATCGAGGTGATGACGATGCCGATACCAGTCATCGGCAAGTGGGTGGATTTCTACGTCACCGCGCTGCATTTTGCCATCAATAATGATCAAAGCGGAGAGAAAATCGGGACCGGCGTCGCGGTTGCGCGTCCCGGGTTCAAGAACCAAGAGTTCCCGACCATCGCACAGAAAAAGCGGAGCCATGCGTCCAGCCAACAGGGCCCAAAGGCTTTGAATGAATTCTTCTCTTGCCGGTTCCTGGATGCGATTCATAACATGCCCCTCTCGAACCGTGCGATGTTTGGTGTTCGATGTAGCTTCAGGTTTCCGTCTATCGGGCCGAGACGGCCAGCGGCAAAAGAACACCGTCCGAACGCAAAACACTACGCCCGTTGTTCAGCGGAGCCGACAGGCGATTCAGATCGCGTACCACGCGCTCGGCTTCACTGCCGAATAAAAGTTGCGGCTGAAATTCCACCGAATGGTTGTATACTGAAATCGGCACCACTCGGGCAAAGAGCAAACCATTGTCCTGAAGCAAGACGCGAAGAATGATGCTGTCCCGAGCATTACGGCTAAAAGATCCAAAGGCATAGTTGCCCAGGCTATAGGCAATCAGCCGATTGCGATAGATCTCCAGCCCCTGCAGCACATGCGGATGATGGCCAAGCACGAGATCCGCACCCGAATCGATAGCCCGATGGGCAAAATAAACCTGATACTCTTTGGGCGTTTCACGCTTTTCCTGGCCCCAATGAAAACTGACCACCACCCAGTCGGCTTGATTTCGTGCCTGACGGATCGTCTCCTCCATCAAAATTTCCGACGGGTGACAGGTACCACAGCGATCACGCCCCGCCCAGAATTCGGTCGGAAAGGTAAAGGAATAACCGATAAACGCCACCCGCCGATTTCCCTGCTCCCAGATTACAGGCTGACAAGCCTGCTCCCGATTCGCTCCCGCACCACAATAAAGCACGCCCACGGAATCGAGAGCGGTGCGGGTGTCGGCCAGACCATCGCAGCCATAATCGACGATGTGGTTGTTGGCCAGAGTCACCACATCGAAACCGGCACGACGGATACCGTGAGCAAAATGCGTCGGCACGCGAAAGGTATAGGTTTTGTCCGCAAACTCGGCACCGCCATCGGTCAGAGGTGCCTCGAGATTGGCGATGGCGACGTCGGCCGCCTGCACCACCGACCGGGTACCGTCAAAGGGATAATCGACTCCCAGCCGTTCGACTTTGTCGATCACCCAGGAACCGAGCATCAAATCGCCCACAGCCGCCAGATGCAGCAATCGGCTCTCCGGCTGTGGCAGTGCAGGTGCTCGCATTCGTTCCATCGGTGCAAAAACCGGCGTCAATAGCTTGTCCGGAAGTCCCGGTTTGGGCACTTGTGCCGCACACCCTGCCAGCAGTATCCCCAGGGCACCAATAAGGGGAACCAACC
>JAFGJN010000049.1 GCA_016929055.1 Candidatus Zhuqueibacterota bacterium
ATGATATTCCGATTGCCGGAATAACGCGACAGTTTTTAGAATATGTCGAAATTATCCAGCTTTTAGATCTGGAGGCAGCCAGCGATTTCATCCTCATGGCCGCCACATTGATGCGCATCAAGGCGCAAATGCTTCTGCCCAAACCCGAAATCGAACCGGAAGAGGAAGAAGAGATCGATCCCAGGCAGGAATTGGTGCAGCGCCTGTTGGAATACAAGCGCTTCAAAGATGTCGCGGAGCAACTGAGCGATTTTGAAGATACCAGTCGGCAGATCTATCAACGCGGTAATTTTCGAATTGAGGACGGCGGTTCGATTGTCGACGAAGAGGCTTCGGATCAAGTCTCGTTATTCGACCTGATCGGTGCTTTTCAAAAGGTCTTGCAGCAGCGGAAAAAAGTGACGATTCATCGGGTACAGGAAATAGCGGTTTCGCTGGAAGAGCGCCTGGGTTATGTTCAGAAACAGTTGCAGGAGAGAGGCGAACTCGAGTTTTCCGAATTGTTTCTGAAAACCGATACGCGTATGGTGATGATCGTGACTTTTATCGCCATTCTCGAGTTGATTAAACGGCGCGTTATCCATGCGGTTCAGGAGATCAATTTTGCAGCAATCAAACTCAAGCTTGCCGATGGATAGAGAACAATTATCCAGGGTTCTCGAGTCGATTATATTCGCTTCTGACTCGCCTTTATCGCTTCGGCAGATAGAATCGATCCTGGAAGAGGTAAGCCGCACCGAAATCGAATCCGCTCTGGAGACTTTGGAAGCGAGTCTGGAGAATCGCGCTTTGCTTCTGAAAAAGGTGGCCGGAGGCTATATCTTTGCAACGCGTCCGGAATATGCGCCTTTTGTCAAAAAGATGTTTGTTGGAAAGGAGCGGTCGCGTATGAGCCGTGCCGCGCTGGAAACACTGGCGATCATCGCTTTCAAACAGCCGATCAGCCGCGTCGAGATCAATGCCATCCGCGGCGTCAACTCCGATGGAGTGATCAAAGGTTTGCTCGAGAGGCGGTTCATCGATATCAGCGGCCGTGATGGTGGGCCCGGAAGGGCTCTGCTGTTTCGGACAACTCTTGATTTTTTGAAATATTTCGGCATTAACGATATCGCCGAATTGCCCAAACCCAAGGAAATCGAGCAATTGCTCGCCGAAGGAGAGGGCGGCAAGATTCTCCAGGATATGTCCGAAGAGGAGCTGCTCCAATTGGAACCCGAGGCCGAACCGGATAGAGAGGTCGAGGCGAATGGTGACAATCGAGAGCTTTCGCCGGCGGTTGAAAACGATCAGAGCGACCGGACATGATGCGAATCAATCGCTACCTCGCGCTCTGTGGGCTTGGGTCCCGGCGCAAAGTGGAACAGTTGGTTTTGGAATCCCGAGTGACGGTAAACGGCAAACCTGTCGACTCTTTGGCGACTCTGATTCATGAAGAACGTGACCGCATCTTTGTGGACGGCAAGCGGGTGCGACCCCAGGAGCGCCACACCTACATTATGCTCAACAAGCCGCGCGGCGTGATCACCAGTGCCAGCGATGAGCGCGGCCGTAAAACGGTTCTGGATTTGGTCCGAAGCAAGGCCCGGTTGTTTCCCGTCGGCCGTCTGGATGCGAAAAGCGAAGGTTTGCTTTTAATGACGGATGACGGCGATTTGGCTTATCGCCTCACCCATCCAAAATATGAGGTGGTCAAAATCTACCGTGTCAAACTGAATCGCTCGTTTCATCAACAGGATTTCGTCTCGCTGACCCGGGGAATCGAGTTGGAAGACGGCCCGACAGCGCCCTGTGAAGCCTTTTTCTACGATTCCGATCCTCATCGTCTGGAAATCCGAGTCAGCGAGGGGCGCAATCGTTTGGTCCGGCGTATGCTCGAGCAGCTCGATTATGAAGTTGAATCACTTAAACGGGTTCAGATCGGGCCGCTCCTGTTAGGCGATCTGCCGCGTGGTCGTTACCGCCATCTCAAAGCGGAAGAAGTCCGATTGCTCTACCAGACGGTCGGTTTGCGCAAGCGAGCAAGACAATGAGCGCTTTGCCGCGCAAAACCTTTATCGTAACGCTGGACGGGCCGGCCGGCTCCGGCAAGAGCACCACCGCCAAGCAGGTCGCCGAACGGCTGAATTTTTTATATCTCGATTCGGGTGCCATGTATCGCGCCCTGACCTGGTTGGCGCTCGAAAAACAGGTCGATGTGCGCGACGAGACTGCGCTGGCAAATCTGGCCGATGAAGCCAAAATTGTTTTACGGGAATCGGATAGCGGCGCTCCTTTGATATTTGTCAACGAGTGCGATGTGACCCAGGCCATCCGCCTGCCGCGTGTGACCAACGCTATCTCTCCGATTGCGGCGAATCCACGGGTGCGTGAGATTCTTGTTCAAAAACAGCGACAAATGGCCGATAGAGGCGGTTTGGTGGCTGAAGGTCGCGACATGGGAACCGTCGTATTTCCAAATGCGCACCTCAAAATTTATCTGATCGCTCCGAATGAGGTGCGGGCTCAACGCAGGATGGAAGAATTGGCGGCAAAAGGCGTAAAAGCCGATTTCGATTCTGTCTATCGAGATATTTTGAAACGCGATTACACCGATTCGACACGCGAACACAGCCCGCTGCGTCGTCCGGACGACGCGGTGGATATCGATACCGGCGAATTGACCATCGAAGAACAGGTCGAGATGGTCGTTCGATTGGCTGAAAAACGGATGGCCGCATGCAGTTCCTGATCGACCCTCAAGCCGGCTTTTGCCCCGGCGTACAGCGGGCGATTGATCTGGCCGAAAAGGCCTTGCAATCGGGAGCGGTTTATTGCTATGGTCCGCTGGTTCACAATCCCGATGAAGTGGAGCGGCTACAGCGGCTCGGCCTGGCAACCGTGCAGCAAATGGATGAAACGATCGGACGCAAAAGCGAATTGGCGGGAAAACGCGTCTTGATTCGTTCCCATGGTGTTGCTCGGCGGATTCGTATGGTGCTAAAGGAGACGGCGGCGGAAATGATCGATGCTACCTGTCCTATCGTGGCGCGACTGCAAAAGCTCGTAGCCGAAAAGAGCCTAGGCGAAAATGAAATTTTAATTGTTGGCAAAAAAGGACACCCCGAGGTGATCGGGCTGCTCGGCCATTCGAACGGTAGAGCCAAAGTTCTGCAAACGCTGAATGACGCGGAATCGGTTTCGGCGAATGGGAAAAAAATAGTGGTGGCCCAGACGACCGCCGAACGCTCGCTCTTAATTGGGGTTCGTGACCGGCTGATCCGCCGTGGCATAGAGGTGGAGGCCTTTGATACGACCTGCCGTTCGGTCAATCGGCGTCTCGATCTCTTGCAGCGTTTCGCTGCTGAGGTGGATGTGGTGCTGGTGGTCGGTGGAAAGGAAAGTTCGAACACCGGTGTCCTGCATGCCGTCTGCGAACGGACCAATCCGCGCAGCTATCGCATACAGGAACCAGCCGAGTGCCGGAATGAATGGTTCGAACAAGCCGAACGGATTGGAATTACCGGCGGTTTGTCTACACCTCGTAGACAGCTCGAACAGGTGTGTGTTTTATTAGAAAAGCGCTTTATATCGCGAACAGCAAAAGTTTAAGCACGGTTCCCAGCATTTTATCGTTGCTTAAAATCCATCACCGTGGAATGCTGTTTTTCCTTCGAGCGATTAAGGTTTTAAATTATTCGTCCAAGAGTTGAGCAAAGAAACCGTCCAATAAGGGCGTTTTGTCAATAAAAAGGAGGAAACGACTAAATCATGGACAAACCAACCAACCTTCAAACCCCGGATGAAAATCCCAATGAATCCACTCCCGTCCAGGTTACGGACGAGGAAAACCTGTCACTAAAAACCGATGATCCAACGCCGGTAACGGCGACTGTGGAACCCTCAAAAGCGGAAAATAAAAGAGCGGATGATAAATCGATGCCGGCTCGGGTCTACCAGGACGTTGCGGAATTGGACAAGCTGGAACAGGAATATACGCCGCAGGAATTTGAATCGTTGGCCAAGCTCTACGAAGAGACCATGTCCGATTTTTCCGTAGGTCAAGTCGTGCTGGGAAAAGTGCTGGCGGTCAATGATAAGGAAGTATCGATCGATATTGGTTTCAAATCCGAAGGCACAGTTCCGATCGACGAATTCCCGGATCCCAGTGATGTGGTGGTAGGCGATAATATCGAAGTCTATATCGACGACATTGAAGATGCCGAAGGACTTTTGGTGTTGTCGAAAAAGAAGGCTGATTTTATGCAAGCCTGGGATCGGCTGATCAATAAATTCGAAAATGGCGAGATCATTGAAGGGCGCTGTGCTCGACGCATCAAGGGCGGCATTGTGGTCGATCTGGGTGGTGTGGACGCATTTCTCCCGGGTTCTCAGATCGATGTGCGTCCAATTCGCGATTTTGATGCACTGATCGGCCGGAACATGGAATTCAAGATCGTCAAAGTCAATCACATGCGCAAAAACATCGTCGTGTCGCATCGCGTTTTGGTCGAACAGGAACTCAAAGGACAACGCGAAAAGATTTTGCGCGATCTCGAACGCGGTCAGATTTTGGAAGGGGCGGTCAAGAACATAACCGATTTCGGCGTTTTTATCGATCTGGGCGGCGTGGACGGCCTGCTGCACATCAACGATCTTTCCTGGGGACGCGTGTCGCATCCATCGGAAATCGTCTCGCTGGATGAAAAGATCAAAGTCGTGGTGCTTGATTTCAATGAAGCCAAAGACCGCATCTCGCTCGGACTCAAGCAGCTTCAGCCA
>JAFGJN010000354.1 GCA_016929055.1 Candidatus Zhuqueibacterota bacterium
TCTTTCTCTTGTCTGCCATCTCCCTTTTTGTGGTTTACCATTTTGGACCGATGAATCCTTATGGTTTGCTGAGTGGCCCAATGGCTGCGATACTTTTAATCCTGCTCTTTTTTTTATGCATTCCATGCGGAGAAATGGGATTTATTCGCAATGCGTCAACTCTTGTTCCACGGCTGGCAGCTGCCATCGGTGTGGGTTATTTATTCTTTTTCTCTGCTTCAGATCTGTTAAAAATTCTTGTCAACGCAAGGGATGTAAAAGTAAACCTGGGTGCTTCTTTTTTAATTGTTTTGTTTGTTTTTGGTTATTTGTGTATCGCGGTTCAGCGAAGAATTTATCCAAAATTGTCGACCCGGAATTTGATTTCTCGTGCTTTACCGCTTTTTTCTTTAGCACTATCCTATTCGCTTTGCGGCAGCGTGTTTTGCCAAAGATTTTTAATTGAACTGACTGAAACACCGCAGCCATCCTGGCAGGCAAAATCCATTTATGCCAGTCAGGGAATATTGACATTGGCGATCGCCATGGCAATCGGTATCGTGCTTCAGCTTTTCTGGGAGGACAAACCTGTTACCGATCCCTTGTAAAATAATCGGAGGCGAAATTGCCTAAATATGATTTTTCTCTGCATGTCATTTCTCCCATGTTTATCGCCGGGTGCATGGAGGAAGGAACAGGCACGTATGATCGAAACCATCAGCAAGTGATGCATCGCATCATTGGTCCTGAAGGAGACGGCTTGCGCATTCCTTCATTGCGAGGTGTGCTTCGCTACTGGTTTCGGTCATTGAATTATGATGTTGACGCAAAGGCTGTCTTTGCAAAGGAAGCAGAGGTTTTCGGTAGCACCGAAACCGGTCAGGGCGTTCGAATTATTCCTGCAAGAGAGCAAAAATTTGGTGTTCAAAAAGTCGGAAAAGGCGAATGGCTCGATGCGGGATATCACGATGCCTATCTCGGCTATGGTCCTCTGCTCTTTGATCGCAACTTGGGCGGAAGTACTTCCCATAACGATTCCCGCCACCGTGAGGCGATTGTTCCAGGGTCTGTTTTCAATTTTCGAGCATGCGGGACTGATGGCCAAATTAATGAACTGAAAAAATGTTTAATGCTTCTTTCCATTTTCGGCGGCCTGGGTTCCCGCAACCGCCGGGGCTGGGGATCAGTCTGGGTTGAGGGATTGGATTTACATCCGCCCAATGACCCCACGCAAATGCGCTCATGGTTTGGGCAACAGGCGCAAGAGTTGACCGGCTTTGATCTCCTCAATCCTACCCATACGGGTTCTGAACCGGCCTATTCGGCTTTTTCCAGCTTGACACATGCGAAAATTAAAGTTCTTACTCAGTCCAAGAGTTATCGAGATGTCTTTGCTTTTTTCTATAAAATTTTTAAAGATACGCGCCTTTATGATTTTCGAAATCCTGGCAGCAGCCCACCTGTCGCTCAATCCGATCACACCACAGAATGCCGCGACTGGTCTTCACATGCCCCAAAACGGTTGTCGGGAATTCCCCAGCGGCTTGCCTTTGGCATGCCGTATAACCCGGGGAATAACCGCAAAAGGCCACCCTGGATGATGGAATATGGAGGGACGACAAAAGCAGGCGAATTGACTGTTATTCGCCGGGCATCTCCAATTCACCTTAAAGTTTTCCAGAATCCGAATGGCACGTTCAGTGCGGTTGCGCTCTTTCTTCGATCGCAGTTTTTCGGCGATCCGACCATGCGAATGGGAGCAAAAGGATTCACGAACATCTTGCCTTTTCCCGGCTGGGGCGCCATTAATCAATTCATGAATCATCGAAATTGGTGATAAAAAAGGAGAGTCGAGATCATGGACTATGTGCATCACATTGTGTTTTACCGAAACCTCACTCCTTTACACATCGGTTGCGGACAGGATGTGGGTGTGGTCGATTTGCCGGTGATCCGAGAAAAAGCAACCGGATTTCCTTTTATACCGGGATCCGGAACCCGGGGAAGCTTGCGCGATTCGGCAAGAACAATCAGTCAAATAGATGAATCAAAAAAACCGACTTATCAGTCGTTGTTCGGTCCGGAACCGGGTGAGAATACAGAGGAAAACAGTTTTGCAGGCAGTCTGTCTGTGCACGATGCCCGTTTGCTCTTTTTTCCGGTCCGCTCGGATCATCAGGTTTTTCTCTATGTCACCTGTCCGTTTGTATTGCAGCGCTGGAATCGGGATCTATCGGTATTTTTGATCGAAAGTAATGCGATGCAAAGCCCGTCATTCCTGTCCAGTCCGGTAAGTGATGAAAAGGCAATTTCCCCTGTATTTGCGGAAAAGATTTTCCTGGAAGAATTCCCGGTGAAATGCGAGAAACCTGAGGCTGAAAAAGGTAAAGCGCTTAAAAAATGGCTTTCTGACCTGGACGGCAAAACCGGCACTCCGGGTTTAGCTCAGCGGTTTGTGCTGGTTTCCGATCGCTTTTTTCGCCACCTGGTCATGCACGCGACGCAGGTGATGATGCACAATGCTTTGACATCCGCCAAGACTGTAAAAAAGGGCGCCCTCTTTTCTGTCGAGTCCCTGCCGCCAGAATCGCTCTTTTATGGTGTAATGGGAACCAGCCGAAAACGCGATGGCTCGCAAGAGCCCAATTCTGATGCGGCTGAACAATGGACAAACTTTGAAACACTTTTATTTAATGCAAAGAAAAAGATTGTTCTTCACCTGGGTGGTGACGAATCAACCGGTTTGGGTGTATCCGAACTGTATTTAGTTTGAGAGGCATATTATGCAAAGCAGAGAACAAAAACGGGCCAGTCGGGCGTTTCAATTGATTTTGTCTGGCTTGACCACTTCTTTCCCAAAAGAAGAACAAAGAGAAAAGCTAATCAATGAAGCTAAACGTTTGCCCCAAATGATTCATAAGAATGGACTTTTAGCTTCTTGGGCCTTTTTTCTGGCAAAAGACGATGACATTCATAAAAACAATCTTGATTATCCGCCAAAATTGTCCGATGCCTATGCATATCTACTTCAAGGTTTATGGTGGCATTTAAAAAATGATTCGCCTGATGCGAATCATTGGCTCTCAGGCCGGTGCGATTTTTTTCTACAACGATTGACAGTTGACCAAGCTGCAATTGATCTCATCGGATTAACGGAAGAAGCAGTCAAATATGCAGAATGGATCAAACGTGCAGCCGAAGCATTGGATCCGGGAAAGGAGTCATTATGACTGTTTATACAAGTCGTAACAGGTACTTACCGAATATTCGTTGTTCCGATGGTATTTCGCCATCGTTGGCAATTATGAAGTTTCAGGGGTATGATTGTTTTCAAAAAACACCTTCAAACAAAAGAGATTTTTCACATAATGATACTCGCGTATCTTATCTTAAAGAGATAGCAATTCAGGTGCAAAAGGTCAATAAAAGTAGGTATTTAGATTGGTTTGACCATTACCAAAACACTATCAGTCAACTCGGGAATATAAATTTTTATAGATATAAGACCATTTGGCGTTTTATTTGCGGTTTTGCAGAAAACCCGGCTTTGGAAACCGGAATTACTCTGCACCACTTGTATGGATTTCCCTATATCCCTGGATCATCAGTCAAGGGATTATTACATTATATGGCGGATAAGGATTTGGCTGAAAAGTTTGTTCATTTTTCCAGGCGTCCTGCTTCTGAGCTGATCGCAAATTTGAAGGAATTGGTAGAGATAGCAGAACATATCATCTGCCTTTTTGGTAGTCTGTGCAATGCTGATGATCGAGAAAACAAAGAACCGATGACCCTTTTTATCAACCATCTTCACAGCAAACGCCAGGCGTTGACAGATTTGGGTGAGGAGGGACAGTCGCTGTTGTCTCGTATTTGCTGGATCGATAAAAGTCCAACTGGTGGTGTCCTTTGCTGCTACGATGCTGTGCCTGCCCCAGATTCATTCAATGAAACTGATGATCCGGTCTTGCAGACGGATATTTTCAATCCGCATTATCCGGAATACTATAACAGCAAGGGCGAAAAAGTCCCATCTGACGACCAAAACCCCAAACCCATTCACTTTTTGGCGGTCAAGCCGGGCACGACTTTTATTTTTCCCTTCCGACTTGAGCAGGTGAGAAATGATTCAGAAGACGATCCATTTCTTCAGCACCGGCTTGAGATTATCCGTTCTTACGTGGATATGCACAGCGATATAAAGCGTTGGCTAAAAAAGGGTCTGGAAGAATGGGGAATCGGCGCCAAAACCGCCTCCGGCTACGGCTATTTTGAACCGGTTCAGGAGAAGAGCTGAATGCGAAAATCGATAGAGGTGAGTCTTGTTTCTCCCGCCATGATCGGCGGCGCTGAGGCGCGCAAACTGGATTCCAGTCTGGCCCTTCGGCCTCCTTCAATCCGCGGACAATTGCGTTTTTGGGCGCGGGCATTGGCTGGTGGAGCTGGATTGAGCGGCAATTATCTACATGATGCTGAAAACAAACTCTTTGGATCCATTCAAGACGGATCGCCTGTTTTGATTCGAACTATGCCTCTTGACTTGGTCGATATAACCAATCTCGAATTATTTCCGCACAAGACAAGCAACGCCTCTGCAGGGATACGTGTGCCAAGTGATATGATACAATTAAATTCGAGATATCGTATCTATTTCACTATTGGGACACCTCATTCCTACCCAATAGAAAAACTCAAATCCGTCGTCTGGACCTGGCTGCATCTCGGCTCGATCGGCCGGCGTTCGCGCCGCGGTTATGGGTCGCTGATCTGGAACCCGCAAGAAAAGGACCTGCTCAAAGATTTTATCGATTTCGACCCGCAACGCGATCTCGTATCAACCCTTTCACTGGCCAACTATCTGAAAACGGGACTGACAAAAGTATTTAGAGTTTGGGAAATTAGCAACGGTACATCGGAACGTGCGCGTGCCTTTGACTTTTTTCAATTGCATTCGCTGGATCAGGTCTTTGTCGGCTGCGAATTGTGCGATTCTCCGGACACCTGTGCAAAATGGGAAAACACACGCGACAGTCTGCAATCCTGGATTCACGGTTTTCGCTATGAAAAACGGTTGCTGCACTCTGTGTCGAGTGCAACAATGAAAACACAGCCCGGCGAGGAAAAAGAGATGGGTTACGCACAGGGCAGCAGCCGCCTCGCTTCGCCCATGCTCTGGCGGCTCTATCGGCTGCAGAACGGCTCGGTTGTGCCGGTGCTGACCTGGTCGCCGCACTCTGTGCATCATTTGACTCGCGATACGGGCATGCACGACTATCTCGTGCAGAAACTCGGTTTCCGCACCTCGCTGGCCGAAGGCACGCTAGCCTGGAAACTGTGAGACTCTTGGTTCTGAGGAGGGCGCATCATGGTTCAGGTTCCGTCTGCTTTGCTCGAATCGGTCGTCGCCTCGAGCAATCTGCTCGCCGCCTGGGAACGCGTGCGCGACAACCGCGGCTGCCGCGGCAGCGACGGCGAGACGATTCGCAGTTTCGCCCACGGCGGATATGCCCGGCTGCACGGCCTGGCCGATGACATCCGCTCCGGTGACTATGCGCCGTTTCCTTTGCTGCGCTTTCCGGTGCCCAAACGCAACAGCAGCAGCGTCCGTTACCTCAGCGTGCCCACTGTGCGCGACCGCGTCGCGCAAGCAGCGGCTTATCTGCCTTTGAAGGAGATCTTTGAACACGAGTTCGAAGAGGTCTCGCATGCCTATCGCGAGGGTCGCGGCGTTCGCACCGCTCTGGAGAATATTCGCCGCTTGTATCGACAGGGATTCCGCTATGCCGTCGATGCCGATGTTGCGGCTTTTTTCGACAATGTGCCACACGATCGGTTGCTGACCAAAGTCGACAAACTTTTTGCCGGCGACCGGCAACTGGTCGATCTGTTCGAAAAGTGGATTCGCGTTGAGATCTATGACGGCCAGAGTATTCGCGTGCTGGACAAGGGTATTCCCCAGGGATCCGTGGTCTCGCCGATGCTCGCCAATCTCTTTCTCGACGAGCTCGACGAAACGCTCATGCATTTCGGCCGCAAGCTGGTGCGTTATGCCGACGATTTTCTCGTGCTCAGCCGCAGCCCCGAAGAAGCGGCGGAAAATGTGGTGCTGACCGAAATGGTGCTCGATGAATTGCAGCTCGCGCTCAATGCGAAAAAAACCGAAATCGTCGATTTCGATCGCGGATTCAAATTCCTCGGCGCTGTCTTTTTACACGACGATTTTTATCAGCCGCTGCCGAAACGGAGAAACCCGCCGCCGCCGGTCGAGTTGCCGCCGCCGCTCACGCTCAAGCGCTATTTCGAGCTTCGCTGGCGCTCCCGGTCCGGCTGAACGAGAGGGGGAAAGGTCTGACGATGGCAGTGCTCTATCTGTTGCAGCAGAACACCGTGCTGCGCAAAAGCGGCAAACGCTTGCTCTTTTGCCGCAA
>JAFGJN010000355.1 GCA_016929055.1 Candidatus Zhuqueibacterota bacterium
ATAGGCGCTGAATCCGGTAACGCGCACCACCAGGTCGGGATATTTTTCCGGATCCTCATAAGCGGCGAGGATCTTTTTCTTGTCGACGATATTGATGTTGATCTGGGTGCCGCCGAGTTCAAAATGGGAACGAATGAAATCGGCGGTCATCTGCACGCCGTCCTCCAGAGCGACGGTTCCGGGATCGAGTTCGATCTGCAGCGGTGCGGTATTGCCGTATCCCGGCTGCACCGCGGCCACCGCCACGGCCAGAGCCGTGGGCGCGCCGTCTTTGCGGAATCCCGGATCGGGATTGGGTCCGTGCGAAATCGGCGCTTGCGCAAAGCGGCCGTTCGGCGTGGCGCCGACATCCAAACCATACAAAATATTTGCGGCCCAACTAAAGATGCCGGGAATCATGTTATAGCCGTGCGGTGTCGGTTTTTCCTTGACCAGACGGGTAAAGAGTTGCGAGATGCGCAAAGCCCAGTCGTCTGCTGCCGATCCGCCCTGGCCATATCGCGGCACGCTGCGCATCATCAGGCGCATGCGTTCGCCGTCGCTGCCGGACCAATTGAGATCCAGGGTCTCTTTCAGCGCCTTCCAGCTCGCCCGTTTTTCGCGATCCAGGCGCTGTTCCAGCGCGGCAAAAGAGTCGGCGACGGTAGCCAGACCGGCGGCATCGAGACAGAGATTGACAAATTCGACTCCGCCGTGCGACGCATCGCGACCGCGCTCGATGGGGCCGTGGCAGAGCAGATCGAGATGCAGCTCGGGAAAATCGTTGTACATGTGATCGATATGAAAATCCATGCACTCGGCCGTCACCTCGACGGCGCGGCGCAGGTGTTTTTCATAGAGGGCATAGAGCTTTTCGCTGTCAGTTTGCCCGGTCGGGTCGCTCATCAGGTCGTTCAGGGTGGTTTCGAAAACCGCGGCGAGATTGATTTTGACGCAATCGTTCATCGTATACTCACGGCCGGGAATGGCACACCAGTGGCAACCGGAATAGGCACGCTGGCGGCCGAGCTCGATGGGATAGCCGTTGCGGGCAAAGCCGATGCTGGTGTTGTCGACGCCGAGAAATTTCGGGATTCCGGTGCGATCGGCAAAAAGGATCTCGACGCCGCGGCGTAGCAACGCTTCGCTGCAGGTTTTGCCGACACTGACTCCGATGTTGGCGGGAATTTTCAGGCGGTGGGCGGCTTCGAGAACAAGGAAAGAGAGCTCGTTGGTCTGATCCACACCCGCCGCATTCGGTCCGCCGAGCTGGGTATAGCTGGTGTCCATGACAAAATGACAGGCGAGATGAAAAACCGCTTCCTCGTCGGTCAACCGGCCCTGGTCGATATCGCGGCGATAAAAGGGATAGAGAAACTGATCGATGCGTCCCAGGGAACCGCCCATGTTGTACATCTTGCCCATCATCTGGTACCACACCATCCACTGCACCGCTTCGCGAAAGGTGGCGGGCGAATCGGAAACGAGCTTGTGGTTGACAGCAGCGATCTCGATCAGGTTTTGCCGCACCTGCGGCCGCTCTTCCAGCCAAGACATTCGTTCAGCCTCGTCGGCATGGCGACCGATCCAATTCTGCATGCCGAGCACCATATCCTCAAGTCCGTCATAGAGCGCCTGGGCTTCGTCGTCGCGGTTGACCTGGCGAAAGCGGCGGATCTTATCGAGCAGTCCGCCCCACCCCAGGGTCAAACCGATGGTCATATCCTGGCAAAAATGCTGCACCGCGCCGATGCCGGGTAGCAGTTTGTATTTCTTGATGTCGGGTTCAAGATGGGGATAGGCGCAATCGGGATTCCAGGCCGGAATGCGGTAGGACATGAAATTGACGCGATAGGCGCCGGCCAGGGAGCTCATCGGATCGATATAGAGCGGGTGGATTTCCAGCAGCCGGCGGAAATTGCGGCCCACGGCGCGGGGACCGAAAATACCGCCGCTCGAGTGGTTGCTTTCGATCTGAAATTCTTTGAGCAGAACGTCGGTAATCGGCACGCCCGAACCGCTGATCACCTGCACCACCTGGCGCGATTCCGGCGGTGGCAAGACCAGGGCGTGATCGTCGAAATCCATAGAGCCGATCGCCTGCCACTTTTCCTGCGTGTGTTTCAGTTTGGTCTGCCGCAATGCAGCGATGCGGTCATCGTAGGTAAGGGTTCCTGTTTCCAACAGCGAATCGATCGAGGTGGGCACGGAGAGATCCTTTCATGCCAACGGGTTGAGCGCAAAAGTTTTTTTGAGCTCGGCCAAACGAGACATTGACAAGGGCGGCAAAGCGCCGGCCGCATAGTCGAGTCCCAGGGATTTGTATTTATCGCTCGCGAGCTGGTGAAACGCGAGCAGTTCCCAGCGCAGATCATCAGAGATGCCCGCCTGCTGCCGCAAGCGGCGCAGGGTGGCGATAAAATCAGCTAACGCCGAGAGCTCCTCGCTTCCGTCGTTGACCGTCGGAATGATCGGCGTGCGGAACTCGATTTCCACAGCCGTTTCTGCCAATCGGCAGGCGTTTGCCAGAATGCGCTGGTTGGGACGTCCGGTCACTCGGCAATGGCGCGTGGAATCGAGAACCTTGAGATCCATCAGCAACAGATCGGTATAGGGCAGGATGCTTTGCAGCCGTTGCCAGGGCACATCGCCGCAGGTCTCGACAGCGGTATGGATACCCTCTGCTTTGCAGGCAGCGAGCAATTCGCAGCAAAATGCCGACTGCAACAGGGGTTCGCCGCCCGAGAGGGTCACGCCGCCGCCGTTGCGGTAAAAAGCCCGGTCGCGCAGCAGCTCCTCAAGCACCGCCCGAAGCGTCATTTTTTTGCCGGCGATTTCCAGAGCACCGCTGAAACACTCTTTCGTGCAGAGACCGCAGCCGCTGCAGGCCTGGCGGTCAAGGCGATGCTGACCCGAGTCAAACAGATGCACACCGTTGGGACAGACGGCGGCGCAGGCGCCGCAGCCCAAACACTTGTCGGCATGGAAGAGCAGTTGAGGGGTTCGCGACAGGCCTTCGGGATTGTGGCACCAGAAACAGCGCAAGGAACAGCCTTTAAAAAACACTGTCGTTCTGATGCCTGGTCCGTCGTGGATCGAGAATCGCTGAATATTGAAAATTAATCCTGTTGGGTACAAGCAAATGTTCCTTCCAATAATCCTTACCGCAGACTTCAGGCTTGAGGGAATTTTTCTGATCGTCTGTCTGAAAAGGGATACTTTATTCGTCAAGCGAAGATTCTAAATTTCAAAAATGATTTTATTAAAAAACTTATTGTTGGGTGCTGATTCCTTTTGGATTCATAAAATAAAACCCGCACCCTTTAATTAAAGTGCGGGTTTTGAGTTGTTAAAAAAACATTCAGGACTCCAGCAATAAGCCTGTCATCTAAAGCCCTTTAACGAATGTCCCCAAAGCTAATAGAATGAAACCAATTAGCAGGATGATAAAAGATCCAATCGGAATAAAAGAGAGTATGCCCGTCCATTGGATCAAAACAGCAATCACCGCAATGATCAAAGAGATGAGAAACGTAATTTGCTTTGGTGCACTCAGTCTCATAA
>JAFGJN010000356.1 GCA_016929055.1 Candidatus Zhuqueibacterota bacterium
GTGGAGGCGTTGAGCGACAAACCGTCCGGCAAGGCGCCGGATGCAATCGACCAGGTATAGGGAGGCGTGCCGCCGCTTGCCGCCAGGATCTGGCTGTAGGCCTGACCGGTCTGGCCATCGGCGAGCGAGTCGGGTGCAATCGCCAGCAAAACGGGTGCAATGGTGATCGAGAGATCGAGACTGTCGGACAATTGCGGAAAGCGATTGTCCTGAATTTTTAAACGGAAAGGATAGGAACCGGCCTGGACGGGCGTGCCGAGAATATCGGCCCATAAAACGGAAGAATACAAATTCAATCCCGGCGGCAATGATCCGGTTGAAATCCAGCTCGTCGCATCTCCGCTTCCACCGGTAAAGGAGAGGGTTGCCTGATACGGACTGTTTACAACCCCCTGGGGTAGATCCGTCGGTTCAATCTGCAAGGGTTGCGGAAGAATGGTTAGGCTGAAAGGGGCGGAAACCATTTGCTGCGGGTTTCCGGAATCGGTTATTTGCAAGGCAAAAACAGTAACACCGGTAAATTCAGGCACGCCGGAGATCAAAACAACGGTGTCCTGATCCGCAGGCGGTGTCAATTCAAGGCCTTGCGGCAGGTAACCATCGATGAGTTCACAGGAAAATGGCGCGACACCCCCTCGAAACGAAATCGCCGCGGTATAGGACTCGAGAATATGTCCGTCAGGCAAAGAATCCGTTACAATCGTCAGCTCGTCAGAGAGCCGGATTTCCACATGAGCGAACGAACTCCAGGGCGAAACAGAAACCGGATTCTCCGCTCTGACGCGGTAATAATAATGGCCATCCGTTTTTCCCGATACCTGAAAACTGGTATCGATTCCGGCATAGAGCTCAGAAACAGTTTCAAACGCTGAACCGGCACTCTCCTCTAGCCGATAGAGTTGAGCGTTGGCGACGCGGCTCCAGGAGAGGCCAAAGGCGTCGGAAGTCATAAGCGGTGAGCCAAGCCCGACAAATTCGGGGGCGATCCACGGAAAAGTGGGATTCATTGAGAGTTTGATCCGGGTCAAACTGTTGGACTGGACCAGAATTTCTGTAGTGTCGGCGTTAAAAAGAAGCGTTGAATCGGCAGAAAAAGCCTGGATCAGGATATTATAGATACCCAATTCAACCGGGATTTCATACGAGTCGAGAATTTCGTTATAGACGCGTGTGATCGGACCCGGTTCGATCTGAAAATAAATCTGGGATATAGAAGCAGCACAAGCCGACAGAGCGGATTCGTCGGGAGCAGTGGATTCGCTCCCGGTTTTAGAAAGAGAAGCGCCATCGTCCAGGGCGACCCATTCCATTTCGACCTCCAACACACCCCACTCCGGCTCGTTGATACTGCGGCAACTCAGAGACAGCAGCAAAACAAACAGGCCCGTCATAACCGCAAAACACATTCGCTTCATGATATACTCCTGTTTCGAATCATTCGCTCCTACCGTGCGGAATGTTCGTCATTCAACGAGCTTTAAATTGGTGCGAGAGTCGCAGATTGCCGATGATCTCCTGGTAATTCCTCGAACCCCGAAAGATATTGGATGAAAGGGTCGCATGAATTTGGGCGCTGCCGGTCAGGCGATAACTTGCGGTCACGCCGGTGCGAATCATACGCGTATCGCGGATCAGCGACGAAGACGAAAAGAGCGCGGTCATCAATCGATTCGTCAAAGCGCGGTGTGTCAATCGCGCGGAATAAACTCGAGTGGTATACTTTTCGCCGGATTCGGAATTTCGATGCGACAGACCTGCAGAGAGATTTGCGTCCACTTGTTTGATCAGTTGAATCTGACCGGTGAGCGTGACTGTATGGTAAGAAGCCTGTGTGGTTTGCAGCCATTTATCCTTATTGCTTTCTTGAAAAGTGTATTGAACACCAAGCTGGCGCATCCACGACTCGCGGGCAAACGTATAGGCCTGATGGGTGGAAAGGATCCAGGTATTGAAATCGTAGGCTAGCGAATCGGCGCTGGCGTCATTGTTGAGCAACAATCCGTTCACTTGAATATTGGATCGCCAGTGACCGATCATCGAGTTGATGCCTGTTCGGAATTGATTGCGAAAATTGGTATTTTCTTTTTGTCCGAGAAGGTTGTCGGAAAAGCGCATGACCTTGAACTGGATTCGATGGACCCGCCATTTAAAGGCAGTGCCGAAATGAATCTCTTGTCGGTCGTTCAAATTGGAAGGAGTGCCCAGCGAGATATATCCCGGCCCGATATAGCGATACTCGATCTGGGTTTTTGCGTTGAACAGGCCCAATTCGAGGCTGGAATTCAGGGCATAATCGCCGAAACTGCTGTGCCGGGGGGTAAAAAAATAATCCATCAAATTGCGAGCAAAAGGCGGCACGTCGACGCTGTCCGCCGGAATCGGATCGGCGTACAGATCTTTGGTATAGGCGGCTGCAGCAGCTTCTATGGAAAGACGGCTGTCATGGGGCAGCGCGAGATGAGCGACAGTGCCCACCACCAGGTTTTCCTGGGGTGTATTGCGAATTTGGGCAAAGCTCTTGTCGATCCAAAGAGAATCCTCATCGACTTGCAGGGTATCCGGATTGAAAACCGTATAGTCCCACCCCTGCCCTGTGCGCGGCAAGGATTCGATATCGTCCTTGACTTTGATTACCTGCAGATCCAAATAGCGCTTTTTTGGATCGCCATAGCCGATACGGCCGGCATAGAGATACTGGGCATAGCTCTGTTCGAGTTCATAGCCTTCCACCGCCCGGCGGGTTTGCCCGCCTCCCAGGGTCAAGCGAAATTTTCTGGGAAAGAGATCGAGTTCTCCGCCCTTGATATTCACCCCGTTCAGGGTCAAAAGCCCGAATTGATCGGAATAATCGCCGAGATGGCCACGGCCCCAGGCCCAGGCGGGATGCAAGCCGAGGATGTTCATATTCTGGCGCATCTCGGAGCCTTCGGTGGACAGAATCATATCCGCCGAGATCGTCATCACCTTGCCGATGCTGAGCTGGGGCGTAAAAGCCATGCGCCCGGTCGAAGGCGGACGCCTGCGCTCGGCGCCGTCCATCCCATACAGTTCCCCATACAGCATGGTTTGCCCGGAAAACTGGAGATATTTCGCCCCCGGCCATTTAAGAATTTGACCTGTCAGCATTTCAGGCAAGGAACAGATCAACAACGCAGCAATCCACATTGAAAACACGGATTTGATCCGAAAGGTTTTCATTGTCAACACCTCTGTTCAAATGCTCTAGAGAACATATAAAAGACAGGCCGCAGGCTGATCGAGTAGGGAGCTTTCGATTGGATTCGAGATTCACTTTCTGCGGATTTCACCCAGCTTTACAGTCCGGAAAAACAAAGCCCAGAAACAGCTTTTCAGGTTCTGTTTCAGGGCTTTATTTCATCGGTCGCATTCCTGAATTCCGTCCAAGATTCGTCCAGATGATTGGCGCAGATGCAAACCTCGATTTATTAAAAAAACGAATTTTTATTGAAACACGCAAGAACAAAAGAAAAAAACTGCGACAGTGCGTCTTTCGGCGAAAAGAGAAACGAATCCGGCTGCGAACTCGTTTTTTCGTCTTTCCTGTTCAAAGAACGCTCTGCAGCTGCTACCGGCAACGCTCCCAAAACGCCTGCGCCAGGGTCGGGAGCGAGCCAGGTAAAGAACAGCTGAAAAAAGAATGGGTTCAAAGTCGAGGATGGCCGACCGTCTGGGTGAGCACGATTTTCAAATGATCGGGCAGCTCCATGGCCAGTGCCAGTTTTTCCTCATCGAACCATCCCCGCACCACTGTTGCCAGGCCGGCGGCTGCGCAATAGAGATAGACGTTCTGACTGATAAAGCCGCTGTTGCAGGCGGCGGTCACCCGTTTTTCCGCATCCGTGGCCTGTCGCAGTCGATCAAAATCGGCGACATAGACCAGATTGAGCGGAGCCTGGGCGACGAAATCCTGACCGCCGGTTTCTGCTCGAATATCCCGATCGTGAACCCGCAGCAATCGGTGCTCGGCGGCATCATAGCGATACAGCCCTTGCGCGAGTGCGGCATAGATCTCAATTTCCTGCCGATTCATGGACGAGGGCGCGGTGCGTTTCCCCGACTCGGGACGATTGATGCCGAATGCCGCCCACAGCAGATCCGATAGTCTCTGACGGGAAAGCGTGTCGGCGGCAAATTCGCGGCTGGATTGGCGCTGCTGCAACGCCTGCATCAGATCCATGCCGATCCGTTTTTGCGGTGCCGGCAAGTCGATTGCGCTTTGGGCAAGGGCCAAAAGAGGAAAAAGCGCCAGCAAAAAGAAAAAAATCGGTTTCATGGTCACCTCTTGGGGCTGTCTAACGATCCATTTTTCATGGGCTCAAGTCCAATTTGCGAAACGGGAGCAACGCCCCGGTTCCGATAAAGCGAGACGGCTTCCGAGGTTCGCAGAGCGCGGTTATAGACGGCCAGGTACTCGAGGGTTCCGGCGAATGCCGGCGCCAGATCGATCGAATCCGCTCCGGTTGCCGAAAGCAGGGTCGGGCTGAACCGACCCCAACCGAACTGGCGATGGTCGCCGCCGTCGCCCAATTTGCCGTCGATGATAAAAGAGATGATGCGCGGGCCGCCGTCCACGACAGCCACGATAGGGTGGGATCGGCCGAGTTGCAGGATACCGGGATCACACGACCAGACGCATTCCTGTCGTCCGTCGTTGAGCACGAGTTCCACCGTTTGGTTTTTCGCGGTGCGCAGGCAAAAGCCCTTGCCGCTCGACAGACGATTGTCCAGGAGAATCTGTCCCGGATCGAACGAAGAAAAAATCGCACGCAGGGCGATGGAAAATCCCTTGCGCGTCGATTTTGAGGCGAAATCGGGGCGGGACCAGTCGGGAACGCGCAAGGGATCGATAGTCGGCAAAGGCAGTCGCCGCGGCATCGGGTCGGTGCCGGAACGCCATTCGAGAATGCGGCCGCTGTCCACCGGAGCGGCGGATTCGAATTGGCGCCACAAACCCTGCAGCAATTGCGGATCAAGACGATGAACACGGGCGATATCTTTTTGTGTTTCGGTAACAAAATATTCGCCTCTCTCCTCGATCAGATCGGGATAGCTCATTCGAATGAGCACATCATCGTCGTAGAGAAGAATCTCGGGCTCAGACCAGCGGATATCCATCCCTTCTGCCGTGTTGTATTCGATGCCGCCGCAAAGCCAGGCGGGATTGCGGTCGTTGTAACCGATGGCGGACGGATCGGGATGTTGGCGAATAAAGCGGCCGCCGTGGTTGTGAAACCAGTAGAGATAGTTGCCGTTGCTGCATTTCCAGACAAAGTTGGCGGCCCGCGGGTGTTTGACCCGGCGTCCGTCGGCATAGGTGAGGTAACGAGGTTCGGACCAGCTTTTGCCCTGGTCGCGGCTGATGCTGACAACGGGATGGCCGTCGAGGGAGCGATAGATGCAATAAAACGATCCGTCGCTGAGCACGGCATAGCTCTGTTCAGCGGCAATCGGCCCGCCGCCGGGGGGTGTGCGCAGACCGATCTCGCCTTGCGGCAGAGTCTCCCAGCGAATGCGATTCGGATCGGGTTCGACCAGCAGATTGTCGCTGCACAACAGCACCCCCTCGTTGCGGGTAAAAAATCCCGCTCCGATTCCGCCGACTTTGGTCAACGGCACATAGGCCTTGCCCTGGTGGAGAAAAGGTTTGCCGACGTTCCAAAAAAAGCGGATGGCGCCGCCATAGGGATTCTGGCGATCGATTTCGAATTCACGCACCGGTATCGAATAGCGTTTAGTCGACCAGGAACGGCCGTGGTCATCGCTGTATTTCAAGACAAAATAGCCCTGACTGTCCACCCGTTCACACCAGCCGCCGGGATACGGCGGATCATCGGCTTTGATGCGGCGCAGATTATCGCTGTTGTGGTTGTAAAAAATATAGATGCGTCCGCTCGGGATTTTCAGCATCACCGCATAAGAGGCTTCGGGGCCATCGGCGGGCTCGACGGCTACCGGCTCGGACCAGGTGCGGCCCTGATCGCTGCTGCGCAGCGAGATGACGTGTTGTCCGGCGTGACCTTCATGACCGGCACCGGTCGTCAGACAACAGAGCCAGGCCCCGTCATCGGTAGGGACGACGTAGGGCTGATCGGCATAGGTTCGGCTGGGGATTTCCCTGCCGGTCTCGATCCAGCGCCAGTCGGCGCCAAAAACCGAACCCCATAAAAAGAACGAAAAAAGTAAAATCCAGAGTGTTTGCAAGACCCGTGGCCGGTTCATTCACTTCTCCTCATTTGATGTAGGGACGAATTCAGGGATGGGATGAATCGGTTGACCTATATTTTTCGCCGGCCCGTACCGCGATCGGCAACCGGTTTTGCGGCGGCGGCAACGGACAGGTCGCATAGGGAGAAAAAGCGCAGGGCGGATTATAAGCTTTGTTGAAATCGATTGCGGTAAATCCGGTGCTGTCCGGCCGGTCGACTAAAAGAAATCGACCGCTGCCATAGGTCTCCTGGCCGCTGGTTTGGTCGGCAAAAATGACAAAAAACCGGTCATCCTCCGCTTCGGCGAGCGCATCCAGCGTGTACTGCCGGCCTTTGATGGAGAAAACCAGGTTTCCGGGACAGGTCTGGTCATCGACGGTGCCGATAACCGAAGCGATGGCCAACGTTTTGGGTGGATCATAGGGCTGAAAGTGGGCTTGCAAACGCCAGCGCAGATCCACGGGAAATCGCTCGATGCCGGCAAATTTTTTGCGGGTGGGGTTGTCCCGATCCCACAACCGAACGCCATAGCGGTCGCCGCGCTTGATGACGATCCAGAGCAAGGAATCGAGTTCGAGAAGGCTGGGTTCTCCGGTTGCATCGGATTGCAGTTCAAGATTCTGAACGGGATGCCCGTTATGCAAAACCTCGACACCCGGAGCCGCCGCGAAAAAGAGCCGATCAGCGGACAATCGGATCACCCCGATCTCGGCGGGTGTGTCGATACCGGGAAAACGAATGTCATTGTGAGCCGCACCGCCCACACGGTTGTCGCCGCTTTGCAGCCAAAAAAGGCCGGCAAGCGTGAGCCAGCTCTGATCCCCGGTCAGAGCGGCAACTCGCTTCGCGTGCCACTCGTTTATTTCGGTTGCGTGCTGCTGGCGCAGCTGCCGACCCTCCCGGCGACATGCCTGACAAGAAAGTGATGCCAAAAAGATGCTCACTGCAAAACAGAGCAGACGACGGGTCAATCGATTCTCATGCTTGCTTTGTCCCATGGGATTATCCATTCACTGGCAGGGTTAGACCGGACAAGCGGATTGCCTCGCCGAGCCGATGCAACATGGATTGGGTATAGACTCGAAAAGTCGCGACTCGCACAATGTGCCGCTGGCTACAAGTCGGGAAATTGCGGCGGATTTCCGATCCCTCGCCTTGCTGGTATCAGGGAGTCCGATGAGCGAGTTGTTCGATCGGTTCAAAGACCCGTTTTTCGTCCGGCAGTTGAATCTCGATACGTTTCGGCGAGTAGGTACCCGAATAGCTCTGTCGCGTGCGACACAATTCATATTCGGGAAAAGTTTCCAGCCACAGCGAATAGCCGGCAGCCCGGGCCTGAGCGGCGCTGGTGAAGCGCAAATCGATGGGACGGGAAAAGAGGATTTCGCGTATCACGCGCAAGGAAAAGTGGATGCGGCTATCCACAATGGTCAGACTGTCCATCGTGGCAACAAAAAAACCGGGAGCATAACCTTCGCGAAAATCATCAAAATCGTCGCTGGTGCCGTAATATCGGCCGCTCACGCTATCGCCATAGCTTTCCAGCACGATAAAATGGTTCTCGCTCAAGCCTTCCAGATCCCATTCATAGTCATATTCATAAATGCGCACCTCATCCGCTTGAGTCGCCTCGGATTTTTCGGCACCCGGCTGCTCGGGAACAGGCGGGGGCGTCTGTTTTCGACAGCCGAACGGAATTACCAAGTGTGACAAAATTAAAAGTAAAGCGAACATCAAGCGTCTCATTTCAACCTCTCCTTGATCAACATCCGATCGATGAATAGGAGCTCGCTTGCCACTTGTCCATGCAAACCAGCCCTGGATCAATGCATCGGCCGAACCCGTTGTTCGGCCGATCCGACAGTTTGCTTCAGACCCGTATTCTGTGTCAGCAGAATCGAACAGAAATTATCTTTATTATTTTATTGCGCTTGCAATAACCACCCTTTTCATCCGTTTGGTGAAAATACCCTGTAGTATTGATTGGGGATTCGGTGCTTTGCACCGAATCCGGGTCAGACCATCGCCTGGCGCAATTTCTTTTTCAACCGGCGAATTTGCAGCCGAACCTCTTTGAGTTCGGCGTGGTCTTTGGCCTCGATGGCTTGATCGCGTTTTTTCTTGAGTTCGCGAATTTCTCCCTTGATTTTGGTCTTGTCCAGCCCCACAACGTGATGATGAACATGCATATCCAGTTTTAATGCATCGCAAATGGCTTTGAGCAGGTGCTCCTTGTTCATCTGCGTATAGCCTTGCACGGCCTCTTCTTCGAGCCCGGCTGCAATCTCGCGCAATTCGCCGACATTCTTCTTTTTCAACTCTTCATAGGTAAATGACATCGTTTTTACCCTCCTATGCATGGCTGAAAAAACCGAAACGTTTTTTTGTGAAAGATCCGGTGCTTTGCACCGAATCCGAGTCACAATATAAGGCAGGCTTTCGCCTTTTGAAATATAAAAATTCAATCGCTTTATTCAACAAAAAATTGCTACCCTGATTCTGCCCCAACAGAATCCAACAGAAA
>JAFGJN010000050.1 GCA_016929055.1 Candidatus Zhuqueibacterota bacterium
AGAACGGTGCGCCGTCAGCGCCGAACCCGCTCCCCTTTTACATCGCAATCGGAGTCGCTGTTCTGGCGATCGCCTTTATCGTTTTTCGCGAAGTGATCTTTCGCAGCCGTATCGAGACGAATACCCTTCGCATCCGCGAATTGGAGCGATTGGCGGCCGGTGAAAATGAGGAAAAAAACCGGCTGGCGGGCGAAAACCGGCAGTTGGTCGCCCAGGCTGCGGATGTTCGAGCCAAACACCAGCTTGTCCAGGATCAGCTTGCACGGGTGCAGGAAAAAGTTGTCCGTTTTGAGAGCGAAAGAGAGGAACAGACACGCGAGTATTCGCGCATGATAAGAGACCTTGAAAATTCGAGACGAGCGTTGCAGGACGAACAGGCGCGTGTCCGCAAACAGGAAGAAGAAAGGCGCGAGCAGGAAGAACGGGAGCGAGATCGAATGTGGGCTGTTCATGAGCAGGAAACCCTGGCTGCCATGCGCCAAGTCTGTCAAAAACCGAATCTGGGATTCGTGTTTTACGAAGCGAACAACCTGCCGGAAAGTTTCGATGCCTCGCTCAAACCGGATTTTCTGGTCGAATTTCTGGAGAGCTATATCATTTTTGACGCCAAGATTTCCAAATCAGCAAATCTGGCCACCTATATCAAGACCCAGGTCAAGAGCTCTGCACTCAAGTACAAAACCAGCGCCTGCAGCGAGTCGATCTACAAAACAGCCTTTTTTGTGGTGCCAACGGCTGAGCTGAAAAATCTCAAGGAAACCTCTTTTTTCGAACTGGGTTATCGCTTCCTTGTCATTTCCATCGAAGCCTTTGAGCCGATTCTGAGCGCATTTCGACGCGTGGCCGATTACGATCTGGTCGATCGGTTCAATCCGCAGGAACGGGAGAACATTGTCGATTTGATCGCGCTTCTCAGTCAGCACATCCGCCATCAAAACGCGGCCAATGTGTTGAACACTCTGATGGGTGTGAAGGCGCTACAGGAATGCGGCATTCTGCCGGAAAACATGGCGCGAGCGGTGGAAGAGCGTCTCAAGACCATGCGCTTACCGGCATTCAAGCCCAGTGATCTCAAACGGCTGGTGGCCAGTCCGGAGGAACAAATCCGCGAGATCATTCGACTTGTGCGTCCAGCCCAGGCGCCGGTGTCGGATAGCGATCTTGAAAAGTTTAATACCACCCCGGGGTAACCCCGGGGTGGCATTTTCAGTCAGCGCAACAACAGCATTTTTCCGAATCGTTCCTCCCGAACCCCTGATACTGTCTCCCACAAAATCCGATAAAAATAGACACCCGACGGCAAGAGCCGACCTTCCCGGTCCTTTGCCTGCCAAATCCATTCATGCTCGCCGGCGGACAACTCTGTAAAAACCTTCGTGTCGACGCTTTTCCCGTCGCAGGAGAGAATCCGAATCTCCACCTTTGATCGAGCGGGCACTGCAAAAGCGATACGGGTGGTCGGGTTGAAGGGATTGGGATAGTTGCCGTGCAAGGCAAATTTTGTCGGCATACCCATGGCAGTCGGTTGCAGGGCGGTTAGCATATCAGCTACCAGGCTTTCCAGCACCCAAATGGCGTTGGGCCGGTAAAGACCGACGGGAACCGTTTGAAAGCGACAAAGTGCCGGGTATTCAAGCAGCGCCTGCCGGCTCCAGACACGAAAACGAAGCGTGTCGTCGGCAGCAAAGCCATCCAGTGTGTCGGTCATAGCATCGTCACCCCAGGCCGTGATAGCCAGGTTTTCGCCCTGCCAGACGGCGGCACCGCAGCAGTGTCCTTTATGATTGAACAATCCGATCTCATCGCCCACCTCGAGCGTTTTACCGTCGCTGTAATGCGGCGAAGCATCGACCGGTAAAATGATTGTGGCGTTCTCACCGGTATTGCTGCGAAAGCAAAAATGCTCCGGCGGCCATTCGCCTGAGGCAACGAGCGGCAGGGGTTGCAAAGAATTCGACCCAGGAGCGATCGGATAAATCAATGTATCGGCTTTTTGCAGATAAAGCTGGTAGCCTTCGCCGGGCTTCATTTCGCGAATATCATCGATAGCGTATTGCGGAATATAGGTCTGTCCCGCACCGTTCTTGGCGAGCCCCAGATTCGGCATCAGAGAAATCAGCGCCCGTGCTGGTGCCATATCTGTGGTTGGCAAATAGCTCACCATGTTCCAGCCCGACAGCAGAGAAATCGGCCGGTCGACAGCAAGGGGTTGTCCCCTGACCGACCAATTCGTGCCGCGATTCAGAAAAGCCTGAAACCCCTGCAGGGGATCCAGTTCACCGATATCGTTGATGCCGTAAGCGGGTATAAATACCCGGCCCAGCCCATCCTTGATCAGCAGCAGATCATCCTGAATATCCACAAAAAGGGATTCCAGTCGCGCGTCGAAAGGCTCAACCTGGACGGAAAAGAGATTCCATCCGCCCAAAAAAGCTCTTTCCTGGGTTCGCGTGTCCAGGGCGTGAAATCGGCTGAGGATCTGCACTGCATTTGCCGTATATTTTCCGTCTCCCTGGCTAAAGTCGGGTTCGACTAAAATCCACTCTTTTCCGCAATCGGGGCGATAGAGGCGAAAACAAAACAGCTCTCCGGCGAGAAAGCCGTCGACAGTCGTCGTTTGATCGTTGTCGCCCCAGACCGTGAGGGCGAGATTTTCGCCGCTCCAGACTCGGTGTCCGGCACACAATCCCTGGCGAGTGAAACAGCCAATCACATCGCCGTCGTTCAGCGCCTGGCCGTCCGCCAGGGGCTGAGAATCGGCAGGCAGGATAACGGTAGCATTCTGCCCGGTGTTGGCAGTAAACTGCCAGTGTGGCGGCAGACTCGGTTCTTCAAGAGTGATGCTAAAAACACTGTTGCTGAGATCATAAGGCAGACCGTTGGCGTCAGCCCTGACACGAACCAGACAGGTGGCAGACGGGGTATGGGGAATCACCCAGTCGAAACGCCCGCTATTGGGCACACCGGAGGCGATGGCCGGAACAATCCAGTGACTGCCGCCGTCTATGGAATAATCGATGGTCACTTCTGTGGGTGGACGAAAAGAGGAGGTACGCCAGGTGATCTGCTGTAGGCTGTTGACCGGCCAGTTTTCCCCGCCGTTGGGTGTATCGATTTCGAGCCAATCCAATACATAAGCGACAAAAACGGTATCCGGATTGGAATAGGGCGAGTCGCCCTGCTCGTTATAGGCAGCCACACGGAACTGATAAGTGTGCTGGTAGAGGGGATTGTTCATCTGAAAGGATTGGGTGTTGGCCGGCAGGTCGGCCAACACTCGCCATTCGATGGGCGGCATGGCGGGAGTATCCTTGACCTCGAGTCTGAATCCCGTTTCATCAGTCGAGCGATCCTCCCAGGTCACATGAATCTGCCTCGGCAGAAGCATCGCTCGTAGATTGGCAGGAGCGGCGGGTGTTTGCACCTGGGCTCCAATAGGCGCCACCTGATCGAAATAGACGCCTCCCTCGACGGCTCCATTCATTCGGCCCCAG
>JAFGJN010000357.1 GCA_016929055.1 Candidatus Zhuqueibacterota bacterium
ATCGATAGCGGTGAATTTCATGGTTGCTCCCTTTTCTCGCTGCCGGTTTTGAATGGATTCAATATACGCAATTCGGCGGCAAAAGCAACAGTTTTCCGGCAAAGAAATGACTTGATTAAGAACAGGCGAGTTTTTATATTTTTGATTATATATTTAAACGCATTCCTGTCAAAAACAAATTTTAGTAGCATGATTTAACGAATAATAAATAGCAACTTCACTAGTGTCCGGTCGAACGACCGGACACCCCGCTGCAATTCTATTAAAATCAAGTTATTATATTTGTCAAAAAACCGAATCGACCTGAATCAAATACTACAAAAAGATTGTTGTTTGTCATAAACTTAAATTGGTTGGTATCCGGTTACCGGACACCAGTGTAGAAAGTTAAATAATCGGCAAAATTGAAAACCTGATCTGGCGTGGATGAAAATCAGCGTTGTTTTGATTGCAATTAGGATCTGGCTTGTCCGCGAATGGAACGCCCGTGATTTCAAACCGTCATTTTTGGTCGACAGGCCGGAATGATTCCGGCAAGCAGAGGCTGGGTTTGAAAAATCCCTATAAAAATCAGGATATTTTTGCCTGTCGTTATCAGGCTCATTCCAAGTTCAGTTATCGCGTCTCGGTTTTTCATGTTCTCAAAGCCAAGAAATGCTATCCTCAGGGATGCATTTATTTCAAATGGTCTTGCCGATTGCTGGCCAAAGGCCAGCGGTGTGTTCGCAAGTTTACGCACGTCGGACGATTGTGCCAGGGCTGCAAACACTATGAGGACGAAAAGGTCCATCTGGTGCCGATTTTGCAGATTTCGGAGGATGACTATACCGCGTTCCTCGAAGAGGTGGAAGAATTCGATGATTGGATTGAGAGCATGCGCCACCGCGATGTCGATTTTTATTGTGTCGTGGACAGCATCAAACCCCGTTTTCGCAAGGAGGTGATGGGCGCTAAAGGTCAGTTTCGTCTGAACGGTTATGTGGTTGTGGCCCGTTACGGTTTTATCGATCGCAGTGAATTCGATGATCTTTTTTACGTCAATGTTTCACCGGTACAGCAAGAGCGGGAGCGCATCGCGCCTGGCGATCGTTTCGATGCCTGTGGTCAGGTGTTGCTGGATCGCGGACGCGTTGTGATCAGCCGGGTACGAAGAATTGAATTTCAGGAACGGTCGCGGAAACCGACGTGGCGCAACAGCGAGGCCCTGGTGGCCCGGCAGGTGGCGACCCGATTTGCACGTCAGACAGATACCTGTCTCGGTTGTCCCAAGGGCGCGTTGGTGGACGTCAGTGAAACCCGCAACGGTGTTGTGCAGCACTGGCGGGAATTGTATTGTCTGGCAGGTGTGGCGGATCCACGCGAATGCTATCTTTACTCTCTGGAAAAATTTCCACAATGCGCTCGACCGCTTTGATACGACCGGCATCGACGGACTTGTTTTCTAGCGAATCGATACCCCATTTCACCCGCCTCTTGGGCGGAATACAAGGCAAAAATGGAAGAGGAAAATGGCACAAGGAATCACTAAACGCTCCGAGGATTATTCGCGCTGGTATCTCGATGTGATCGCCCAGGCCGATCTGGCCGAACACTCGAGCGTCAAAGGCTGTATGGTTATCAAACCCAACGGTTATGCCATCTGGGAAAAAATTCAAGCCCAACTCGACAAAATGTTCAAGGAAACCGGGCATGTCAATGCCTATTTTCCGTTATTCATCCCGGAAAGTTATTTGCGCAAAGAAGCGGAACATGTGGAAGGCTTTGCTCCCGAGACCGCAGTGGTGACGCACGGCGGTGGCAAAAAGCTCGAAGAGCCGCTGGTGGTGCGGCCGACTTCGGAAACAATCATCTGGTCGACCTATAAAAAATGGATCCAGTCCTATCGCGACCTGCCGATTTTGATCAATCAGTGGGCCAATGTTGTGCGCTGGGAGTTGCGAACCCGGCTTTTTTTGCGCACCACCGAATTTTTGTGGCAGGAGGGGCATACGGCGCATGCAACAGCCGACGAGGCGGAAACAGAAACTCGGCGAATGTTGGAGGTCTATCGCCGTTTTGCCGAAGAATACCTGGCAATGCCGGTTTATACCGGCGTAAAAACTGAAGCTGAAAAGTTTGCCGGCGCCGTGCGCACTTATTGCATCGAAGCCATGATGCAGGATCGCCGCGCTCTCCAGGCTGGAACCTCACATAATTTGGGACAGAATTTTGCGCGGGCATTTGATGTGACCTTTCAGAATGAAGTCGGTGAGGTGGATTACGTTTGGGCCACCAGTTGGGGCGTTTCCACCCGCCTGGTGGGTGCACTGATTATGAGCCACAGCGACGACAACGGTCTGATCATACCTCCGCGACTCGCGCCTTTGCAGGCAGTGGTCGTGCCGATCTGGAAAAGCGACGAACAGATGGCCAAGGTCGTGGCACATGTCTCCGAACTGACATCGACCTGGAAAGGTCTCCTCGATTTCAAAGTCGACGATCGCGATCAATATCGTCCGGGTTATAAATTCAACGAATGGGAAAAGCGCGGCGTACCGATACGCATCGAAATCGGTCCCAAAGATATTGAAAACAATGAGGCCGTTCTGGTTCGACGCGACAGCGGCGAAAAGATATCCGTTCCACAGGAGCGGTTGCTCGATACGATTTTCAGCCAACTGGACGCGATGCAAAGCGCTCTTTTTGAACGAGCGTTGGCGCTTCGGCAGACACATACCTTTGAGCAGGACGATTTTTCAGAATTCCGGAAGCAGATCGAAGAACCCGGCGGCTTTTTCTGGGTGCATTGGTGCGGCTCGGAAAAATGCGAGGCCGCTTTTCAGGAAACATCCAAGGCGACCATTCGTCTGATTCCCTTCGATGAACGGCGGGAAGATGGCCGTTGTATCGTTTGTGGTGCCGCTTCGAGCCAACGCGTTCTGGTTGCCAAATCCTATTGAATTCCCGCCGGATCGATCGGCAAACGCTCCGCTGACGAGCCAAGCGACGAGGAGATAGCGTGCAGGAACAACTCTTGCAAGTTTTAAGCCGGATCAACGATTTCATCTGGGGTCCGCCCATGCTGGTTTTATTGGTCGGCACGGGTATTTTTCTCACCATCAGACTCGGCGGCCTGCAATTTCGGGCTCTGGGACATTCGCTCTATCTGGCGTTGATCAAGCGCAAGGAAGAAGGTCAAGCACAGGGAGACATTAGCCATTTTCAGGCGCTGATGACGGCGCTGGCGGCTACCGTAGGCACCGGGAATATCGCAGGTGTTGCCACCGCTATCGCTGCTGGCGGTCCCGGGGCGCTCTTTTGGATGTGGATTACCGGTTTTTTTGGCATGGCGACCAAATACGGCGAAGCTGTTCTTGCGGTGCGCTTTCGAGTGGTGGATGAAAACGGCACCATGAGCGGTGGACCGATGTATTATCTGGAAAAGGGTCTGGGCAGCAAATGGCTGGCGGTATTGTTTGCTGTTTTCGCTTCCATATCGGCTTTTGGAATCGGCAATATCGTCCAATCCAATTCCGTCGCCGAAGCGATCTCCACCAGCTTTCCCATCGTCCCCGCCTGGCTGGTCGGAGCGGTACTGTTTGTCGCCACGGCCATTGTCCTTCTGGGCGGCATCAAAAGCATCGGCAAAACCGCCGCAGTCGTCGTGCCGTTCATGATTCTTATCTATATGTCCGCTGCGCTTTTTGTTTTGTTTCGCCATATCGGCCAGGTGCCCCATGTGTTCGGCCTGGTACTGAGCAAAGCCTTTACACCGATGTCGGCTGTAGGAGGTTTTACCGGCGCGTTGGTTCGCGAAGCGGTGCGTTGGGGTGTGGCGCGCGGTGTTTTTTCCAATGAATCTGGTCTGGGTAGCGCCCCCATCGCGGCCGCCGCCGCACAGACCAAGGATCCTGTCACTCAAGCTCTGGTTTCCATGACCCAAACCTTTATCGATACCATCGTGGTCTGTTCCCTGACGGGATTCGTGATACTTTCCTCCGGCGTTTGGACCGCCGGCGGTACCGGAGCAGCGCTTACGACTCGAGCTTTCAGCACCGCCTTGCCTGGCAACTGGGGGGGAATCGTCGTTTCGGTCAGCCTGATCTTTTTTGCCTATTCCACCATATTGGGATGGAGTTATTACGGCGAAAAATCGCTGCAATATCTGCTGGGCAATCGCAGTGTTAAATTCTATCGCCTTTTATTTTGTGTCATGGTTTTTGTCGGCGCTGTGATCACCAAAGTAAACCTGGTGTGGACCTTTGCGGACATTATGAACGGATTGATGGCGATTCCCAATCTCATCGCGCTGATCGGGCTCAGCGGGATTATTGTTTATGAGACTCGCCGATATTTTGGGAACAAATAGTCGTCCGGCTTTTTCTTGGGCACGCGTACTTTGCTCCTGTGGATGTGCCCCAAGTTCGATTTTTTTGTAGTAGAAGGTGAGGGAAGCCTATGCCTGACAAGAATCGTGAAATCGTCAATGTCGAAATCCCCAGCAAAGCGCTGCGGATTCAACATGCCATGTGCCCCCAAGGTCATAGCCTGATGTGCGCTGATCATCCCATCAACGGTTATGCCTCAGTCTGCGTTCGGGTGACATGCCGGGATGAAGAGGGTTTGATCTATCTCGACCCGATTTACGGCAGTTTTTGCAACGTAACGGAAATCGATGTTCAGGAGAAAGAACTGGTCGAGTTTTTTTGCCCTACCTGCCGTATTTCTTTGACTTCCAGCCATCAGGTCTGTCAGGAATGCGGTGCCCCGATGTTCGAGTTGGCTCTGCCTCGCGGAGGTGTGGTCTCCGGCTGTTTGCGCAATGGCTGTCATTTTCATTTGCTCAAACTGGCGGACGGCATCCAATTGCTCAATTCGCTGGATGAAGATCCGATCTGGGATTCGTTTCTGTAGATCAATTCCGATCGGTTTCGATGTCTCTACCGATAAAACGGGGCCAAAGACGAGACTCTGATGAATCAAACCGATTTCAAGTCCGGCTATGTCACAGTCGTGGGGCAGCCGAATGTGGGAAAATCCACATTGGTCAACAATCTCATGCGTTTTCGGCTGTCGGTTTGCACACCCAAACCTCAAACCACACGCCATCGCATTCTCGGTATTTATTCGGGTGATGACTTTCAGATGATTTTTTGGGATACACCCGGACTGATCGAGCCCAAGTACCGGTTGCATGAAGCGATGATGCGGGCGGCCGATCGAGCAATAGCCGATGCCGACCTGATTCTTTTGATCGTCGATGTCGATCCTCTTTCCTTTGCCCGAAATGAGGCAATTTTGTCGCGATTGGGTACGAAGAATAAGCCGATCGTGTTGGCGATCAACAAGATCGATACAGTGCCGTCCGATGCGCTTTTGCCACTTATCGATCTCTATCGGCACCTCTATGAATTTGTCGAAATCGTGCCGGTTTCGGCCTTGCACGGTACTTTTGTCGATGAATTGGAAAAAGTGCTGCTTCGGCTGTTGCCTTTCGGTCCACCCTTATATCCCCTTGATCAGATTACCGAACATCCGGAAAAATTTTTTGTTGCTGAAATTATTCGCGGAAAAATATTCGAACACTTTACTCAAGAAATACCTTATTCTACCGCAGTGGTGATCGATGATTTTGTGGAACGGGAAGGCAAAAAAGATGTGATCAAGGCGCGGATTGTGGTCGAAAGAGACACTCAAAAAGCGATGATTATCGGCAAAAAGGGTAAGGCGCTGAAACAGATCGGTCAGGAAGCGCGAAAAGATATCGAGACCTTTTTGGGCCGTCCGGTTTTTCTAGAACTTTGGGTGGCCGTGCGGGAAAAATGGCGTAAAAAAGCCAATTTTTTGCGCGAGTTCGGATATGATCAATAGGGCTGAAAATGTCTTTTAACAAAGAGCGGATGGCACAACTCGAAGAAGCTTTTTCTACTGTTGAGGTTGCGCGTCGGTCGCTTGAGCGGATTCGCCAGTTCGGTGTCTGGGTGTTCCTGCTCTCGGCGGCCGTGGCCGGACTCTATTCTTGCGCCGGTATACGCGCGCCACGGCCGGTGGAGAGCCCGATCGTTCGCATCGGATTGGTTCAGAACAGGGACAGCGTCGCCATCGAACCCCGGGGTGATTTTTATCTCCTTACCCGCCAACCCCGTCCCCGCAAGCTGTATCAAGGAAGCCATGTCTGGACAGCAACTGTGGTTGAGAGCAATGCAGATTCGCTCGAGATCTATCGGCTCTTGTTTGCAGAATCGCGCGATCGCGACCGCATCGATCGTCGCCTGGATGAACTCAGGCGACGCGGTGTGGCGGTCGAACGCCTGGAGCGGGGGGAAGTCCTCTATGCCGGAAAGCAACCGATTGCCGATACCCGCTTGCAGCAACTTTATTATCCGCAGCTCTATGCGACCGAAGCGGCCGCACAGGAAGCGCTGCAGCGGTTGAAGCTGGATGCTCGTGTGGTGCGCGATTTCACCACCCGTGCGCGCGGCAAACTGTGTTTAGCCGGTCCCGAAGGCCAAGTGGTCGAGGCGGAACAGGCCGTGCGCCTGAGCGGACCCTTTTTTCGCATTTCAGACCTGTCGGTAGGCGAAGGCTTTCACTGGCAGCGTCGGCAGGATCGTATTTTTCGCGGCGAAATTGAAATTCTCATCGATGGACGCGGCAAACTGACGGTGGTCAACGTTCTGCCGCTCGAGGACTATTTGCGCGGTGTGGTGCCGCAGGAAATGTCTGCCGCTTTTCCTTTCGCCGCTCTCAAAGCCCAGGCCATCGTCG
>JAFGJN010000358.1 GCA_016929055.1 Candidatus Zhuqueibacterota bacterium
GGCAATCAGGGTTGGGTTTATACCCCGGATGATCCATCCGGGGGTGGCGAGCGGACAGACGATCCGGCGACGCTCGGGGAAGACGATAAAACTAATATTGTTCCGAGCGCTATTTCGTTTGTGCCGGAGATCGATGCCTGGCCCCATCAGGTTGATGTCACCGATTCGATCCGGGTTCGCGTGAGGGTTCCGCTTGCCATCAAAGATTGGGATCTCTGGATTTATCATGCCGATGGTCAAGTCGACACTTTATTTGCCAAGACCGAGATTTCTGGACGGACTTTGGTGCCGGGAATATGGTATGACATCCAGCAAAAGTTTGTTCCACAAATCATGCGCACTGCTCAACCTGAAGAACAGGTTGCTTTTGAAATCCGAGCGAGACACGCTTCTGGATATTTTGGAAGCGCCCGTTCTCTTGTACAGATCACCAGCAGTAATTATCTGATTTTGGACCGCAATGTGTTCCGGCCGGAATGGGAAGGAATGATGGAGATTCGTTTCAAGCTTGGCTATCAGAGGCGAGCGGTACTTGATATCTATGATGTCAGCGGCCGACATATTCTCAAACTGACGGACGACGAATACCAGGGAGGGTGGAACACCTATAATTGGGATGGGATGGCTGCGGACGGCAAGCGATTGGGAAGCGGTGTATATATCGTCACTCTTCGATCGGGTGAATATAAATCCTGGAAAAAATTTATGATTGTCAGATAAAAGCCAAGGACGAATTTATGCCAAAGCGGGTTTGTTTATTCATCTGGTTGATGGCGATATTGACCGCGAATTCCTTTTCTCAGATTCGGTCAGGTTCGGCTTTTTTAAAAATTCTTCCCGGAACTCGGCTGCAATCCATGGCAGCGAGTCACACGGCAGTAATCGATGACATGAATGCCCTATATGCCAATCCTGGGGCCACCGGTTTTTTACGCGAATGGCAGTGGTCTGTTTCCTACACAAAGTGGTTGACGGATATTTACCATGCATCTGCGCTAGCCGGTATGGGCATTCGCACACCCTGGAGTCGGCACACGCGGATTGCTTTGGGCGTTCTTTATCAAGGCATTCCAGAGTTTGATAGCACGGACAAGGCCGTGGCGCCTGCTTCGGCCAGCGATATGGTGGTGTCTTTTAGTTTGGGACAACCATTGACGGTCATTTCTCCCAGGATATCGGTGGGTGCAAATATCAAATATCTGCGCAACACCCTGGACACCTATACTGCGGGAGGTCCGGCGGCCGATATTGGCATTCAAGCGCGTACTTTGCGTTTTTCGCTGGGAAACCCGGTTTTGCCGCAGGGGATACTCTCGGTTGGTGTAGCAGCTACTCATCTGGGCAACGATTTGACTTTTGATCAGGTTGGGACACCTCTGCCGCGCACACTGCGCTACGGCATGGCGTTATACGCCGGATCGCATCGTGGATTGCAGGTTTTAGTGGCAGCCAATTATGTTCAGGTCAAAGACGAAAAAGATGTTTTTGGATGCGGCGCAGAGCTTTCCTGGGGTCGACGATTTTCGATCCACGGCGGTTATGATTTTGGGGCGGATTTAATGGATCATTTTTCCATGGGGGCATCGATTCGTCTTGACGACGTCGGCGGTCCATCAGTCGGGTTCCCGGGTAGAAATCAGGCGCTGCAACTAGACCTGGCAACACTGGATGAAGGGGAATTCTTTTCCCGAACCTATCGTGGAAGCGTTTCGCATTTTCCCATCGGCCCGGAAGCTTTTCGATTTGTCCAACCAGCCGCGGGCGACTCGGCATTCGATTCTTCGATACTTTTGGCATGGGAAAACAGCCGCGATATGGATTTGTACGATGATCTTTATTATCTTTTATTTGTCAGTGGAAACAGAGAGAGAGTTGCAGCGCTTGTTCAGGAGGTTAAAAGTGGCACGCGTATGATTGGGTTAGTTGAAACCGATTCTGGGCTTTATGTGTCGTCGCCGTTGTCGATGGCTTCCTATACCTATCGTCCGCAATCCTTTGGCGACCACTACTGGGCGGTTGCAGCCATCGACAGGGATGGCCATTTGCGTTTTGCAGAAAGCAAGGGCTCTCCGATCAGCCACTTTTACATTCCGTCTCCAAACCTACTGGTGGAATCGATCGATTTCAATTATGACCCCTGGCTCAATGAAAGCGAATTTCAGGGAGATCTAATCGTAACGATCGCAAACCGGGGAGATCGAACGGCTGAGGATTTTTATTTAATTCTTGCGGACAGTTGTCAGAGCGCCGATTATTATCCCAGCGACTCTCTCGAAGCCGATAAGCGTTTCGAGGTGCCGGACACACTTGTTATCGACAAATTAGCGGCAGGTGAAACACGAACCTTTACAGTTCCCTGGAACACTTATTGGCTGGGTCTGCACGAGATAACGGCGTTAATTGATCCCGATGGCCGCTGGCTTGAATCTGACGAGTCAGACAATCAATTGATGCAAGCGTTTCACACCATTCCCAAAGGCATGATCGCGTCGCCGGATACGGCAACCGCTTGGAAAGTCGCGAAAATCACCATTGATATGCCGATCATCACAGATGTTTCTTTTGACAGCAACAGCACGGTGGTGAGGGCCGAGTATCTTCATAAATCGGTTTTCGATCCCCCTCTGACGATTTTGGCCGAGCGACTGCGTGAGAATCCTTTCTTAAAGATTGCCATTCAAGGGTTTGCGGACACCAATTCCGAGCGTCCATCGGTGCAGCTGGCCAATGCTCGTGCGGAGGCGATTCGCGATTCTTTGGTTGTTTTGGGGGTGCGTTCGGACCAGGTCCAGATTTTTGCTGGTCAGGTTCTTCAGAGACGGCCGACACCCGTCAATCGATTTGACCGTCTCTGGGTTTTCGAAGAGCGTCGGTTTGTTCAGGTAACCTCCGATCAAAGCGGTCAGGCTGTACTCTTTTTGCCTGTTCGCCACACTGATTATGAAACGATTGCCCAGTCTGTCCCGATATCTAGCCGATTGGTCAGCGGGATTTCGCTCGAACAGGCAAAAGTTTGTTTTTTCGGTTCCGCTATTCAAGACACTCTGGTTATTGCCGACACCTTGTATAATCGGAGAGGAACAGTGGGATGGACTCCGGGATCGGATTCTCAACTGTGGTTGCAATCGGCTGTGACATTGCATGCTGCGGTAGTGGATAGTTTGGGTCGAACCTTTGCCCAGCAACCTCAAACCACAATTTTGGAGAAACGAGAAGTTTTGCGCCAACATCGCATTGCATTTCCACTGAAATTCGCCCAGACCGATCCTGTTTATCGATTTTATTGGGCACGACTTTTCGTTCAGGTGCAGGACATGCTTGCCGATCCGACTATCCGCATGCGCTTTAGCGGTCATGCTTGCGCTGTTGGCCCGGAAAAAATCAATGAGCAGCTGTCCGAGCGACGGGCGAATCGGTTTCACAATAATTTCCTCGATTACATCGAGCAAAACCATGCCTCATATCTCAGTTCTCTAAAAGAGAGATTGGATGCGGCCAGGGGTTATGGCGAATACTCTCCCTTGCGTATCGAACGGCTGAGCGGTGAAACGATTTTAATCGGCGACAACAACCAGGCACTGGGACGAAAACTGAATCGCCGAATCGAAATCGAATTCTATTCCACGGAGGCGTTTTAGAACAGGCAAGTCGATCTGCCCCAGGGCGACCATTAGCTGGTATTTCTGCTTGTTTCCATCCCCGATGTTTTTTATCTTTTGCATCGGGGATTTTTTTGCCCAGATAGAGCAGAGACGAATAAAGATAAACGGCAGGATAAGCAGTGCAAAACGTTCAGAATGAAAAACAATGTCGCTTATTGCTGGGATTCGATATCGGTTCCGAATGGTTGAAAATCGTCGCTCTTTATAAAAATGAAAGAAAAGCAAGCGTTCGCGTTTTTGCCAGCGAGAATGGATGTGAGTTGTCGAGCGACACGATTCCCGGGTGGGAAGTCCTGTTGGTGCCTGCGGAGCGCTTTTACGGAGATTCGCTCTCTTGTTCGCTAGAGTGGCTGGAGCGATGGAAAACCGCCTTTCCGGATGACTCGATCTGCATCAGCATAACAGGTTCGCAGGGTAAAGGTCTGGCTCGATTGTTAGGCATTGATTTTGTCAGTGATTCCAAGGCCATCGCCCGGGCTATAGTTGCCTGGGATCCCACGGTGCAGACGGTTTTGGAAATCGGTGCCAATGTTTCGCGCTATCTGCGCTTAGCTGCAGATTCTCCGACGCAGGTAGCGATTCTCGATTATGAGCGCAATGGTGAATGCGCAGCCGGAACGGGGTCTTTTCTCGACCAACAAGCCGCGCGTTTAAAGTTACGGGTCGAGGAAGTCGGCGAGTTGGTTTTGCAGACCGATCAATCCGCCAACATTGCCGGACGTTGTTCCGTTTTCGCCAAATCGGATATGATTCATGCGCAGCAACGCGGTTATTCGCCCGGTGCCATTTTGAAAGGTTTGTGTAACGCTGTAGCTGGAAATTTTAAAGGGACGGTTCTGCGCGGAAAAAAAATTGAAACGCCGGCCGTTTTCATCGGTGGCGTAGCCGCCAATAAGGGATTGGTAGATGCTTTTCGGACGATTACCGGATTGTCAGCGGAGGAATTGCGGGTGCCGCCTTTTTACCACCATTGCGGTGCGATTGGGGCCGCATTTTTTGCATCCACTCCGTTGAATAGGGTAAAAACGCTTCGTTCACGGCTTGCAGCAAATAGCAAAGCTGAACAGCCGCGATTGGATGATTCACAGATTTACTATATAGATCAAGTCCAGCTTTTAAGTCACTTGTCGGCGAGTTTGGATAAAATCGATGTTTATCTCGGCCTAGATGTCGGATCTGTCAGCACAAATTTGGTTTTGTTGGATCGGGATGGAAGGGTCATCGACTCGGTTTATACCCGAACCGAAGGGCGACCGGTTCAGGTGGTTCAACGCGAATTCCTAAAGTGGCATTCTTCCTGGGGAAATCGTTTGACAGTTCTCGGGGTGGGCAGCACGGGATCGGGTAGAGATTTGATCGGTGAATTGGTTGGTGCGGATGTAGTCTATGATGAGATAACGGCGCACAAAACCGGTGCGGATTTTATCGCTCACCAGCTTGGCTTACCAGAGGTGGATACGATTTTTGAAATAGGTGGCCAGGATTCCAAATTCATCTCGATCGACAATGGTGTGGTGGTCGATTTTGCTATGAACGAGGCTTGTGCGGCTGGTACCGGTTCGTTTTTAGAGGAACAAGCTCAAAAGCTGGCCATATCGATTCAGAACGATTTCGCTGCGCTGGCACTGACTTCCCACCAGCCGGTAAGCATGGGGGAACGGTGTACGGTTTTTATGGAAAAAGATGTGGCCGCTTATCTTCAACAGGGGTGTTCAAAATCCGATATTTGTGCCGGACTGGCGTTTGCGGTTGTGCAAAATTATTTGAACCGGGTCGTGCGTGGACGGAGAATCGGGCAACACATTTTTTTTCAGGGTGGTACAGCCTATAATCGGGCAGTGGCGGCTGCTTTCGCTGTTTCTTTAAAAAAGAAAATTGTCATCCCTCCATTCAATGGGGTTATCGGAGCCGTTGGTGTTGCCCTCTTAGCGCGTGAACACCATCAGCGGCCTCATCAGGGCAGCCGATTTCGCGGATTTGATATGTCCACAGTCAAGTATACGGTTCGACAGATTCGCTGCAATGGTTGCAGCAATCAATGTGATGTCCAAGAGATCGATGTTCAGGGAGAGCGTACCCATTGGGGCGATAAATGCGGTACACGCTTTCAAAGAACTAGACGCCGCAACCGATCAAATGCGCTTTTACCCGACCTGGTAGCCTTTTATAAGGAACGTCTGCAATCCACTGCACCTTGTCACAGCAGCCGGCGGATCGGTTTTCCGCGCTCGATCCCCTATTATGATCGATATCCGTTTTGGCAAGCCTATTTTGCCGGTCTGGGTTTTCAGCTAACACCGACGGAAGAAACCAATCGCCGGATTATCTCTCTGGGTCGGGATTTTGCTGTTGCTGAACCCTGTTTTCCGGTCATTGCGGCTCACGGTCATGTCGCTCAGCTGTTGAGCAACGATTTCGAGGCCGTGCTGCTTCCCAATATCATCAATGCCGAGACCCGATTTCCTGAATTCAGTTCCTGGGTTTGTCCATGGGGGCAAACCCTGCCTTTGGTAATCCGGAACGAGCTGCCTGAAAGCCAACAGAATCGATTGCTCACTCCGGTCATTCGTTTTCGCGACGGCAAGGAAGCGATTCGACGCTCTTTGTGGCCGATGGCTCGGGGATTAGGTGTTGATAAAAAAACACACGACCGGGCCCTCGATAGCGCTTACGAGGCGATGAAACACTTTTATCGAGAGATCAAACAAACCGGTCAGGCAGCGCTGAGCGAATTGAAAAGGCGCGGAGGTCAGGCAGTGGTTTTGGTGGGACGTCCCTACAATCTTTATGACAACGGTATGAATCTGGGACTTGCACAAAAGCTGCGCAACGATTATGGCATCGACGTGATTCCGATGGATTTTCTGCCGACCGAATCGATCGATATTCGCGATATTCATGAAAACATGTTTTGGAATTATGGGCGCAGGATTTTGCAGGTCGGCAAATATATCGCCCGGCATCCGTTTCTCCATGCTATCTATTTTACAAATTTCAAATGCGGGCCCGATTCCTATATCAAACATTTTTTTCGGGACGCCGCCGAAAGCCCCTATCTTACGTTGCAGTTCGATGAGCACAGCAATGATGCCGGAATGCTGACGCGATGTGAGGCGTTTCTGCACAGCAAAGAATTGGTACAGTGCCACAAACGATCATCCGAGTACGATGAATTGATTGTGCAATCTCTGGAGACTGAGTAAGAATGAATGGAGGCAGTTTACAGGGCCGACGGCTCTATATTCCCCAGATGTCCTATGAAGGTGCTCGGTGTATGGCTGCGGCTTTTCAATCGATGGGAATCGATGCCCTACCCTCTCCAGCTGGAGATGCCGAAACTTATAAATTGGCGCGCCAGTATCTCTCGGGAGATGAATGTCTGCCCGAAGCAGTGACATTGGGAAATTTCCTCAAGGTCACCCGACAGCCGGATTATCGACCGGAAACAACGGCTTTTCTGTTGCCCACGTCAAATGGGCCGTGTCGATTTGGTCATTATCTTCCTCTGGCAAAAAAAATTTTCTCCGAACGCGGGGAACCGGTTTTGATCTTTTCTCCTTCCAGTGCCGGAGGCTATGAGGATATCGGAGCAGGGGCGCGGGATCTCGTTCGTACGGCCTGGCGCGCAGTGGTGGTCTCGGATATTCTGCGAAAATTGCTGTTGTGGTATCGACCTCTGGAAAGGCATGCTGGAGACAGCGATCGGATTTATCATCAGATTCTGGATGCTGTTTGCCAAGCGCTGGCTCTGCGAGACGTCGGTCATCGAAAGCGTTTGCACGCTGTTCGAGCCGCTCTGATCGAAGCAAAACACGCTTTTAACGCCATCGCTATCGACAAACAACGGCCGCTGTTGTTGATCGGCGTGGTTGGAGAAATATTTTGCCGATTAAACACCTTTAGCAATGATGAACTCGTCAGAGAAATCGAGGCTCAGGGAGGACGGGTGTGGCTGTCCGACGTTGCGGAATGGGTTTGGTATACCAACGATGAAGAGATCATCAACCTCAAACGAGCCGGGCGCGGTTTGTCCTTCGCCATGTTCGGCTGTCGGATTCGACACGCTGTGATGCATGCCGACGAACACGCGCTTTATTCACCGTTTACGGATGCTTTTCCAGGTATGGAAGAACCTCGACACACGAATGAGATTTTGCAAAAGAGCCGGCGCTATCTTCCGCGTGAGGGTGCGCACGGCGAGATGGTCCTCAGTGTCGGGAAAACGATTTGGTATTGGGAAAAAGGCGCTGACGGCGTGATCGACATCAGTCCTTTTACCTGCATGAACGGTATTGTTTGCGAGGCGGTTTATCCCCGTGTCAGTCGTGACTTGAATGGTATGCCCATTCGATTGTTTTATTTTGATGCTTTACAACACGACTGGTCTGAAGAAGTCGAGATGTTTATGGAATTGGCCCAGGCGTATCGACGCCGGCGAGATCGTTAGTCGAGAACTATTGATTGTAACGCAAAACGGCCTTGAATTCGGCGCGGAGCGGAAATTCCTGCAAGTTCGACGAATGGATCAAAACACCAGCAAACGTACCCTGCACACTTTTGTCGTCGATTTTTTCGATATGGATTTCACCCCGTGATTGCAGGGGTGGGGCGCTTTTTTCGGGTATGAAGGCAAAAACGTTCAGCGGAAATGAACGGCCCTGCCATTTTTTCAGGTCGCTTTCCGCATAATCGATGCTGATCAAAAGTTTGGGATATTTCTCAGAGTCGATGTTGTAATTAAAGAGCTGAAGATTGTCGATTTCAAAAAGATCGCCCCTGGGTGTGAATTGGGCCACAAAGAACTTGTCGTGCATGCTTTTTTCTTCGATTACCATCCGCAAGAGTCCGCCGTTGGGCTCTCGATCGGATTGATAAGGCAAGTCTTGAGGTTTGTCCTTGCAGGCAAGCAGCAAGACAAATGAAAATATGAGAGTGGTTGCTTTTTTCATTTTTTTAGCCTCATTTGTGGATTTTTGTAAGCGAAATATACACCTTTGCGGGCAAGAAGCAAAGGAATATTTGTCTGATGAGGAGGCAACTCTTTGCAACTGCAAAAGAAAAGTGATATCCATTGCACAAAAAATTGCGGAATATCGGTCTCAATTTATGACATAAAAAAGGAGCCATTTTATGAAAAGCTATGACTATTCCTGCGTCGACCGATTTTTGAAATATGTAAAATTCGACACCCAATCGTCGGAAGAATCTTTGTCCTTTCCTAGCACGGAAAAGCAAAAAGAACTCGGGCGGCATTTAGCCAAAGAGCTGCTGGCACTGGGTTTGACAGATGCGGCTATCGATGAGTGGGGCTATGTCACGGCGACCCTGCCCGGCAATGTCGATTATTCTGTGCCGGTCATCGGATTGATTGCTCATCTGGACACATCGCCGGATGTATCCGGAAAGGATGTTCGTGCTCAGATTCACCAGCGCTATGAGGGTGGAGATTTACCGCTGTCTCCCGACTCGGGAATAGTGATCCGTGCCGACGAAAATCCACATCTTGCCGATCAGATCGGTAACGACATTATTACTTCAGATGGGACGACGCTTTTAGGGGCGGATAACAAGGCCGGGATCGCTGAAATTTTTGATGCATTGGCCTATTTGGTGGCTCATCCGGAGGTGCGCCGTGGTACGATAAAAGTGGCGGTGACGCCAGATGAAGAAGTGGGCCGAGGCACCGAGCATTTTAATGTGAAAGAATTCGGGGCCGATTATGCCTATACTATTGATGGAGAAAGTCTCGGAGAAATTGAAGATGAAACATTTTGCGCCGATGCCGTGACCCTGACGATCACCGGTGTCAATGTGCATCCGGGGTATGCCAAGGATAAACTGGTAAACTCGATCAAGATTGTTACACAGGTGCTGCAACTGCTGCCAGCCGATCGGCTGTCTCCTGAAACAACGGAAAAGCGCGAGGGGTATGTACACCCCCATGTGGTGAACGGATCGGTTGAATCGACGACCGTCAAATTTTTGATCCGTGATTTTACGGTTGAAGGATTGAAGGAAAAAGAGTCCTACTTGAAATCCATCTGTGAACAAGTGATGAAGAGTCATCCCAAAGCGAAAATGGATTTTAAAGTCGACGAATATTATCGCAACATGAAGTACATGTTGGATCGGGATCCGCGGGTGGTGGAATTGGCGATGAAGGCGGTCGAGCGAGCTGGATTAGAGCCCATTCGCAATATCATTCGCGGCGGCACCGATGGTGCACGTCTTTCTTATGAAGGGCTTTTAACGCCGAACATCTTTACCGGCGGCCATAATTTTCATTCACGTCAGGAATGGATCTCGATTCAAGACATGCAAAAAGCTGTAGATGTCATTGTCGAACTGATCAAGATCTGGGCGGAAAAAGAGAATTAGGTTTTTTTAGCTCCGATAGAAAACGATCAACGATATTTGCCATATTTCCGGGCGGCTTCATACATGGCCACCACATTTTCGGTGGGCGAATTATCCTGGATTTCATGTGTCGGGGCGAGAGCATAGCCTCCGCCCGGCATCATGATTTCCAACCGTTGGCGAACATCTGTCGTTACTTGCTCCGGTGTTCCGTTGGCGAGAGCTCCGGCTGTCGATATCATGCCATGAAACGAAAGCTCTTTGCCCCAACGCGCTTTCAAATCGGCCGGATCCATATTCTCAGCCTCGGGCTGCAGAGTGTCGACGACAGCGATCCCCATTTCGACAAAATCATCAAAAGCCCAGCTGCTCGATCCGCACGAATGGATCATGGTGGGTATATTCCAGGAGCAAGCCAGGTCGACGAATTTTTGGTGATGCGGGCGCAATTGCTTGCGATAGAGATCGAGGCTGATAACTGGACCGCGCTGAGTGCCCAGATCGTCGCCGATCCAGAGGAGATCGATTCGCCCTTGACCGGCTTCAAGCGATCGTTGCATGATTTCCAGCCATATGTGTACGCTCTTTTCGATCAGGGCCATGCCGGCGGGATCGTCGGTTATCAGATCGACGAGAACTTGCTCCATGGTGCGAAGCATGCTGTTGGAGTTGATAAGATCGGCCACCCCGGGGTGGCCGATGATTACACAATAGTCCTGAAATTTGTACGAAGCCCGGCGAATCACCTCGTAGTCGAAATCATCGGGTGAAGGCAAGGGCCAATTCAAAATCGTATCCCGGTCTGCATCTCTCAACGGCCAATCGCAATAGTCCCAGTAGCCGCCCCAATCGTGTTCGACCCATTTTTTTCGTCTTCCCCAAATATCCACCTGCATTCCGGGAATATCCGCATGTAGTTTTGGGCCGATATAGGGGGCTTCGATGGTGCGAAAATCGACGCCGAGAATGCGGCATAGTTTTTCGTCGTCGTCCGTTGCGAGGCCGTAATGTTTTTTGAGTCGACGGTCGATATCGGGATTGTACAGATAATCGATAGGAATCCGGTCTGGTTCCTGATGGGAAAAGGCGGTCAAAACTCGTTCTTTGGATGAGAATTTTTTCATTTCGATCATGCCCTTTGATATCCGGCCCCGGATTTCCATTCGGGGCGTTTGCGAAAAACTCGGCGTAGAATATATCTTTTCGTCCCATCAATCGCAAGTCTTTTTCAAGGTTGGAGTCTTGGGAATGCAGGAGCCTCGAGTTTTCGCTTGAATCTTGTCTAACATTTTACTAATAAGAAAGAGTTATTTCCCGTTTAGAGAAACCGGCGAAAGCGATTGTATTTTAAAACCACCTACAAAAATCCTCGAGACTATATGAAAAAACGATCCCTCTGTGTCGCTTTGATATCAGCTGCATTTTCCGTACTGGCGCTTTCTTTTTCATTTCCGTTTCTTTCACTTACCCTTCGTCTATCGGCAATGCTGATGCTCGCTTTGCTGTTGTTTGTTTTTTTCAAAGTGTGGTTGCGGGTCAATTTGCCGACGCGTATTTTTTTCGGATTGTTGTTGGGTGCTGTTTTTGGTTTGCTTTGGGGAGAGCAGGCAGCAGTGATCAAACCGCTTGGTACGGCTTTTATTCGGCTGATCAAGATGATCGTCGTTCCTTTGATTTTCGCCTCCCTTGTCGTGGGAGCGGCGAGTTTGGGCGACATAAAAAAAGTGGGTCGTGTCGGGCTCAAAACTTTGGCCTATTTTCTTGTTTCCACCGTTTTTTCGATTTTTTTGGGTTTGTTGCTTGCCAATACCCTGCGCCCGGGCGGATCTCTGCCGCTCGAAATCCGCCAGGATTTGCTGGCTAACTATCAGCAATCCGCAGAGCAGACTTTGCAAAAAAGCGGAGTCCAATCCTACACCGAGATTTTGCTCGAAATCATTCCCGAAAATCCGATTCAATCGATGAGCCAAGGCCATATCCTGCAGATCATTTTTTTTGCCTTGATAATGGGAATTGCCATTGCCACGCTCGATCCGGTGCAGATGGAGCCCGTGCGGGGTTTTTTTCACGGTATTAACGAAATCATGGCCAAAATCGTTCATGGAGTTATCCAACTGGCCCCATTTGGCGTATTTGCTTTGATTGCTGCTGTTGTCGGGACCTTTGGCGCTTCCATTCTTCTGGCATTGTTTCGTTATGCGCTGGTGGTGATCGTGGGTCAGATCATTTTGCTGTTGATTTACCCTTTGATCGTCGGAGCTTTTACCGGAATGCGTTTCGGCGACTTTATTCGAGGACTACGGCCGGCACAATTGATCGCTTTCAGTACCAGTTCCAGTTCCGCGACGCTGCCGGTTACGATTCAGTGCAACGAAGAGAACCTGGGAGTTAAAAACGACATCGCCAGTTTTGTTCTTCCTCTCGGTGCTACGATCAATATGGATGGTACCGCTCTTTTTCAAGCCATTTCGGCCCTGTTTATTGCGCAAGTCTATGGGATAGAGTTGAACTTGTCGGCACAGCTGATGCTTGTTGTTACCGCGGTTTTGGCCTCCATTGGGACGGCAGGTGCCCCGGGAGTTGGAATTCTCATGTTGGTCATTATCTTAAAACAACTCGGTATCCCGCTCGAAGGGATCGCTTTGATTCTTGGGGTGGAACGCATTCTCGACATGTTTCGAACGATGGTCAATATCACCAGTGATTCCGCCGCTGCGGTAATGATTGCTGCATCAGAGAAGGAACTTTCGATACCTGGACAAATCCCGTGAGGTGACAATTGAAATGGCTCAAAGGTCTGCTGGCATTGGGTGTTTTTTCGGTGCTGATTTTGTTGCGAACACAAACAGACTGGATCGGTCCCAGCGCCACTGGAACTGATTTTGGTTTTTGGTCTATTCTGCCGGCCGTGCTCACTATTGTACTGTGTTTTATGACGCGCGAAGTCATTCCTTCGCTGTTTTTAGGGATCATTGTCGGGGGAGTGATAACCGGGCGTGTCAATGTGGTGCAGGAATTTTTAATTCCATCAATCGGGAGCGTCAAATATGGGGAGATACTGCTGGTCTATCTCTGGTGCCTGGGCGGGTTGATCGGACTGTGGACCAAAACGGGAGGAGCGTTCTATTTTGCCCAAAAGATTGGTGACCGTCTCACGCGAGATCATCGCACCGCAAAGTTTTTCGCTTTTCTGGTCGGAGTATTGTTTCATCAGGGCGGAACGATTAGCACCATCTTGGCGGGATCGACCGCTCGTCCGGTTTGCGATGCGAAAAAGGTCAGCCATGAGGAATTGACTTTTATTATCGATTCGACCGCTTCGCCAGTAGCGACGCTATTACCTTTCAACGTTTGGCCGATTTACATCGGCGGGTTGATTGTCGGCACTACGCCGATTTTTTCCGATCTTGCTGTCAGCCAGAGTTACCTGTTCAAGGCGATACCATTCAATTTTTATGCTTGGTTTGCCCTGCTGTTCACTTTTTTACTCAGCTGGGAAAAAATGCCATGGTATGGAAAACGTATGCGGCAGGCCATGATTCGGGCGCGCACAGAGGACAAGCTGAATCGGGATCAGGCGACGCCTCTTGTTTCCCGCGAGTTGAGCGCCCTCAAGATTCCCAAAAGTTATAACGTGGGACTCGAAGATTTTGTGGTTCCGATTGGTGTTTTGCTGGGAGTGGCGATTTTGCCCTATGTGTTTTTCGGCATGTTACGCGTTTCAGAGGCTTTTATGTTGGCGGTTTTAAGCGCCATGTTGTTGGCTGCAGTGAAAGGCATGTCGCTTAAAGAGATCATTGAGGGATTTATCGATGGCTGCAAGGGTGTGACCATCGGAGCCGTGATTTTAGGACTGGCGGTCACTCTGGGTTCGGTGTCCGGAGCCCTGGGGACGGCTGATTATCTGGTGCGTACCACCAGCCATATCATCACACCGTTCTTGTTGCCCGCTATTCTGTTGTTTATCACCATGCTTATTTCATTCAGCATCGGTACCTCCTGGGGTACTTATGCTGTGGTTTTTCCGATCGCCATGCCTTTGGCTTATTCGGTGCATCCGGATCCATTTTTTATTCTGCTCTGTTTTGCCGCTGTCACCGGAGGTTCGGTTTACGGCGACAATTGTTCCCCGATTTCCGACACCACCATCCTTTCATCTCTGGCATGCGGGGGCGATTTGATGGATCATGTCCTGACGCAGATGCCTTTAGCGACGCTGGCAGCCTTTTTATCGGCGATATTGTATACTGCGATCGCATTTTTTATGTTTTAAGAGTCAAGGTGTGGGTTTTCGGTTGATGACTTGTCGGTTATAAGCGTCGATCAAATCCTCGTGTCGTAATATTCCGATAATCTCGTTTTCATTGCGAATGTCGACGACTGGGATCTGGTTGTATCCGAATGTGATGAATTTTTTTAGAGCCGATTTGAGGCTTTCGGCCGGTGTTACGGAAACCGCTTTGCGCATCTGGTCGCGTGCCAGCAGATTGCTTTCCGCTTTGTTCGCGTCAAAGAGCACCTTGCGAATATCATTCAAAGAAATGACACCGGTTAAACCCTTTTGGTTGACCACAGGAAAGCACGTGATTGCCTCGTTTTGGGACACGAGCTGTAGAATATCCTGCAGCTTTGCGTTTTCCTGTAAAACCGGGATATCGCTCATCGGTTGATAGGCGTGTTCGACCACGAGCCGATCGAGCACGTCGATAGTAAAATCTCCCATATGGGCCATGGAATCGGCCATACGATTCACCTGTTTTTCATAGAGGTTGATACGCGAACTGGTGATATAGGATGTAGAGCCGGCCAGCATCATGGGGACCAGGAGTTGATAACCGCCGGTCATTTCGCTGACCATAATCATAGAAGAGATCGGTACTTTGGCGGCACCGGCAAAGAATGCACCCATGCCGACAAGAACAAAAGCGGAGGGGTTGGCCAGAAGTCCAGGCATTAGGTGATCGACGAATTGTCCAAATGCACCGCCGAGCATACCGCCGATAAAAAGCGACGGAGCAAAGACGCCACCGCTGCCGCCGGAACTGATGGTAAAGGAGGTGGCGATTATTTTAAGAAATACGGCGAGAAGCATAAAGGAAACGGTCAAAGAGCCGTCCATTGCTTGCTGCAGATAGCCGTAGCCTGAGGCCAAAATATGAGGTGCAAAGAATCCAATTGCGCCGATCATGAATCCGCCGAGTGCCGGTCGTAAATGCGGAGCGAGTTTGAGGCGATGGAAAAAAGAGTCGCGGGTGCCGTAAAAGAACCGCACGTAAAACCAACCGACGGCCGTACAAAGGAGACCCAACAGGGCATAAAAGAGCAATTCAATCGGCCGATTAAAGACATATTGAGGTGTGTGAAAGAGAAAACCATAGCCGAATCGGGCGGTAAAGATGGAATAGGCAACGATGGATGACACAAGGGCCGGAATAAGGGCTTTAGCCTCGAAATCCCGTCGATAGAGTACTTCAATGGCGAACAAAGCACCCCCGAGCGGAGAACGAAAAATTGCACCGATTCCGCCAGCGGCTCCGGCGATGAGCAGCATGCGGCGTTCATCGTCACTGAGGCGCAAAAGCGTCGCGAGATAGGACCCCAGGCCGGCACCGATCTGGGCGATAGGACCTTCGCGTCCGGCACTACCGCCGGTTCCAATCGTGATGACAGCCGAAAGCGACTTGACAAGAGGAACGCGTTTGCGTATGAAGCCCTTTTTGTGGTGAAAGGCCTCAATAACCGCATCCGTTCCATGCCCTTCGGCTTCCGGTGCAAACGAGAAGACCAAAAAGCCAGAAATCAATCCGCCGAGTGCCGGCAAAACAAGGAGAAGCCAGCGCCGAAGAGGAATACCAGAAGCTTCCACGCCGCTCAATTCGCCTGCCGGTTCCGGTGGATAATAATGCGCCAGTTGATGCAATGTCATATTGGAGACGATTTGCAGGAGCGAGAAAAAAAGAATGGCCCCGAGACCTGCAATGATGCCGATAAAAAGACTCGCAAAAAAAAGCCTGCCAGTGGTATTCATGCGATAGCGATTGAACAGATTTTTCAAGTTATGCACAAGGGTCATGATCGAGCCCGGAGTTGGATAGAAAAATTCAATCTTCTGCGTGCGAAAAAATATCTCGAATTTGTGCCCCACTGTCGGCGGTTAAAAGATCTTTGCGAATACGGTCATTTTTCAGTGTTTTGGATAAACGGGACAAGAGCTTGAGATACTCAGCGACAGCTGTGATCGGGGTTCCGAGCAAAAAGATGAGTCGAACCGGTTCCGGGTCATCGTCATTAAAAACGACTCCTTTTTGGAGTTTCATCAAAGCGATGACGATTTCATCGACGAGCTGTGTGCGGGCGTGTGGGAGAGCGATGCCCTTACCGATGCTGGTTGACCCCAGGCGTTCCCGCTCTAAAACTTCGTGCAACATTTTTTTTCCGTCTGAAACAACACCGGCTTTTTGCATTTTTTCAACCAAGAGCGCAATGGCTGTTTCCTTGCTCTCGATTTCCGGTTCCAAAACAATCAAATTCTCTCTAATATAGTCCGAGAGCCTCAACGATATTTCCTTTCTTGGTGGAAAATTAAAAAAAAAAGACAGCGGTTAATAGAAAGCTGTCTTGTTGGAGCCTATAAAAGAAAACCGTCAAAAAATTACTCAATCAGCCCCAAAAAGTCAAACTTTTTCTCCAGAGGGGATTTATTCGAGGTCATCCATAGAGTCCTGAGACAAATCGATTATCCCAGGACTCTACAGATTATGACCCGCTGTCTCGGTTAATTAAAGAGAACCTTGACTTTTTGAGCGGTTTTGAGCGAATCAACCATTTCTGAATAGAGAGTCTGGCGTTTCCTGTTTTGCAGTTGGCTTTCGAGGGCGGTTTTTACATCGTCCAGGGGTTGGTTCTCTTTTTTTCGCTCAATTACCTTAAGGATATGATAGCCATAGGTTGTTTCAATGATATCGCTGATTTCGCCAACCGGCACCGAAAAAGCGGCATCTTCAAAGGCTTTAACCATTTGGCCGCGAGGAAAATTTTCGTACAATCCGCCGTTTTCCTTTGAGCCCGGATCATCGGTGTATTGTTTGGCCAGTTCGGCAAAATCTTCGCCTGCTCGTGCCCGGGCCAGCAGGTTTTCCATTTGGCTATGGATTTTTTCCTTTTCCGCAACCGATTTTCCCTGAGTGCTCAGCAGGATGTGTCGGACGCTGGCGGTTTTGTCTTCCGCATAAGCGTCTTTCAGATCCTGTTCGTTGATCTCGATGTTGTTGAAAAGATAGGTGTTGAGATAGATTTCCCTTTTGAGATTTTTTTCGATATCCGTTTTCAGCATTTCGAGGGTGAGTCCGTTGTTGGTCAGAATGGTGATAAACCGTTCTTCACCGCCGTTGTTGCGAAAAAATATCTGCACCACGCTATCCACCTGTGCCTCTTGTATGCTGATGCCTTTCTCGGAAGCGGCCTGCAGCAAAACTTGAGTTTCGACCATTGAATCGAGTACACGCCCCAGGAAGGTGGCCAACTCGGAAGTGTCGGCGTCGGTCAATTGCGTGATGTTGCGGCCCATATTGGTTTCCAGCTCTTTAAAGAGCGAGCCGGTAGAAAGAGTAAAATTTTTCGCTTTTGCCAGGGTTGCATTTTTTTCCGGATCGAGCATCGGAATTTTATTCGCCAATTCTGCCGCCAATTGATAGGTTGGGCTGTCCGGGGTCATTTTGTCAACGCTTTTGCTACAGGCAACGATCATCACCAAAGCCAGCAACAAGGCAGCTAGCAGCCGTTTCATATCTCTCTCCTTTCTACGGAATTCCCCGGTCCAAAGCCGGGCGCATCGAAAAACAGGACTATCTTTGCTCGACTGAGTAGATCGCATGTTTTTGTGCGAAGGGTAGCGATCTTTATCTTTTAATATAAGGATTTTATTTCTCATTTCATATTATTATTTTAGATTGTAGACATCAGTCACCGGGCTGGGCGTTGGTTCGCCGAATAAGATTTTGAGCAGGCGTTTGTTTTTTGACAAAAAATTTGCTCTACAGGGTCCGGTCGACAAATCGAACACCAGTAAAGTTGGTTTTCTTTTGAGGTTAAACTTGATGGCGAAATACTTGGAGTCGGGCTGGATTTGGTCTTTTTGTCTTTTAATCGGTTTGGGCCAAACTGTCACAGTGAACGGCGAAACCTTTTGGGTGAGCACGGGAATGCCCTCAGGACGGGGTTCTCTTGCCTGGGCTGTGGAAAAAAGTCAGGAATCTATTGGTGCCGATACGATCCGTTTCGATATACCCATGGACGATACTTCTTTTAACGGTCGAGTTTGGACCATATATCTGAATGAACCCCTGGCGGAAATTGTCGACGACAGCACGCTAGTCGACGGCTTTTCTCAGACAAAGAATCAGGGAAACTTGAATCCATCAGGTCCGGAAATTGCGATCAGCGGCCGGAATTGCGAACACACTTCGGGGTGGGTCGTGCGTTCGGCATACAATCAAATTGCTGGTTTAGCCATAGGTGAATTTGGCGAAAGCGGAATTCTTATCATTGATGAGAGCGCTCATCATAATGTCATCGTCGGTTGTTATGTCGGGATCGACGCCCAAGGTGCGGAACGATTTCGCAACGGTCATTGTGGAATCGAATTTCGCCGCAACAGCTGGGGAAATACTGTCGGTGGTTTTTTGGCGGAGGAGTGCAATATTCTCTCGGGAAATGGCTGTTATGGTTTGCGGATGGAGATTTCGAACAACAATGTTGTGATCAACAATTTAATCGGAACCGATGTGACGGGGATGATGGCTGTGCCGAACGGCGATTATTTTCGTCAACAGAATTCCGCCGGTGTGTTGCTCGCTGGCGGCGCACACCACAATGTTATCGGCGACACCACCGGATTGGGCGGTAATTTGATATCGGGCAACAATCGCACGGGTATCCGTATCGAATGGAGCGGGGCGGACAGCAATCGCGTTTTGGGCAATTTCATCGGAATCGACGCCGAGGGAAATCGCGCCCTACCAAATGGCGAGGCGGGTTTGGTTGTCGGGCGAGGCGCACACGGCAACCAAATCGGCGGGGCAGAAAAACATGCGGGCAATGTGATATCCGGCAACTATTCCAGCGGAGTGCAGTTTGCTCGAGCCGGATCGGGTAATGTGCTGATCGGCAATAGGATCGGAACCAATTCGAGCGGCACGCAGGCCATTGGCAATGCTCACAACGGCATTTATTTTTATGGCTCTACCAAGGAAGGCTATCCTGTAGGAAATGTTGTCGGTCCAGGGAATCTCATCTGCGGCAATGGCACCGAGCCTTTTAGTCAACACTTCCCATGGGCGGCTATCGCATTCGACAGCAGCGGGACCGCAGAAAACTGGGTTTGGGGCAACTACATCGGCCAGGACGGCACGGGGGAGCTGATTGCAGGCCAACCGATCGGAATTTTGTTGCGCAACGGAGCCAACAACAACCAAATCGGGCCGGACAATCGTATTGCCCATTCGGAATTGGATGGAATTCAGGTGCGCCATCCACAAACACTTGGCAATCGCTTGACTCGTAATCTGTTTTTTGCTAACGGCAATCAAGCAATCAACAATGTCGACGGCGGCAATGCGGAACTCGATCCGCCCCAAATCGAATCAATCGATCCGCAGGGTATTCGCGGCATTGCAGCACCAGACGCTAAAGTCGAAATTTATACGGGCGATGCGGGAGATGCCTGTGTGTTTCTGGGAGCCACAAAGTGCGATTCTGCCGGATGGTTTGAAATCCGGATTGCTGTGCCCGATTCGCCACTAGCTTTGCTGGCGATCGATGTTTCCGGCAATACGTCGGAACTTTCTGTTCTTTTACCAACCAAGGTTGAGCCGAAAACGCTTCATTTCACGCAAGGCGTACAACCCGACATTCGGATTTTGCTCTCTCCCAATCCGTTCAATCAGCGTCTGAGGATCGAGGTTGCTGCATCGGCCTCAGCGGCGCATCTCGATGTTGTGAATGGCCTGGGTCAATTCGTCAGGCGCTGTTTTCCGGTGCAAACCCAGCCGGGCAGTACGGTTTTTTTCTGGGATGGCTGCGATCAACGGGGCGCAAGCCTTCCCAGCGCTCCCTATTTTTTGCGAATTCAATTTTTGGATCGAGTGGCTTTTGGCCGCTGTCTTTTATCCAGGTAAATTGTACCTTGTAATTCCGCCAATCTTGGTGCCCCATTCGGAAATCCTGCTTTGCCTGGTTTCAACAGAATCAGCGAAAAATTCCCGAATGGTTGACAAAAAAGGGTTTCGAGTTTACATGCGATTTATTTCTAGTCTGTTTCTTGTCTTATTCGGATTGTCCGGTGTACAGGCCCAACAATTCGTTCTCGCACAACCCCTCGCCGGAGAGGGTGTGCTGGCGATGCTGCGCCGTTTCGAGTTGCCGGACAATCGATACTATTTTGATCAGTTTGTTGCACTCAATTCCGGACGAGTCGATGCGAACGGTGTGGGTTTGGTTTTCAATCATTCTTATCGTATGCCGATTCAAAAATATGAATATAACGGCAAGAGCATCCGCACAACTCTGGGTTTCAACGATTATGCTCATGCCAAACGGATTCAGCAATACAACGAGAGAGTCGTCCGAGCCGGACAAAAAAGAACCGTCTATGCTCATGACCGCGAGTTGTGGGTTCCGCTTCATCTTTTGCCCCACAGTTCGCAACCGCTCGATGTGAATGCGATTGCCGGATCTTTTTCAATTTTCGGCCCGGAAAACAGCCGAGTCGAGATACGCGATCGCCGCCTTGCCGGAAAAGTTTTTTATTTGATCAGCGGGCACGGCGGGCCAGATCCTGGTGCTGTTGGGAAAAGAGGATCGAATTTGCTCTGCGAAGATGAATATGCCTATGACATCACTCTGCGTTTGGCCAAACGGCTGCTTGAACATGGTGCGCGCGCATATCTGATTGTACGTGATCCGGATGATGGGATCCGCGAAGAGCGGTTGCTCAAACCGGATCGGGATGAGGTTTACTTTGGCAAACATCCGATTTCTGCTGATCCGGTTATCCGTCTGCGAGATCGTGCCAGGATCGTCAATTCGCTCTATCAGCAAAATGGCGGTACTCGAACCTCTCAATACGCGATTATTTTGCATGTCGACTCACGTGCCAACTCGAAACGCATCGACATTTTTTATTACTATCAGCGAAACAGCAAAGAAAGCAAGGCTTTGGCAAAAAAGTTCTATTCCGTGATTAAGGGTAAATACGATCTCGCGCAACCCGGGCGGGGATATCGCGGTCATGTGGAAACACGAAACCTCTATATGCTTCGAAATGTTGAACCCACAACGGTCTATATCGAGTTGGGCAACATCAAAAATACTCGAGACCAGGATCGTTTTATCATTGCAAACAACAGGCAAGCCGTTGCCAACTGGCTCTGTGACGGGATACTGGAATACAATCGTTAGGAAACTGACATGTCACAAAACCCTCAATTGAAGCAGATGTTTCGTCTGCGCACCAGTGAAGTGGATGCATCCGGAATCATCAAACCCAAAACGGTGGCCGACTTTTTTCAAGAGATCGCAGGCAATCATGCCGACCGTCTCGGACTGGGCAGCGATCGCTTGCGGGATGAAAATCTGTTTTGGGTTCTTTCTTTGCTAAAATTTACTTTTCATGACTATCCTCGGCTGCGGTCGCAAATCGTGGTGACAACCTGGCCTACTGGATTTAATCGCTATTACGCAAACCGGGCTTTTTCAGTTCGCGATGAAGGTGGAGCGATTGTTGTCGAAGGTCAAAGTCGTTGGCTGGTCGTGGATCTTGTTTCCCGCCGGCCCTGCCATATCCCGGAATGGATGCATAAACAGCTTGCGGTAACCCTGCAAAACATCCCAGTAACGCCCAAAGAGGTTTTTCCAGAGCCACAAATCGAAAAAACCTTTGAGGTGCGTTATTCGGATCTCGATTTTAACCAACATGTCAACAATATTAATTATATCGAATGGATTCTCGAGAGCATGCCCATGGATGTGTTATTGGAAAGAAAAATTGCCTCGATGGAAATCACTTATCGCGCCGAAGCTCAGATGCATGATCAGGTGTTATGCCAGACTGCTTTGAAAAACAACGAGGGATTGACCTTTTTACATCGCTGTGTGGAAAAGAAAACGAAGCGCGAATTAGTCAGGGCTTGGACACAATGGCGCTCTTGACCGATAAAAGGACAGAACGAATAATTGTCCAACAGAACGTGAGGAGATATCATGGAACAAAGAATTGAGGAACTGGAAAAAGGATTTTTACATCAGGAGAAGCGATTGATCGAATTGGATGAGGGGATGAAGAGACAACAGCGGTTGATCGACCAACTGATGCAAAATGTGGTCGAACTTTCCGGAAAATTAAAAGCTTTGGGAAAAAACCTGGAATAGAGGAAAGACTGTTCGGGAAAATAATGGAGAATGATGAAAAGATGGCACATCGGGCTGGCGGCTATCATGATCTTCCAGTCCGTCTGGTCGGCAGAGTCTGTGATTATAGAGACTCTGCCGAGTGATCCGCAGGTGATTTCCGGCCGGCTGGAAAACGGAATCACTTATTATATTCGACAGAATAAAAAACCGGAAAAGCGGGCAGAATTTCGTTTGGTCGTCAATGCGGGATCGGTTCTTGAGGAGGCGGATCAACAAGGCTTGGCCCATTTTACCGAGCACATGGCTTTCAACGGGACGCGCGATTTCGAAAAACAGGAATTGGTCGATTATTTGCAGTCTATCGGCATGGCGTTTGGTCCGGAAATCAATGCCCTGACCGGATTTGACGAGACGATCTATAAACTGCATTTGCCGACAGACGACAGCACTGTGATTCGAAAAGGGGTTCGGATTTTACAAAACTGGGCATTTTGGATGACTTTTGATCCGCAGGAAATCGACAAGGAACGCGGGGTTATCGTCGAGGAATGGCGACAGGGACGCGGTGCGCAAGCCCGGATGTGGGACACGCACTATCCTGTGTTGTTTTGGAATTCTCGTTATGCCGAGCGGCTGCCGATCGGCAAGAGAGAAATTATCGAGAATTTCACCCCAGATGTTTTGGTTCGCTATTATCGGCAGTGGTACCGGCCGGATTTGATGGCGGTGGTCGCCGTGGGCGATTTTGATCCCCTGTGGATGCAGAGCCTTGTGCAAGAGTTTTTTTCTTCAGCGCCGGTTGCTCCGTCTGCCCAGCATCGTCCCCACCATGCACTGCCGACTCACGATTCAACCCTGGTTTCCATTGCCACCGATCCGGAAGCAACCCGCACCGCCCTCTATTTGGCCTTTAAATTGCCGGTCGAATCGCAGGGCACCGACGAAGACTATCGCCGCGATCTGGTAGAAAAATTGTTTGTGGCACTGTTCAATGCCCGCCTCGATGAATTGCTTCAAAGCGGTGATCCTCCGTTTCTCAACGTGGCGACCGGAATCAGCCGTTTGGTTCGCAGCAACCGGTTCTATCTCATGTACGCCGGCGTATCCGAGAGCGGCGTGCGAGAGGGTGTGCAGGCTCTGTGGAATGAGGCTCTGCGCATCAAACAATTTGGGTTTACAGCAGGCGAGCTCGATCGCCAGAAAAAGGTTTATACCAGCCGAATGGAGCGAGCGTTTCGCGAGCGGGACAAAACGGAATCGGCTGCTTTTGCAGAGGAATATGTTCGCAATTATCTTTTTCAAGAACCTGTTCCGGGGATCGATCGTGAATATCGACTCTCGCAGCAGCTTTTACCCGGAATTTCAATTGATGATGTCGATGTGATTGCCCATCAGTGGTTGACGGGAAAAAATCGGGTCGTTCTGGTTCTGGCACCGGAAAAAGCGTCTCTGAAATTACCCGGAAGCGACGAACTCTTGCAGCTTTTTCAAGTCGAAGCGGCAGGTCTAAGCCCTTATGTCGATGCATTGTCCGATGCTCCGTTGATCCGGCATTTGCCGCCATCCGGAGCGATCACAACGGAAATCGCCCTGGATGCGGTCGATGCCATCGAATGGCGACTGGCCAATGGTATCCGTGTGGTGCTCAAACCAACGGATTTCAAGAACGATCAAATTCTTTTTTCAGCTTTTAGTCCTGGCGGACATTCGCTGATTGATGATTCGGATTATATGGCCGCTCTGACCGCTGCGACTCTTGTCGAGGAAAGTGGAGTGGGTGTTTTTTCCTATACCGAATTGCAGAAAAAACTCGCGGGCAAAGAGGTCTCAGTATCGCCCCATATCAGCGAATTGACCGAGGGTTTTTCGGGCAATGTTTCTCCTCGCGATCTGGAGACGCTGTTTCAGCTGACGCACCTCTATTTTACCGAACCGCGGCGAGATAGCATCGCCTACGAATCGGTACGCAAACGACTGATCGGTCTGATTCAAAACCGTCGGGCCAGTCCGACGACGGCCTACAGCGACACCATTCAATTGACCATGGATGGCTATCATTGGCGCAGTCGGCCTTTGTCTCTGGAACAGTTGGAACAGATGGATCTCGACCGGTCGTTGGCCATTTACCGCGATCGATTTGCCGATGCCGGCGATTTCACCTTTTTTCTGGTCGGTAATTTTAGTCCTGATTCCATTCGTCAGTGGGTGGCCGCGTACTGGGGTTCGTTGCCCCGCCTCGATCGTGCGGAAAAATGGCGCGACGTCGGTGTCCACTGGCCTGATTCGGCTCTGGTAAAAATAGTACGGCACGGAATTGAACCCAAGAGCATGGTGACATTGATTTTTTTTGGAGATTTCACCTGGAATCGGGCCAATAGACATGCGCTGCAGTCCTTGGCAGAATTGCTCGAGATTCGTTTGCGCGAGGTGGTTCGGGAGGATCTCGGCGGAACCTATGGTGTAAGGGTTCGGCAGACTGCCTTTCATTATCCGGAGCAGAGGTATCAGCTCACGATTCGTTTTTCTTGCAATCCGGAACGTCTGGATGAGTTGGTGAAGACCGTTTATCAAGAAATCGAATCGTTCAAGTCGGCGCCGCCGTCTTTGGAGTTGCTCATCAAGGTGCAGGAAGGCCAGAAGCGTCAATGGCAATTGAATCTCGAGCGGAACCAGTTTTGGCTCTCCGCCTTACGGTCGACTATTTATCACCAACAAGATCCATATGAATTGATGGATTTCCCAAACCTTGTCGATTCTCTGACACCTACTTATTTGCAGCGAGTGGCTGAAACGTATCTTGATTTTAATAGACTGGCGAAATTCTATCTGTTGCCCGAAGAGAGGAGTGACGCCGAGAATTCGAACCGGGCGGCAGAAGAACTAGAATAAAAAGCGGGAGAAATATGGAACTCAGAGGATTGCATCGGCGCTATTTGCGCGGATTGGCAAATCGGATCAAGCCTGTGGTTCAAATAGGCAAAGCCGGATTGTCACAAGCGGTATTTTCCGCTATCGATGAAGCATTGACCGATCACGAATTGATCAAAATCAGATTTCTTGAATTCAAACAGGACAAGAAATCGCTGTGTGCCGAGATTGCCGAAACCTGTCATTGCCATCATGTAGGTTTAACCGGGCATACCGCGCTATTTTATCGATCCAATCCGGATGCGGAAAAACGGCACATCGTATTGCCGGATTCTTGAAAGGGATACTTGAGATGAAATCTTTAGATCATTCTTCAGCCAAGCCGACATTTGTGGCGCGGCATTTTCCGACTCTTGTGGGATACAGTCGACTCTTGCGTTTGA
>JAFGJN010000359.1 GCA_016929055.1 Candidatus Zhuqueibacterota bacterium
AGCCGCCGATTTTCTCAAGCCCGAGTCGATTATCGCCCGGCTCGTGACTCCGACACGGGACGAGGCAGTGGAACAGCTGGCCAACCGGGTTGCCAAACATGTCAAAGCACTATCGTGCAGCGGGATCGCCAAGGGGGCGATGGAGCGCGAACACGAGTTCGGTACCGCTATCGGCTGCGGCGTCGCTATTCCCCATTTCCGCATCAAGGGGTTGCTCAATCCCGTACTCGCTTACGGCCGAGCGCCTGACGGCATCGAATGGGATGCTCCCGATGGCAAACCGGTACACCATGTCTTTTTCCTGGCCACGCCCGCCGGCGCGGCGGATCTGCACGTTCAGATCCTTTCCTCCATCGCTCAGGCCCTGCACTCGGCCGACAATCGCCAGTTGCTCGATCAGGCCACCGATGAAAAAGATTTGCATGGTTTACTCGATAAAGTTCTGGCAACAGGCAAAAAATAGGTGTATTGTTTAATCCGCTTGAATAAAAATAACCCGCTTGGAAAATACAACTTTTATTCCAAAAGAGCTTTCAGCCATCAATCCTGCGGTTTGCTGGGCGCACGCTTTGTTTTGGTTTCCAGCAGCTGGTGCCGAGAGCTGTTGATTCGGGATGCTGCAACCCGGCAGCCGCATTCGTATCTTCAGACCTACAGATCGTGATACTCACCGGTCGATCACATAAAAATGAATTTCAATAGAAAGGATTTCGCGTGAAGCGATTCAGTATTGCCCTGATTCTTTTAACAACCTTTCAGACCCTGCCGGCAGACACGGCTTTTCTGGATTCAACACTGCAGGCAATTCGACAAAAATACGACGTCGTCGGCCAGTCCGTTGTGGTGACGCGAAGCGGTGAAATAGTCTTTTCTGGATACTCTGGCCAACGGGATCTGTCGCGCCGCCTGCCCGTGGATGAGAAAACCACTTATCGCATCGCCTCGATCTCGAAAATGGTCACCGCCACTGCGCTCATGCAGCTCTATGAACAGGGCCGGTTTCATCTAACCGACCGAGTCGACGACTATCTGGACTTTAGCCTGGTCAATCCGCGGTTTCCCGATCAGCCGATAACGTTTGAACAGCTGTTGGCGCACACCTCGAGCCTGCGCGACGGCAGCAACTATTCCAAATTCCTCAGCGAAACTTATACCAATGATCCGCCGCCCAAGCTGGCGGAATTGCTCGTGCCCGGGGGAAGATTCTATTCCAGTGACATGTACGCCACTCAATCGCCCGACAAGCGATATTTTCAATACGCCAACATCAATTACGGCCTTATCGGCACTCTGGTCGAACGGCTGTCCGGCGAGCGATTCGATCGCTATTGCCGCGACCACGTGCTGCAGCCGCTCGGCATCAGCGGATCGTTCAATGTCTGCGATCTGCCCGATATCGACGACCTGGCGGTTCTCTATCGCAAGAGCGGAAACCGGTGGATTCCGCAATTCGATCACTATAGCGGCCGACCTCCGACAGCTCGGGATTTGAGCGCCTATACCATCGGCGATAACGGCGTCATTTTCGCGCCCCAGGGCGGATTGCGCTGCAGCGCCGAGGATCTGGCAAAATTTATGCTGGCACATCGGTTGAGCGCATCGAATCCGGGGACACCTGTTCTCAGCGACACCACCCTGCAGCGCATGCAGGAGAGCATCTGGCGCTACAAAGGCAACAACGGCAACAGCATGGGCGGAATTTTCAAGGCCTATGCGTTGGGCAACCACACCACCCGCGATTTGCTGCCGGGCGAAACGCTGATCGGTCATCCGGGCGAAGCCTATGGATTGATCAGCGATCTCTATTTTTCCGCCGACGCGGACTATGGCATCATCTTGATCACCAACGGCGGCCAATGGGGGCCGGGCACAAGCGGCTGGTTCAACATCGAGGAAGAGGTTTTTCGAGCGTGTTTTGCTGAATTGCCTAATTTGCCGAGTGTATCGGTCGAGACCCGTGCGACAGCCCCGAAACCGCAATCGATGCATCTGCAGCAAAACTATCCCAATCCCTTTAATCCATCGACGACGATCGAGTATGCACTGACGACGCCGCAAGAGGTGCGCCTGGTGGTCTGCGACGCGCTTGGACGAACAGCGAGCATTCTGCACCAGGGCCGGCAAGCTGCCGGTTCACATCGCGTGAGCCTTGACGCCGCCGGCTGGTCGGCCGGCATCTATATCGCCAGACTCGAAACCGCGGAACAAGCCGCTGCGATCAAATTGCTGCTGATGAAATAGCATCCCATTCAACTCGAACCAGGAAATCACGTTGTTCGATTGAAGAATCAGAATGCGGCAGACCGTGTTTGATCCTGGATTCGAATCCAATCAAGAGGTTGAAAAATGACAAAAACTCTGGTGCGCACCTGTCTTTTGTTGTTCCTGATTCCCTGCGCCGCCTTTATCGCCTGCGGAAATGACGACACCGTCATTCAGAGCCTGATGGACATTTCCGGTGCGCCGCTGGGCTATGATGACAGCGGCGCCACCCGCCGCCTGGCCATCGCCTCTGTCTGTATGGAGTGCTCGCGCGACAAACAGGAAAACCTGGCCGGGATGCAAGAGATGATCGAACGGATCATGCGCGAAAAACCGCAGACCCAGCTCATCGTATTCGGAGAAACGATTCTCGGCTGGTATTCGGAACCGGATGATCCCGCCTACCAGCGGAATATTGCCGAACCATTGCCCGGACCCACAAGCGATTCGCTGGCGATTTTGGCGGATCGTTACGATATTCATATCGTTTTTGGCATCGGGGAATTGGCACAAGGCCAGCTGTACAACTCGCAGGTTCTCCTCGATCCGAATGGTCAAATTCAGGCTGTGCACCGCAAACATCGGCTTTTAGACGAAGACCGGGCCGGCGGTTTTACCGATTATCCCCGTCCGGAGGAAAACGTCACCGTGACCGAGATCGAGGGTATTCGCACCGGGATGATCATCTGTGCCGATGTCGGCAGCTATTGGCTGACTCGATCGGTTATAGCCCGGGGTGCCGAATTGATTCTGCACAGCCTGGCCTCTTTTGAACCCCGGTTTCCCATCGATGCGGTGGCGCGGCAATTCAACGCCTGGGTTGTCTTTGCCAATCGCACCGGGTGGGAGAAAGAGACTTTTTACCATGGCAATTGTTTTATCTCTGATCCGGCCGGCACCATTCGCGTCGGCGGTAACGGCGGACAGCGCTATGAATATTATGAAATCGGAGTCTATTGATGAAGCATCGACTTTTATTATTGTTGCTGATTTTTTCGGCCCTGCCAGCAGCCTCGCAGCAAACAGGGAATCACAACCCGAGCGATGCAGGGGTGGAGAACCCCTTTTATGTCGGAACCAATCCCGTTTCATTTATCGCAGCGCTGCAGCTGCCTGATGCAGTCAAGCGCTATATTCCCGAGGTATCGGGACTGGAAGCCGGTTTTTCCGTGGTCGGCGGCTATGCCGTCACGCCGTCGCAGATTCTGGAAACGCGGGTGGCCATCGGCAATATCCATCAGGTTGCGCGGGTGAGTCAGGTGCATCTGGGAGGCCATTATTTTCCACTTCAAAACTCTGCGCGGTTCAATTCATTTTATGTCGGCGGATACGTCAAATTCTGGGATTACACAAATCGGTTGACAAAAGTGCATTTTTACAATCTCTCCCCCTATGCCGCGATCGGCTATCGTATTGAATTCAAGCCACTCTTGCTGGATCTTCGGCTCAATCAGACGATCGCCGTGCACAGCTGGTCGAGTCTGGAGCACAGTTCCGCCGGCACGGCCTGGTTTTTCTCGCCCTGGCCTGAATTTCTGGCCGTGATGCCGTCACTGACCCTGACCGTGGCGCGGTTCCTTTGAAAAGCTGGCAAAAGCTCTACACATTTTTATCGTTTCGACACGATTTTCTATTGTATTAATCGGTTTGTCGCTTATCTTTAGTTCTTTAGACGATTGCAGAAAATCGGGAGACGGTTATGGAAAAGCAGGCGACACGGGTATCGGCTCTGGAAAAAATCGGCTATGGCCTGGGCGACACGGCCAGCCAGGTGGTATTCAGTTCGGTCATGCTCTTCATGGCCTATTTTTATACCGATGTATTCGGCATCAGCGCTGCGGCGATGGGCACGTTGTTTCTGGTGGTACGGGTCATCGACGCCGTCACCGATCCGCTCATGGGTGTGCTCGCCGACCGCACCTCCACCCGTTGGGGCAAGTTCCGACCTTATTTGCTGTGGCTGAGCATTCCTTTTGCCCTAACGGCGGTACTCGCCTTTACCACCCCGCCCTTTGGCGCGACCGGCAAACTGATTTACGCCTATATCAGCTATTCCTTGTTGATGATCATCTATACCGCTATCAACATTCCCTATTGCGCCCTGGGCGGTGTCATCACTGCGGATACCCGCGAGCGGGTCTCGCTCAACAGCTATCGCTTTTTTCTCGCCACCGCCGGCGGTGTGCTGGTGGCGTCGACCACGATGCGTCTGGCCGAGCGATTGGGACAGGGCGACCCGCAAAAAGGATTTCAGCTGGCCATCGCGGTTCTCGGCGTCGGCGCAGTGATTCTCTTTGCGGTCGCTTTTTTTGCCAGCCGCGAGCGGGTTGTTCAGGTTTCACAGAAAACGAGCACCTGGCGTCAGGATCTGCGCCTGCTGGTTGCCAACGATCAATGGTTGATCGTGGCGGCAATGAATTTTGTCCTGTTGGTGGCGGCGGTCATTCGCAGCAGCTCGGCTATCTATTATCTAAAATGGTACGCCGGACGCTCGGACCTGACCAGCAATTTCCTGACCGCCGGTATGATCGCCGCCACGCTCGGCACCCTCTTTGCGACGCCGCTGAGCAAGCGGATGTCCAAAGTCCGGGCCTATATCCTGACCCAATCGACGGTGATTCTTTTGTCGATTCTCCTGTTTTTCGCGCCTGCTCAAGCCCTTGTGTGGATTTTCGCCGGTTTCTGCGGCATCCATTTCTTCAACCAGATGGCCATTCCCCTGCTCTGGGCGATGATGGCGGACACGGTCGATTATGGCGAATGGCAGAGCGAACGCCGCATCACCGGGCTGGTTTTTTCTGGTGTGCTCTTTGCGCTCAAGCTCGGCATGGCGGTGGGCGGCGCGGTTCTGGGCTGGCTCTTGGCCGGATTCGGCTATGTCGGCGAAGCGACAAGCCAGTCACCGACGACGATTAATGGCATTGTGATGATCTTTACGCTGGTACCGATTGTCGGCCATTTTGTATTGATCGTTCTCGTCTCGCGCTACAAACTCAACGCCCGCCGTTGCGACGAAATCCGCCGCGAGCTGCTGCAGAGGGAGGCAGCTCACCTGATGGTTGATAAAATTTAAAAAAGGTAAAAAAGTAAAAAAGGGGTCGGACCAAATTATGTTGTTTATAAACAATTCTATAGCCATAATAAACACTCAAAAACAGGCCTTAGAATGCGTTTTTGGGCCTGAAATCGCGTTTTAAGGAGAATGCCGAGCAAACCGCGGTGTTCTGTCCGGAACCGACCAACCGATTCCATCGGCGCTGCTTTTTCGTGTTTTTCTATTCGAACACCCTGCGCTCGAGCAGGGCTGCCTGAGAGAATCGGCCGAGGCAAATCCTTGACGACAGCCTTTTATTGCGCCTTAGAATCCATTTTTGGGCGCAAAAATGGATTCTAAGGCCCTTTTTCGGCAATAAAATAGGCGTAAGCCATTACAATTCAACAAGATAATTTGGCCCGACCCCCAAATACAGTATCATCAGGCATCTATTTCATCCAGTTCACTTCACCCTCATTCAGCCAGGTGAAGAAATGTACTTTATTAAAGTGATTTTTCAATCGCCCAGAATGTACTACCCAGGCCGAGTTTTATGAGCACTCTTAACAAGTGAATAAAGCTCGATAAAAGTGGTTATTAC
>JAFGJN010000360.1 GCA_016929055.1 Candidatus Zhuqueibacterota bacterium
AACAGGCCGTTGACGACCATGACGTATGCCACCATCTGTTGGGTCGTGACGTTATAGCGCGTCTGAGTGTATTCGACCGGTGAGAGTACCCGCGAACGCCGCCAGCGGGCTGCGGTGATACGGTAACCGACAAAAAATGCAAATGACCAGGTTAGAAAATATATCACGCCGAAAAGTCCGGTGTGGTAAACGAAACCCGAGGCGCCGGTAAAGGTCCAGGCCGAAAAATTGCTCATATAGAGCGAAATACCGGCCACCCACCAGGGTATCATATTGCCGCCGGTAAAGTATTCTTTGGCGCTTTTCATGAATTTGCTGAAATAGACCCCGATGCCGAGAATCAGCAACACATAGATAAACAGCACGAGGTAATCGATTCGAGCGAGAGAACTGACCATGGGATGACTTTCTCCTTGCATGGCGAGTGGAATGATCGGCTCTTGTCGCGGGGCACCGATCGCCTGTTCCGGTTTTGTCTTGTCAGTTCGAGATGCTGTTCAGCCAGATGTCCTCTTCGATCCGTCCGTTATGCAGGCGCACCAGGCCCATGCGGCCATGCCAGGGCGTGTCGTGACCGGCAATGGAGCTAATGACCGGCGGTTTATCCTGCAACGCACAGGCAATCCAGTCTTCTGCCCCGTCCGTCCAGGTAACATGCACTTGCACCGGCCAGGCGGCATCGGTATCATCGAGATGTTCCAAAACGACTGCTTGCAGATGGTTGGCCCCGGATGTCGGCTCCCAGATCGCGACAAATGTTGAGGCGGACTGATTTTCGTTACGCACCACGAGATAGGGCAGGGTGCGATCGACTTGATCGATGGTTCTTTGTGCGGGAGCATCGGCACGGAAAACACTGGCGCTTTTCGGACTGACCAGATGAAGACGCAACGCGGCACCGGGAGTTTCTTCCCAGATCCAATCGGCTGTAAGTGTGGGTGACCCTTCAAGAAATTTAATATTCTGCAGTTGCTCATAGGCGATGTCGCGGCCTGGCAGAGCTGCTGTCTGCCAGACTGCGGCAGGAATCCGCAGATCAGGCGTTTCGGCATGGGCGGACCAATCGTGGGTTTTGCCACCGCGGACACGAAAGATATCGACCAGATAATCGCCTTCCGGACGCTCGATATACAACAGTTGTCGGTTAAAGATTTCGGTGATCGGGGCATAGACCGCTTCGCTGTTGACCTCAACAACCTGTAAATCCGGGCTGTTGTGAAAAATTTGCCAATCACCGCCAGCCGGGCGTTGGTTTCGAGTGTTGACGGTGACGGTGTTGTGGGCCAGACTGCGTAGCATCCAGCGTGAACGCAGCGGGTGCATATAATAGATATAGCCGAGATCGGAAAGCATCTGGCGGCCGCGGGCAAACAGAGTGAGATCGAGTTTATCCATGTGATCATGGCCGCCGTAAACATCGCCGTATTGAACCGTGACCATGGTCTCCGGAGACCGGTTGCTGGAACGCAGAATCGCGAGTCCCAGATCTTTGCTGTTTAAGCTGGGGCGTTCGATTTGATGTCCGACGCTGTAGAGATTTTCAAGTATGGCCGGTGCTTGCGGGGGACGATAAAAAAGGCTAAAAAGATCACCGCGATTGAGTTTGGCATCGCCGTAGCGGTCGGCCAGATGCATGAGCGCTTGTGGGGAGCGGAACCAGGCAAAGGCGGCTTCTGCAAACAGAGGATTCGGCATTTCGCGAGCGTGGGAATCGTTGATCGGCGGCAAGGTGCCATCCGGATAAGTGAGAGCAAAGAGGTTCTCATAGATCCGCTGCAACCGGCTGTAATCCTGCAAGCGAAAGTGGTCGAAACGCTTTGTTTCTCGGTAGCTTTGCGGGTCGCTGTAGCGATACAAGACAGCCACCACCTGATGAAATTCGCGCAACGCCATGGTGTGATAGCTGGGACTGCGTTCGCACCAGCTGCCGTCATAATAGAAATAGCGCAACAAAAAGGGAACGATTCCGGATTCCGGATTGAGAACCCAGCGCATGACTTGAGGATCGTTTAGCAGACGGCCGCACATGGCCACACCGGCGTAGCGAAAGGGTGTGTCGTTGATGACCTGGTTCTCGGGCGCGATGGCGGTCAGAAAATCGGCAGCTGTGCGAAACAGACCTTGCATTACCTGATCGCGATCAGCATCGTTCCAAACCGCGCTGTTACGGGTGGCGTCGTAGGCTTTGCCGCAGGAGACGATCAGCACCGCATCTTCGTAATTCCAGCCGGATATTTTCCCTGCTCTCGGCCAGGGTTGGGTTCCGTAGCGATCCCAATCGTGCAGCGCGTAGCCGGGATAGACATCGGCGAGCCTGCTGAGAATGGCGTGCACAGCGGCGGCGTGTTTTTCATTTTCTTTTAGGGCATAGAGGGCGGCGAGGGCGTCCAGCCAGTGGCGGATGTGCACGAGTTTTTCATAGGCGACGCGTTGTCGGAACTGGTAGATTTTGCCATTTGCAGCGCGATGCACTGGCAGCCGATGGTTGTGCCCCTGTGGGTCCTGCACGGTGAGCGAATCGTTGTCGGGATAATTTTCCTGTGTGATTCGAGTGCTGCAGAGGCGACAGGTGATGGCTTCGGGGTCTTTGGGCGTCCACTGCCAGATATAGGCCCCCCAGGTTCCGCCGCATACCGGACAATCGACAACCCGGGTCGGTGTAGAGGTGGAAATCCATTTTTCCCAATCGGAGGCAGTCAGGGAAGCGGCCTGGTCAGA
>JAFGJN010000361.1 GCA_016929055.1 Candidatus Zhuqueibacterota bacterium
ATCCCGATAGCGACCCCGACGCCGATGGGAACCGGGAACAGACTGATCGTCAACCCTTTCCTGGAGGCTAGGTCTGATATAGCCTCCAAGAACACGTTTAGCCACGCAGGAAATTGTGGACACGAAGAAAAAGGGGAGGTCACTGGTGTCCCAAACGGGGACACCACACAACCTATCTGGTGTAAAAACAGCAGAGGTTTTTATGATCAGCAGATCAGGTTCGCTCTTTTGCTGTTTCGAACAGGTTTCTAGTTATCAGTTGAATAATCATTCTACTAAAATGTGTCTTGGACAGGAATGAGGGGGGGGATAAAATTCTTATCTATCTTTTATGTTCTCTGGTGTGAGTCAGAATTATAAGTAAATGAAAAGCTTCGAGTCCGTATCGAAGCTTTTTTTTATACAGAGGGCTCAGCAGGCCAGTCGATGCGATAGAGTGTGCATGAGATGTGTGTGCGGCCGGGGCGCGGTCTCTGTCATTAGGGTAAAGCGAGAGGGCAAAGGATTCCCTTTGGCGTCCAGTGAGTCGATGAGCCATCAGCTTTATGGCTCATCGGCGATGGTCGGATGGTCAAAGGCAAGGCCCTGGTCGCTTTCAACTCGGCGCGCCAGAAGGAACAGCACATCCGAGAGGCGGTTGAGGTAGGGGAGAATGTTCTCGTTTGCCAGCGGTTCGAGTCGGTGCAGTTCGACGGTTCTTCTTTCCGCCCGGCGGATCATCGCGCGCGCCGTGTCCAGTTGCGCCGAAAGAACACAAGTGCCATAAAGCACGAATTTGCGCGGCAATTTCAGGGACGATTCGATCGTTTTCTCCAGCTCCTCCAGCTCGGACAAATCCCGGGTTTCGAGAACCCGTTTGAGCAGATGCAAATAGTCGGTCGGACAGGCGAGCTCGGCATTGATCAGGTAGAGGTGGTTTTGAACGAGGGTGATCGTCCGCTGCAATTCCGGCGAGTCGGAGGTCGCTTTGGCAAGCCCGAGAAAGGCGTTGGCTTCGTCCAGTGTGCCATAGGCTTCCGGCCGGGGATCGGTTTTGGACACGCGCGCGCTGTTGAGCAGGGAGGTGTCACCGCCGTCTCCGGCTTTGGTGGTGATGGAAAAATTTTTCATCGTCGATCCGATTATTGGGGCCTTTCGGTTTTCCTTTTTTTTTGTTAACGGCCTCATTTGAACGCAAATTCCATCTTTTCTTGCCTCGCGATCAAATCCTCAATCGAATTAGCCAAACGAGTTGCAAAGCAGTGAAAAATTTTGTATTTTTCGCATCATGAGCAAAAAGAATCACCGGTTTGACCGATCCGCTTCTTGAGGCGAATATAACCATGACTATCGCTTTGGCTTCCGATCACGCGGGATTTTCTTACAAGGAACGCATCAAAACGCTGTTGATCGAAAAGGGCTATCGGGTCGAAGATTTCGGCACCGATTCCCCGGAATCGACCGACTATCCGCTCTACATCATCCCTGCGGCCCAGGCAGTTGCTTCCGGCCGGTGTGATGGCGGCATCGTGCTGGGCGGATCGGGAAACGGCGAGGCGATCGCCGCCAACCGCATTCGCGGTGTGCGCTGCGCTTTGTGCTGGAGTGAAGAGACCGCCCGGCTGGCGCGTTGTCACAATGATGCCAACATGATTTCGCTGGGGCAGCGCCTGATCGACTGGCCGACGGCGCGGTCGATCGTCGAGATCTGGCTGACCACGCCCTTTGACGGCGGCCGCCACCAGCGCCGCATTGATGAAATCGATCGGCTGCTCGATTGACCGATAGATGAAAAGAAAAGGACGAATCGATGTGGATTTTTTGGCCGTTTCGCGTGCTCTGGCGTCTGCTCACCGCTTTGCTGCAGCTGGTTGGCAGACTGGTTCTGGTTTCGATCGGGTTGGTACTGTGTGTTATCGGCTTTGTTCTGACGCTGACTGCCATCGGTGCGGTGATCGGCATTCCGCTGACGGCTCTTGGTGTGTTGTTGATGGTTCGAGGAGTCTATTGACGGCCGCCCGGTGTCACGGGGGGCTCTGATTCATTCACCCCAAGCGTTCGCCCACATGCTTGCTGGAGGATATCATGGTAGAAATTTCGTCCAAACGATTGGTTTCGCTGGATGTGTTTCGCGGCATCACCATCGCGGCAATGATCCTCGTCAATAATCCCGGCGATTGGCGCACGGTCTATTCACCCCTGCTGCACGCCAAATGGCACGGCTGGACGCCCACCGATCTGATCTTTCCTTTTTTCCTCTTTATCGTCGGCGTGGCGATCGTATTTGCCTTCAGCAAACGGCTGGCTCACTCGGTCGATAAACGCTCGCTCTATCCCAAAGTCATTCGCCGCACGCTGATTCTCTTTGCCCTCGGCCTGGCCATGGCATTGATCCCGCGTTTCGACTTTGCCCATCTGCGCATTCCCGGCGTGCTGCAGCGCATTGCGCTGGTCTACTTTATTTGCTCGGTATTGGTTTTGCACACGAGCTGGCGCTGGCAGATCGGCATCACTGTCGGAATTCTGCTGCTCTACTGGGGGTTGATGGCCTGGGTGCCGGTTCCCGGTTATGGCGCCGGCAAATGGGACGAGCCGATTTCCGCCCTCTCCAGCTATATCGATCGGCTGTTTCTCACCGGCCGAATGTGGAAAGAGCACTGGGATCCTGAAGGCTTGCTCAGCACCCTGCCGGCGATCGCCACCGGATTGACCGGCGTATTGACCGGCCATTGGCTGCGTTCGCCACGCTCGGAGCAGAACAAAGCAATCGGTCTGTTGATCGGCGGAGCGGTTTTGTTCGCTCTGGGCTATCTCGTCAATCTCGATTTCCCCATCAACAAGGGATTGTGGAGCAGCTCGTATGTGCTGGTTACCTCGGGACTGGCGGCTGCTTTTCTGGGGATCTGTTACTGGATCATCGATATTCGCGGCTGGAGAAAGTGGTCGTGGCCTTTTCGGGTTTATGGCACCAACGCTATCACCGTGTTTGTGCTGTCGGGCATGCTGGCTAAGCTGATGGTCGTCAGTTTTAAAGTGACTCAGGCCGACGGATCGACCATCGCTTTTAAGACCTGGCTCTATCAGACGCTTTTTGCTTCCTGGGCTTCGCCAATGAATGCGTCGTTTTTCTATGCTTTGAGCTATGTGCTCTTTTGGCTGGCGATTCTGGCGATTTTTTATCACAAGAGGATATTTATCAAGATCTAGTTCAGGGAAATCGGGGCGCACGGCCGTGCGCCCGCACAGCCGTGTGCCCGCACAGTCTCGCGCCCGCACAGTCTCGCGCCCGCACAGCCGTGCGTTTCTGTTGACACATTGCATTCATCAGTTATCGATAGATGCAGGAATTGAGTGCTTTTTCAGTTACGGGGGATTCATTTTTCGCTTTTACCCCATCTCCACCACAATCCGTCCAGCGGTTTGTCCCTCATCCAGCAGCCGGTGGGCCTCGACGATATCGGAAAAAGGCAGCCTCGCGCCGATATGGGCATGCAGGTGGCCGGATGCGGTCAGATGTGAGATCTCTTTGCCGGCCCGGCGCAGCGTCTCATGCGGCATGGTAAAGACCAACACGCCGAGTACTGCGGCGTTTTTGCGGTTGAGCAACAGCCACGGCAGTTTTGGTTCAGTGCCGCGCGGTGATCCGATCGTGACGATCCGTCCCCGGTTGCGGATCATCTGCAGATCGGCTTGCAGGTTTTCGCTGGTCGACAGCTCGAGGATGATCTCCACTCCCTCATCTGCACTCCAATCCCGAACTCGTTCAATGAGGTTTTCGCTCGTTGTTTCGACCACCTCATGGGCCCCGGCGCGGCGTGCCTCGCGGGCCTTTTCCGTGGTCGATGCGGTGCTGATGATCTGCAAGCCGTGGTGGCGGGCGAGCTGAATCGCCGCCCGACCCACACCGCCGCTACCGCCAGTGATCAAAACGCGTTCGCCGGGTATGGCCCGAGCTTGGGCAAAAAGCGCGAGATGGGCGGTCAGGGAAACCATGGCCAGAGCCGCGGATTCAGCCGCTTGTTGTCCTGGTGCTGCGGCAAAAACGGAATCCTCTCGCTCGATAATATATTCGGCTGCCGCCCCGGCTTGCAGGCCGGCCCGCGTGCGCGTTCCCCACACCCGGTCACCGATCCGCCATCGCTTCACGCCCGCTCCTGCTTTTTCAATGACCCCGCTGTAATCGAAATGCGGCACCACTGGCAACTCGACCGGCCGCAAACCGAGGCGCAGATAGCCGTCGATCGGATTCAGAGCATTGGCCTCGACACGGATACGAACGTGGTTCTTTCCCGGTTCGGGAACGTCCGCTTCCTCGATCCCGATCACCTTAGGCGCTCCGAAACCGTGGTAACGGGCGATTTTCATTTTCTTTTTCATTCGAGTTTATCGATTTTCCAATTCAGCGCAACAGCACCAGTTTGCCGATGCGCACCGTTTTGCCCGCGCTCAGGCGATAAAAATAGACGCCGCTGGCTGCCGGCTCGCCCTCAGTGTTGGTTCCATTCCATTGGATGCGGTGCACTCCGGCCGTCAGGTTTTGCTGCGGCCAGCGGTAAAGGAAGCGGCCGGTGGCGTCATAGATGCTCAAATCGACCTTTTCCGCGGCATCGATGCGAAAACTCAGCTGTGTCGTGGC
>JAFGJN010000362.1 GCA_016929055.1 Candidatus Zhuqueibacterota bacterium
GACGTCCGGCGATTCATACTGGAAAATTCCAACGGCCGTTTTGTCTTTCGCCGAAGCGGTTCTGATTGGCTGATGCAAGAACCTTTGCAGGTTTTGGCTGAACGCACACGTGTCGGCCAGATTGTTTCACGCGTTTCGACGGAAAAAGCACGGCAGTTCGTCGAGGAAAATCCAACCTCTTTAAAGCCTTACGGTCTGGACAAACCGGGCATTCGTTTAGAGTTTTACCTCGCCGACCCACAGAATCCGTTGACTCTGACGATCGGAAAACGCGAAGGCGCCCGTTATTTTGCCCGTGCCAGTGATCGGCCGTCGGTTTTCCTCGTCGATAGTTCGTTTGTTCGTTTGATGAATCCCGATTTGGCTTCCTTGCGCGACAAAAAAATGGCCTTTTTTAATGAAAGCCAAGTCGACCGAATCGAGCTCGTCCATTCGGGCACAACCCTGGTCTGTGCAAAGGACAGCAGCGGTACCTGGAGCATCATCGAACCTGAATCCCGGCAAGCCAAAGGCTGGGTGATTCGCGATCTTTTGAAATCCGTGACCGATCTGCAGGTTCAGGAATTCGTCGTTGAAAAGCCGCGCTCGTTGAAACAATATGGTCTGGAAAAACCCCGTGCACGAGCGATTTTCTACATACAGGACTTTGCTGTTTATGAATTGCTGCTGGGAAACACTCGGCAGGATCTGGTCTATGCAAAACGAGGCGACGAAACGCGTGTCGTTTTGCTCCAAAATGATATTTTAAGCAAGCTCACTCCTTCTTTGGAAGACATCGGCTTGACCCTCACCGAAACCGGGGAAGAGGCGCAGTAGCGCATCTTAAATGCCGATAAGCGGCCGTTACAGGCGCGATTCGTTGGGGAGCGGGATGAGCATTCGGAGGTAAAATGAACCATCGTAAAGAAACACAAATCGGCGGCAAGCCATTCATCGTCGAGACCGGCAAACTCGCCAAACAGGCCAATGGCGCTGTCTGGGTGCAACTCGGCGAGACGGTCGTTTTGGCTACAGCTGTCTGTGACAAAAAACCCAAACAGGATCTCGATTTTTTTCCGCTTTCAGTCGACTATCGCGAAAAGCTCTACGCTATCGGCAAAATTCCGGGCGGTTTTTTCAAAAGAGAAGGCAGACCGACAGAGTCTGAAATCCTGAGCGCTCGGTTGATCGACCGTCCCATCAGGCCGCTGTTCCCCAAAGGGTTTAAAAACGAGACACAGGTTTTTGTCTGGGTTCTTTCGGCAGACCGCGAACATGACGCCGACGTCCTCGGCATTACCGGTGCATCCCTGGCTTTGAATATTTCAGATATACCGACCTCCGAGTTGATAGCCGGAGTACGTGTGGGACGGATCGATGGACAATTCATCGCCAATCCGACCTATGCACAAAAAGCCGAGAGCGATATCGATCTGGTAATGGCCGCGTCGCAAGAATCGGTCATCATGGTCGAAGGCGAAGCAAACGAAATCGCCGAACAGGACATGGTGGCGGCACTGGATTTTGGGCATCAGGTGATTCGGGATATTATCGCGGTTGGAAAAGAAGTCGTGGCTGCCGTCGGCAAGCAAAAGATGGAACTGATACTGACCGACTATGCCGAGTTGGATCAACGCGTTCGCGATCTGGCAACCGAAGGGATCGCCAAGGCTTTGCAGATTCAGGAAAAACAAGAGCGCCAGGAATCGCTGCAAAATGTAAAGGAATCGGTCCTGGAGCAGCTGGTCGAGGAAACCACCGAGCCGGCAGAGATCAATCGCATCAAAGAGGTTATCCACGATATCGAAAAAGATCTGATGCGCCGCCAGGTCATCGAAAAAGGCATCCGGCTGGATGGCCGCAAAACCGATGAAATTCGCGACATCAGCATCGAAGTCGGGCTGCTGCCGCGCGCTCATGGGTCCGCTCTTTTTACGCGCGGACAAACCCAGGCCCTGGCTGCTGCCACTTTGGGAACCAAGATCGATGAACAACGCATCGAAGGACTGGAGGGCGATTTCTGGAAAAGCTATATGCTCCATTACAATTTTCCGCCGTTTTGTACCGGCGAAGTCAAGCCGATGCGCGGTGTCAGCCGTCGTGAGATCGGTCATGGCAATCTGGCCGAACGGGCGATCAAACCCATGATCCCTTCGGATCAGATTTTTCCCTATACGTTGCGCATCGTATCCGACGTGCTCGAGTCGAACGGTTCCTCGTCGATGGCCACAGTCTGTGCCGGATCCTTGTCGTTGATGGATGCCGGTGTTCCGATCAAGAACGCTGTCGCCGGCATCGCCATGGGTCTGATCAAGGAAGGCGACGATGTAGCGATTCTCACCGACATTCTCGGTGATGAGGATCACCTGGGCGATATGGATTTCAAGGTCGCCGGAACTCAGAACGGCATCACGGCCTTTCAGATGGACATAAAAATCCAGGGTATTTCCCGCGAGATCATGACCCGCGCTCTGCAACAGGCACAGGAAGCGCGGTTGTTTGTCCTGCAAAAGATGAAGGAGGTTCTGCCCGAACCACGGGAAAACCTCTCCAATTGGGCTCCGCGAATTCTGACCATTCGCATTCCGGTCGATTCGATCGGGACCGTTATCGGCCCGGGCGGCAAGACCATCCGTGAGATCATTGAAAAAACCGGCGCAACCATCGATATTTCGGACGACGGCACGGTCACCATCGCCTCCGTCGAGCCCCAGGCCGGTGAAGCGGCAGCCAAGATCGTGCGTGAACTTACGGCTGCGGTCGAGATCGGGAGCGTTTATACCGGAAAGGTTAAACGCATTCTGAAATTCGGCGCTTTTGTAGAAATTCTTCCCGGCCGAGAAGGCCTGCTCCACATTTCCGCTATCGACAACCGCCGGATCGAGCGCGTCGAAGACGTGCTGAAAATCGGCGATGAAGTGACCGTCAAGGTGATCAAAGTGGAAGACGGCAAAATCGATCTGAGCCGCAAAGTGCTGCTCAATCGCGATAAACCTGAATCCGGGTCTGAGCGAGATCAAAGACCGCACTAGGGCCCTTGCAGGCGATGAATCAAAACAAGGTACGTTCTACAACCCTCGATAACGGCATTCGCATTATCTCCGAGCGAATGCCGTGGGTGCGTTCGGCTGCCCTCGGTATTTGGGTTCAGGCTGGTTCCCTGACCGAACAGCCCCGCATCAGCGGTATCTCGCATTTTCTCGAACATATGTTGTTCAAGGGCACCAAACGGCGTTCGGCGCGGGACATTGCTCTCAGCCTTGAAACCGTGGGCGGCAGTCTCAATGCCTCTACCGGCAAAGAGACAACCATTTACACCGGCTATTGCCTGGATGAATACCTGCCGCTGGCGGTCGAGGTGCTCGCAGATATGATCCGCAACGCGTCGCTGCAGGAACGCGACATCCTGCTGGAAAAAGAGGTGGTGCTGGCGGAAATATCCCATTCTCTCGAAGATCCGGAAGAAATGGTGATGGACCGCCTCTATGAAAATCTTTTTCCCCACCATCCGATCGGGTATCCGGTTCTCGGCACTCGGGAGACGGTGGCCTCTTTTTCCCGTGCCGATCTCTATACCTATCTGCAGCAGCGCTATACCGGTGATCGCATCGTTTTTTCCGCCGCCGGGCGCATCGAACACGATGCGTTTGTCGAAATGGTGCAGCAGGCGACGGCCGAGTGGGATCGGCACGAGGCTGTTCCGGTTCCTGTACCGGATCTGACCGCGATTGTTCCCAACCTCTTTCTGCAGGAACCCATGGCCCAGCAAGCTCACATCGCCATCGGCGCTCATGCAGTTTCCTACCTCGATAACCGGCGCTATACCCTGGCTCTGCTTGACGTCCTGCTGGGCGGAGGCATGAGCTCGCGGCTGTTTCAGAACATTCGCGAAAAATATGGATTTGCCTATTCGGTCTATAGCTTTACCGAGTATATGGCCGATACCGGTATTTTCGGACTCTACATGGCTTGTGATCCCCGACGGGCCGATGAATCCATCGAATTGCTTTTTCGAGAAATCGACGAAATACGCCTCGGCCGGATCAGCCAGGAGGAATTGGAATCGACCAAGTCTCAGATCAAGGGCTCTTTGATACTCTCGCAGGAGAGCAGCAGTCGGCGGATGCGCCGTCTGGGTGAACAGGCGAGTTATAACATGCCCTATCGGACAACAGACGAGGTCATTCAAATCGTCGAAGCCATCGGTATCGATGATCTGGTTTCCCTGGCACAGACTTTATTAAATCGATCGCAATTCAGCATAACCCTAATCACTCCCAAGACCCAATCCCAAAAAAAGCGGAGGATAAAGGCATGATCATCGGAGTACCCAAAGAGATCAAGACCAACGAAAACCGCATTGCACTGGTGCCAGCCGGCGCCGAAATCCTGGTCCGGAACGGCCATACCGTTCTGGTAGAAAAAAACGGCGGCGTGGGCAGCGGATTCACCGATGACGCGTATGTCGCGGCCGGAGCCAAGATCATCGACACCCCAAAAGAGATCTTTGCCCAGGCGGATATGATCATGAAGGTCAAGGAACCCCTGGCCCAGGAGTACGATCTGATTCGACCCGGACAGGTGGTCTTTACCTATTTTCATTTCGCCGCCTCTCGTGAACTGACCGAAGCCATGATCAAGAGCAAGTCCATCTGTATTGCCTATGAAACCGTCGAGTTACCCGATCGCAGCCTGCCGCTTTTGATTCCCATGAGCGAAGTTGCCGGCCGTATGTCGGTTCAGGAAGGTGCCAAATATCTGGAAAAATTCTTTGGCGGTCGCGGTATTCTCCTCGGCGGTATCCCAGGCGTCAAGCCGGCCAATGTGGTCATCCTCGGTGGCGGCGTGGTCGGCAGCAATGCGGCGATTATAGCCGCCGGCATGGGCGCCCGTGTAACCATCCTCGATGTCAGTCTCGATCGTATGCGCTACCTGGAAGAAGTGATGCCGAAAAACATCACCACCGTCTATTCGAATCCGCATACGGTGCGCGAAGCCATTGCCGAGGCCGATCTCGTGGTCGGTGCCGTTCTGATCGCTGGTGCCAAGGCTCCGAACTTGATCACCCGCGATATGCTCAAACTGATGAAGCCCGGCTCGGTCATCGTCGATGTCGCAGTCGACCAGGGCGGATGCGTCGAGACCATCAAACCGACAACGCACCAGGATCCGACCTATGTCGTCGACGGTGTCATTCATTACGCCGTCGCAAACATGCCCGGGGCCGTGCCCATCACCTCGACTATCGGATTGACCAACGCAACCTTGCCCTACGCCCTGCAGCTGGCCAACAACGGCTATCTCAAGGCGGTCAAAGAAGATCCCGATCTGGCCAAGGGTATCAATGTAATCGAAGGCAAAGTGACCTATAAAGGTGTGGCCGAAGCGTTCGATCTTCCCTATGTTCCTCTCGAACAGGTCATCTGACATCGAACGGCTGACCGAATGATCGTTTTTCGGTTTGTTTGAATTGATCAGGCGCGAGAGTCCGAAAACAGCCGTTTTCCTCTCGCGTTTTTTTTATCCCATTCTGCCGGGTTTCTTTTATGGCGATTCTCGCCCTTCACCATGTCTGTCCCGGAATGATCTGGGGCATCAACCGGTTGACACCCGGACAACTGCGCCGTTTTTTGCACGCCGCTCTCGAGGCAGGGGTTTCGTTTGTCACTTTGAGCGGCTCGCTCCGGTCGAGCGGACTGCAAACAGGAGGGACCCGGGCGGTTCTGACCTTTGACGATGGCTATGCGAGCGTCGAGCGCTGGGCCCTGCCCGTGCTGCAGGAATTCGGCGTCGTCGCCACGGTTTTTGTTCTGCCGTTCTATTCCGGAGCTTTCAACACCTGGGACGTCAACTGGTTCGGACAACGTGTGCGCCACCTGGATTGGCGCCAGATCGGACGGTTGCAGGACGCGGGTTGGGAAATCGGTTCGCATGGATTGAGCCACCGCGATCTCAGCCTCCTCGATCCAACTGCATGCGAAACCGAGCTTTCGCTTTCGCGCCGGCTCATTCAGCGGCGCATTGGCGCACCGGTGCACAGCGTCGCTTATCCCTTTGGCAATGCCTCGGTCGAGACGCTCGAGGCAGCGGAACGGGTCGGTTATCGCAGCGGTGTCGTGCTGAGCCGGACCCTTGGCGGCGGTCATAGCGTGTTGAATCTGACGCGCATCGGGGTGTATGGATTCGATACACCGGCAGTTTTTGTGCAGAAATGTCTTGGAAAAAATCGGGTTTTTTATCATTTTATACAGAGATGTATCGATATCTGTTCCGACGGCACCGTGCTGGTCAAACAGCGGGTTCCGGAAATCCGCCGCAAAGGGCTGTGAGCCGATTTGCGCAAATCCTTTCCCGGCGGCAGATCGGGCGCCGACCGGGTGACACCAGCCGAATTTGATGATTGATGATCCAGTTATCGCTCAATTTCGAAGGGAATACTCCTCGAAAAGAGGTGCGAATGGAAGAAAAAGCCATCAAACGGCTCTATTATTCGATTTCCGAAGTCAGCCGCATCACCGGGCTCAAACCTTATGTGCTGCGCTATTGGGAGACCGAATTTGCCGAGCTCAAGCCAAGCAAGAACCGGGCGGGAAACCGCATCTATCGCAAATCCGATGTGCGCACGGTTTTCCTGATCAAAAAGTTGCTCTATCACGACAAATTTACGATTGAGGGCGCGCGGCAAAAACTGCGCGCTGTCCGCCGGCAAAAAGGGGAGCAGATGAATTTTTTGCTCACCGATGTTAAAAACGCCGACCTGCTTCGGGAAATGCAACTGATGTTGCACGAGATACTCAATCTGTTGGATACGGACAAACCCGTTCCACAGTCAGGCAAAACGAAAAAATGAGCAAAAAACGCCCGGTTTTCAACTAATTTCTTGCATCATTGCTGCCAATTTTTTATATTGTTGTCCTGTTATTTCGAGGCGTAGCGCAGCCCGGTTAGCGCACTTGACTGGGGGTCAAGGGGTCGGGAGTTCAAATCTCCCCGCCTCGACTAAAAAACAAAGGTTTAAGTGAGTGTACTTGACTTTTGTTGAAGCGTGTTGCACATTTGTTGAGTTTTGAGGTTAAATAAAAAAGCGAGTATGATCTTAAATTATCATACTCGCTTTTTTTATTTGAACAGTAATTCGTTTAGCTAAGTTGTTTATATAATTGTTACATTAGCATATAGCCGATCCCAATATCCTGGCCGAATTCGAAATTTTGTTCCGTGGTTATGGCCCGTTCGGGAATCGAAATCTATTAAAACAATCCCATTTTCGATGCAATCTATAAATCTATCTAATGAAAATTGACTTAACATCATTATTGTGCTATAATTATAAAATTCTTGCTTGTTTATTTTCTTCACATCTGCTTGAATAAAAAAACAATTTAGTAGTTTTGTGCCAGCTTTATGAAATAAATCATCAAATCCCCAATAAGGCTGAGGATTCAGTTCTTTAAGTCCCACGCGAGTCTGTACGGTGTTTAGCCAGCTTTGATGTCTTTGATTTACAGCAGAGGAATCAAAGGAAATTAAGACTTTTCTGGAACTTCTGTCTACTATAATACCAAAACCTCTATCGGTTCGGCTTAAAGCATTGATTGTTTGTCTAAAGCTCATTTCGCTGGTGGGATAATTTATTCCTGCTAAATCATGTGGCCAGCCGTATTGGGGGAGAAAGACTGCTGGAACAAAACGAACAGCACGTGGAGATGGTTCCATGTGGAAAAGTGTCGTCAAAGAAGATGTCTCTCGTCTTTGAGTTTTTAGCTCCCATTCTGCAGCATTAGGGATTGGTAGGTTGTTTTCCTCGATCCCAAGTAAATCCTCGAGTGTATTTCCAATTCCCCCAGAATTACCTTGCCTTGCATTAGGAATCCAACCTGCACGTTTAATCATATCAAGCTTTTTAATCAAATCATCTTTAAAAATAATGTCCATTCAATTAACCTCCTGTACAGGCGGGCGCCAAAAATCAAGTAAATACTCGAAGGTAACTCCCATGGTTATATAATTACTTGGCCAGCCAAAAATGCCTATCTTGTTGACAATGTTGGTTCTATCCCAAATAATGATATTCCGAAGTTCGTACCCTCTTTTCCTTAACTCCTCAATAAGAGAAACATGAATAGTTATCCGTTGATTTTCCCACCACATATCAGGTACGTTTATAACACAATGCGCTTTATGTCTCAATAATGGTAAGAGTGATTCAAAAATATCGCCCATGGCTTTGGTGTAATCTGCAATTGACATTATTCCAAGGTCTCGTTTGTCTTGTGAGTATTGTTCAATTTTTCCCAGTTGATCGTTTTTCCTGTCTCTTCTTGATTTATTCTTTCTTTCTCGATTTAGCAAATTTGCATAAGGCGGTGATGTCCATATTAGGCTCAATGTATTATCTTTCAGATATTTAGTAATGTTTCGAGCATCGTCTTGAATGGCTATTTGTTTAGAATGGTTGAACATATTTTCTTGCTGATTTAACCTATTTTCACAAAGATCAATGTAGTGTTTTTGCAGATCAAAGCCGATTGCGTTTCTATCTGTATCTTTTGCAGCCAGTAACGAAGTACCACTGCCAACAAACGGATCTAAGACAAGTTCACCTTGATGTGTAAAGAGTTCGATTACTTTTCTGGAAAGTGAAAGCGGAAATGTAGCGGGATGAAGGTTCTTGTCGCGTATATCACGCGATTCATAATTAAATTGCCAAACCCCGAGTTGAGATTTTAACCAGTCCTTTGCTGTTAGGCAGTTTATATGTTTTGGTCCACAACTGCAGGTTCGTTCATAATTTATTTTGAATTTTTTTCTATAATTAGGGTCTCCATCCCTTATAACTATTCTATTAATTTCATTGTTAGTTTCAACCGTTGCTGATTTTTTCGGCATGATTCGCTACACCTTCATTTAATGGTAGTAAGTTATGATTGTCTTGGGTTTTTATTTCTCCAAATATTTTCCGTTCTGAAATTGTCGCATAGGCTTTTTGAGTGATGCGGATATCCGAATGCCCCAGGACAGACGAGACGGTTTCCATCGAAACACCATTTTCCAGTTGATTTGTGGCAAAGGTTTTTCGAGTATCATGAAACCTTGCATCCTCGATTCCTACTTTGCGAAAAACCTTTTTCATTTCTTTAGATATGGTCCCCAGGCTGGCAATTTCAAAAAAGATATATCCTGCTTGAAGTCTTTCCAGGTATTTTTCGCGCATGGTCGGCGCCGCGAATTCAATCAGCCTATCAATTTGATCTTGATTCGAGAGAATCCGTGCTCGATCGCCCAGGATATTCAGAGCCTCTGGAGAAAGAGGTATCGTTCGAATCTTCCGGCCTTTGCCGGTTACGCGCATTGCTGGAAATTCGCCAAGACCATAAACGTTCACAAAAACCAGATCCCCGACTTTCAAACCGAATAGCTCGGCCCTTCTTGCGCCAGTCAAAATACCAAGTTTGAAAATATCCGCCTTCCAACGCCCCGACAAACCCTCACAATACTCGCTAATCCGCCTTATTTCTTCCTCTCCCAAAATCCTTTTTTGTGTTTCCGACTCTGGTAGTTCATATCCAGCAAACGGATTTTTGTTAATCCATCCTTGTCTCACAAACCAAGAAAATGCGCCGGCGAGATGTTTAAAATGCGATCGGATTGAATTTATACTGTGAGTACTTCCTGACTTGCTTTTTGTTTTGCGCAGGCGTAAAACCAGATCGTCCAGGGAGTCTATTGTTATTCCGGACACCTGGGCCGTTTGGCCGGCAAAACTCAAAAGGATACGGAGGCTGTAAAAATCATGCTCCAGCGTCGCCGGGGAAATCTTGCCAAGATCCTTTTGCCGCTCGCGGAACGTGAGATAATTTTGGCAGGCTTTGAGAAGGGGGATGGAAAAAGATCGCGCCTGAAAGTAATCCTCTAGGCGGAAGGATCCAAGCGCGATCCGGTTATTTATTTCAGCCTTGATTTTTTCGGCTGTTCCACAATCACAATGTCGGGTGAAGCTTTTAGATGATCCGTCGGCCAACCGAATGACGAAGGTCGGGTTTTTGCGCTTGACCAGGTCACACCGGATGACCGAGTTTTTATTCATCAACAGGGGCATAAGATACCGTGAAATTCGCCGACATTACTCTTGCCGCCAACCCAGGACAGGGTTGAATGTCTTTGGTGAAAGTAAACAATTCGACATAGGCTAAACATATGGCTAGCTCAATCTCCCCCATTCGATCAAGTGTCTCCATTACCCGTTTGTGTTTTTTCTCGTCCAGTTTCATGCTTTATTTCTCCAGAGAGTTTGACGCCAAAGCCACGTAAAATATCAGCTTGCTCCCGGATGCTTTCCATTAGCCTAATGATGCGTTCTTGTGTTGCCTCGTCCATAACTTCCAACAAGTCTAAAATTTTCTTTTTCTTGTCCCCGTTTAGACCCTCCATATTATCCCTCGATTCGTTAGTGAGCGTCCCCCCTGGCTTATCAAAGCGGTAATTTCCATCGTCGTCAATCGCCCAATCCCACCCGGTACCTTCTGAAATTTTGCGAACCGTGTTAATGTGGGCCTTGGAAGTATGGCCGTCTATGTGGTACGTTTTAAGGCCCCACGCAGACACCCCACACTTTTGCGCCAATTCCGCCAACGACCACCCCTCAACACTCATGATCTTTACGAGTTGTTTTCCAAAAGGCGTCATAAAAACCCCACAAAAAGTGTTTAAAACCCACAAAAACCAATAAAAGACTTGCTTGTAATTTGGTAATTTTGTATTTTTACCAAATCACCACAATTACCAACAATAACCCACCACAAAAATATGAGGGGTGAGAATGAAGACTCTCCACGTTGAAGACGAGACCCATCGACTGTTGGCCGTGTTGGCCGCCATGCGAGGGGAGCAAATTTCTGTGCTGGGGGATCGCCTCTTGCGTGAGGCTTTAAAGGTTGGGAACCTGAATCGAGCTTTTCAGGAGGCCAACACCGACCCGGAAAATTACAAAAAAGGATGAAGGAATGCAACACATTTTAAAAAAAGGAGAAAAGGAGTTTGGCCCTATTTGCTCTGTGGCGGAGCTTTGTGAGTTGTTTTCCTGCTCAAGAGAGGGGTTGAACGCTCTGCTCGCGGCAAACCCGGGGCTCAAGGAAGCGCGAATAACACGCAACAAATACTCACTCGCCCTGGTTACGGCCGCTCTGGAAACACCGGCGCCGGCCAGAAGCGAGGAACTCGGAACGCTGGCCGCGAGGTTGGCGCAATAACAAAAGGAGGAGTAATGCGTTACATCCCAACGAAAGACCTTGATTTCGCCGGTTGGCTCGACGTGCGACGGAAATACATCGTCGACTATAACGCCATCGGCGGAAGCAGTGCCGGAGCAGTGCTCGGTCTGTGCCAGAGAGGCGACGGTACGTTTTTTGAGACTCCCGGCTCAGTTTATCGGAAAATCGTAGAGGGAGAAGAAACTCCGGATAACGCCCGCATGAAGCGGGGCCGAATGTTGGAAGATGTGGTTGTTCGGATGTTTGAAGAAGAAACGGGCCTCAAGACCCGTAACGACTTCAAAATTCGGATTCACGACTCTTATGATTGGGCCATTGGAGACTATGACCGTATGGTTGTGTCGCATGATGATCTTGGCCCGTCTATCCTGGAAGTCAAAACCACCGACAGTTGGGTTTATAAAACCTGGCTGGAAAACTACGAGGGAATCCCCCCGTATCAGTTGGCGCAATGTCAGCATTATATGTGGATTTCCGGGCACAACACGTGTTATTGGGCTGTTTTGCTGGTCGACACCTGGGAGCTCCACTATCACCGGATCCATCGAGACGATGACTATCTCGCGGCGTACCATGTCCCCCGCCTACAAAACTTTGTCGAAAACCATCTGCAGAAGCGAGTCCCCCCGCCACCGCTAAACGAAAATGATGCCCGCATGGTTTGGGGCGAGGAAATCCCCGGAAAATATATCGATGTTGGGAGCGAGGATTTCAAAGAGTTGCTCAAAGCCATTCACATGAGCTCTGTGGCCTCTGGTCTGGACAAAC
>JAFGJN010000363.1 GCA_016929055.1 Candidatus Zhuqueibacterota bacterium
CCTTCGACGCGCAGCGCATAGCTGGAGGTCAGCTTGACGTGTTCGCGTTCCTTGTCTTTTTTGTAGGAATGCCAGCCGAAAACATACGAGAGGGGTTTCATATCCGCCAGCAGTTTGTTAGCCAGCGCATATTCCTCGACATCGGTTTCGCGGGTGGAGAGGTCGTTGAAAAAAGCTTTTTTGTAGATGCCCCAGTCGGCCACACCCGGCTTCATGATGGGGCCGTGTTCGCCGCCCATCCAGACGATGTATTCTTTGCTGCATCGATCCCAGTACTGATCGATCGCCCAGCTGTAGATCTGGGCGTCATTTTGACCGGTGAATTGATTGCGGAAATCGATTACCTGCGGAATGCCGAGTTTTTCGACCAGCGGGATCTGATCTTCCGAGATCACCACTGCCTGTTCGAGGCCGGCCACAGTAAAAGCGACGATCAGCGAAGTGCGCACTTTGTTGTCCCAGACCACATAGCCCTTGATCGCATCGCGAAAAGTTTTGAGCGCCTGCTCGGCGGTTCGCAGTTTGGTAAAGGTATAATAGCGCTCGTTCTGGAGGAAATCAAAGACATTGGGTGTAAAACGAAAATCCCAGGTTTTGGGATAGATGAAATAGAGATTCGCTCCCTCGGCATTGGCCAGGCCCTGCAACGAAATCAGCATGGCCTGTTCGGGCAGCTTGCTGTCGATTGCCCAGTCGTCCTCGAGTTCCATATACCAGGCATTGCGGCTGCCGGTGCGTTTCAGCACGTATTGGATCGGCGGAGCGTTTTTGCGGGTGGTGCGGTCGATGGTGTAGGTGAGGATATCCTCCTGCGGCGACAGGGTATAGGTGTGTCGCATCTGAACCGGAACCGCGCCCTGCGAACCGCGCAGCGTGAAATTCTCATTAACCTCAAGCTGTAGGCCGTTCTGCTTCCAGGAGGCTTTGAGAGTGCGTTTGGAGCCTACCGGTATCATCAGACCCATAAAGACATTGGTGGGAAAGACGCGATCGGTAATCACCTGTTCCACTACTTCGTCGGCCTTGAGCAAGAGCGTGTCGCTGAAACTGCGTCCGCGTCCCCATTGCTGGATCAAGCGAATTTCGTCTCTGTCTATTTGAAAGCCCAGCTGCAGCGTGCCGTATAGATCGATCTCGGTGCTCTTTTGCGGCACCAGGCTCCAGTTACCCGTCAAGTTGAAATCAGCTTGTGCCGACAGAACTGAGGCGGTCAAAAGGATCATGCCGATAGCGATCCATAGTATTCGTTTTTTCATGTTGTTCTCCTGTTTTTTGATTGCGATAAGGAATTTTATTATACCATTTTTTAGCCTTTGTTACAAGCCTTTTTGAGCGAGAGATTTTACCTTTGCTTATAAAGACTTGAAAAAAGTGTTGCATCGATATAAATACTTGTTATCTTTTCATAAAGGTGATCAAGCAGTGGGATTCGCTACAGATGGTTGGAATTTTTTACAAAACCGATTTGTATTTAATAATGATGGGTTTGAATCGGTAATTACAAATCAATTGGGAGACTGTACAATGGCAAACTACAAAATCAGTTCGATCGAGGGAATCGGAACGACTTTTGAACAAAAGCTCAAGGCCGTGGGTATCCGCAGTGTCAATGCTCTGTTGAAGCGGGGCGCCACCCGCAAAGGGCGCAAAGAGCTGGCCGAAGAGTCGGGTGTGGACGAGACCATGATTTTAAAGTGGGTCAACATGGCGGATCTCTATCGCGTCAAAGGCATTGGCAGCGAGTATTCCGAACTGTTGGAAAAGGCGGGTGTGGATACGGTCAAAGAACTGCGCAATCGGGTTCCTGAAAACCTGCACGCCAAAATGGTCGAGGTGAACAGCGAAAAACAGCGCCTGGTACGGCAGTTGCCGAGCCTGTCGATGGTGAAACGTTGGGTGGAAGAAGCAAAGAAACTGGATCCGCTGGTGACCTATTGATCACGTCTAAATAAAACAGTGAGGAGACACCCATGGGTTTATTTGATTTTGTCAAAAATGTTGGAGCCAATCTTTTCGGTGCCGGCAAAGATGAAGCCAAAGAGATCGAAAAAATGCTCAACAATGATCTGCCGGGAAGAATCACCGATCTCAAGGTCGAATATGACGACGGTACGGTGATTCTCGCCGGATCATGCGATTCTCTGGCAACGCGCGAAAAAGCGGTCTTGCTCGCCGGCAATATCAAAGGGGTAGAAAAGGTGATCGCCGACAATCTCACCTCTCCTGCGGACGACAAGGAAGAGGTCGAGGATTATTATGAAGTCAAGCCGGGCGATTCTCTCTCCAAGATCGCCAAAAAGTATTACGGCAACGCCATGAAATATCCGGTGATTTTCGAGGCCAACCGGGAAGTGATCAAGAATCCGGATCTGATCTATCCGGGTCAGAAACTACGGATTCCCAAGCTCTAGAGTCAAGAGACGGTAAGTGACAACGGGTGATCCTTTTCAGGATCACCCGTTTTTTTGTGTTTCTCACGATTGGGTTTTCGATTCAAATGTCCGGGGTTTGATAATAGCGCTCCAGCAGAACTCGCGTCATTTCGGCCAGCGCCAACAGCAGAGTCAGAACGATAGCCGGTTTGGCGGCTGTTTTCCAGCAGATGTTGGGTCGGCCGAGTCTGCGGTTTTGCTACAACAGCCAAAACATCGGGGCGACGGGAACGAGATAGCGGCCCTACATGCCGATAACCTGCAGCGATCCCACCGGCGAACAGACCAGATAAAGCGCCAGCAGGTCATCGGATTTTCTGTCTGTCATGTCAGCTGTCTTTTTTTCAAGCCGTTAGTCGAGTCACGGGCACCGGCTGCGAAGAGAGGTTGCACTTTGCAGCCGGTGTCCGTGTTTGAGTGTCGCGGCGAATACTCGTTAGAAGGACGCCGGAGTCTCCTGACCGGTGCTTTGTCGCCAAAAGGGGATCCAGACCAGGCCGAATCCCTTGATGTCGATATCGGTTTTTTTGGGACGCAGGTCAAATGATTCCAGGGGTTCGGTCAATGGATCGAATTTTTCCTCACCCTGTTCCAGTTCCGTTTGAAACTCTTTTTGCAGCTCTTCGAGTTCTTGCTGCAGCTGTTCGAGGTTGGCCTCGGCCTGTTTGACATCCCCTGCTTCCTTGGAGGCGCGTCCCGCTGTTCGGATCGCGGTTCCGGCTTTGCTGACCGAGGTCTGGCTCAGGACTTTGCGGCCGAGAAAAGCGCCGAGCAGAGTGGTGCCGATGGAAATCGCGGACTGGATTTTATGTTGCTGGGCCTGGTCTTTTTCCCGTGCCAATCGTTGTTCGGCGGTATGGATTTTTTTTTGCAAAGCCTCGATTTTGGCGCTGTATTTTTTTCGCAGCTCTTCGCTCCACCTGTCGCGATATTCACGTGCGGTCTGGGACAGGCGGATACGAAAGTCGCGTTCGCTTTCGCCAGGTTGTGAGGTGGCGTCAAAGCGGCTGCTTTTAAACAGGGTCAGGCGGGCGGAACGATAGAGGTGATTCACAGCCTCTTGACGCCAGGCCGTATGGTTTTTTGGCACAGCAGCCGCAGCCGGCAGATGCCCATACTCGGCCGGACTCTGGCCTTGTTTGCCCATATCTTCAGGTGCCCACTCCACCGGCCGAGTGCTGGCCCAGCCTACCGTCATCGGCCCTTCTTGCAGGTCAGCCGCCAGCCGGATCGTCTGCCTTTCATCGATACCTTTGCGTTGATCGAAAAAATGGACTTGCGCCTGTATCCACAAGGCGGCTCGATAGAACAAACTCGCGCCTCTGGGTGCAAACGAGCGAACCGGTATAAAGAGGGGGGCGATGTCGGGCGGCAAGGCCGGGGGCAAGGTGGATTGTTCTTCGACCGCTGCCGGAATCGCCTCCGGCTGTGCTGGGGCCGCTGTTTGCGGCTGCAATTCCTTGATCTGGTTGCGAGTCAGGGGTCCGCACAGATAAGAGAGGGCCCAGCGGCTGTGAAACAAGACTGGCTCGGCTTCGTGCACATTGTGGAGCAAAAAGACGCGTTTTTTCAGGCCGGAAATGGTTTTGCCGAGTTGGGTGCGGTCGAGATGGGGATTGGCGGCGCTCATGAGACCGTCCAGCAGGCGGTCGCGATCGCGTTCGGTCTGCAGGCGCCCGATCATCCAGGTGCCGGTATTGGAGAGCGCTTTGTAATCGAGGTCGACCGGATTCTGGGTGGCCAGCACCA
>JAFGJN010000364.1 GCA_016929055.1 Candidatus Zhuqueibacterota bacterium
AGCTCGATCTGCTCAATCAGGGCCGTGGCCATATCTTTGGATTGCGCCAGAGCGCCATTCTCACACCCAAACTGGCCACCAACGTGATTCTTGGCTATTATACCGATGAAAACAATCTGCAAATGTTCGATACCTACAATTACAATTTCAACGCCCGTCTGCATTACCATCTGCGCCGCCTCAGCCTGCGCGGCGATCTGCACTATTATCCCCGTACCTGGCTGCGTATCAAGACCGGTGCCGAGTTGTCCAGCCATCGCGATGACGTGACCGCTCGGGTCAACTGGCGCACCTTTGTCCAGGTGCCGGACAGCATCGACTATGCCAGCCGCTCCGCCAAGGTGGGCGCCTATTGGCAGGGACGGATCAAACCCGGCGATTGGCTCGAGTTTTCCGCCGGCCTGCGCTATGATTATTCCACCCTTTTCAATCAGGCGGTCTGGAATCCGCGGGGCAAACTCATTCTCAGCCCGTCGCCGCTCTTTTCTTTTTGGTTGAGCAGCGGACTCTACAGTCAGTTTCCCGACGTCATGACCCTGATCGGCCGAGGCGAGCCGCTCGATATCACCCGCAATCCTTCCATGCTGAACGCTGAAAACAGCCTTCATAACATCATCGGGCTGCAATGGAATCCGTGGCCGCACAGCGAGGTCAAGGTCGAGCTCTATCGCAAGGTTTTCGACGATCTCCTGCTCAGTGTCAATGAAGAAAACTATATACCGGACAATATCGGCCAGGGCGCGGCGCAAGGCATCGAATTGTCTCTGGAACGAACCCGTCAGGGTGACGACCGTTTCGGACTCTGGTTCTATTATACTCTCGCCTCCGCCAAATACCGCAAACGCGGCACAACCGACTATACCTATTTCGACTATGATCAGCGCCATCGCCTCAATGCCGGTATCGATCTGCGACTGTCCCGAAACTGGTCCCTTACCTTCAGCGGCCAATATGGCACCGGCTTTCCCTATACGCCCATTCGCGCCATGCAGCGCGATATGGCGGCCAACAACGGCTTTTTCTCCGGCTGGCGCATGGTGCGCGATGACAAGAATTCGGGGCGCTATCCCGATTACCAGCGACTGGATGTGCGGCTCAGTTATGCCACCTCGGTCGGCCGCCATCGTCTTTCTGCTTATATCGAGATCATCAATCTTCTCAATCACGCCAACGTCTACCTCTATGAATGGGATATCCACGCCCGCAACGGCGGCCGCGGTATCGCCTACCGCAGCGTTATCTATATGATGCCCCTTCTTCCTTCATTTGGACTGCAGTGGAGTTTTTGATTTCGCTCTTCCTGCCTTGACTATCCGCTTTTTCCCCGGTGTCAACAAAATCACGATGTAAATCATGCCGCTCCAATCGGTTTGGACAGGAATGTCTTGACAAAGACCTTAAATATTTGTAGGTTACGCAAACGGTTACTTTAACGGTTAAGTGAATGACAGAAACGTCCCGACACATCACGCTCGCCGATATCGCCCGCCGGCTTGGGATCTCCAAAACCGCGGTCTCGAAAGCCCTGCGCGATCATCCCGATATCGGCGCCCAGACCAAAGCACGCGTCCGCCAAATCGCAGCTGAACTCGGCTATACACCCAATTTCATCGCCCGCAACCTCTCGTCGCGGCGGTCTCACACCATCGGTCTGGTGGTGCCCAAGATCGCTCACTCGTTTTTCGCCGACGCCGTCGAAGCCATTCATGCCACAGCTTCGGAAAACGGCTACGAGATCATTATGGCCGTGTCGCAGGAAGACGCCGAAACCGAAGCCCTGCACCTTCAGACCCTGCTCTCCATGCGCGTCGATGGTTTGCTGGTATCGGTTACCCAGCAGACCCGTTCCTCACACGCCTTTGAACCCGTGCGCCGTCGCGGTATACCTCTGGTCTTTTTCGACCGGGTGCTGGACGGGCTTGGATTCAGCCGCGTGGTCACGGACGACGTTTCCGGCGCCCTTAACGCCGTTCATCATCTCTTGCAACAGGGCTACAGCCGCATCGCCCATATCGGTGGTTTTGGCTGGACATCCATCGGCCGCGACCGTCTGTCCGGCTATCGCCTGGCTTTTGAAAAGGCGGGCAGAGCGGTGGATGAGCGGCTCATCGTGCTCGGCGGATTCGGCCAGTCGGACGGCGCCCGCGGTCTGCAGACGCTGCTGGAGAGCGGTGCCGCACCGCAAGCCGTTTTTACCGCCACCTATCCGGTTGCGCTGGGCGTGTTGGAAGCCGCCTGCGAATGCGGTCTGTGCGTGCCCCGGGATATCGATCTCATCGCTTTCGGCGGCAGCGCCTACAACCGTTTTGTCTCGCCTTCTCTGACCTATGTCGATCAGCCGGCGCAAGAGATCGGCAGCCGTGCTATGCAGCTGCTGCTGCAGGAAATCCAGGAGCCGGAAACCCACAGCGAGCAGCGCGTCGTCATTCCCACGACGCTGGTGCTGTGCGAAACTGCCAACGCCAACCCGAACCCGCGAGCCTCAACATGACACGATGGAAACTCGATGATCAGCGTTTTTTCGATCCCGATCCTGCGGTGCGGCAAATCGCCTGCGACCTCTATGCCGGTGTGCATGACCTGCCGATCATCAGCCCCCATGGCCATGTCGATCCGCAGCTGCTGGCCGAAAACACGCCTTTTCCCGATCCGGCCGAACTCATTCTCATTCCGGATCACTATATCTACCGCATGCTCTATTCCCGGGGCATTTCGCTGGAATCGCTAGGTATCCCGACGCGCGACGGCACCCCGGTGGAGCGCGACCGGCGCCGCATCTGGCAGATATTTTGCGAAAACCTTTTTCTCTTTCAAGGAACTCCCACCTCGGCCTGGCTGGATTACGAGTTTGTCGAGGTATTCGGGCTGTCGCGAAAACCGACCGGCGACAATGCCCAGGCGCTCTATGACGAATTGCAGGAGCGACTGGCCCGACCTGAATTTCTGCCGCGCGCGCTCTATGAACGCTTTCGCATCGAGGTGCTGTGCACCACTCACGGCGCGGCCGATTCACTCGACGCACACCACCGCCTGCGCCAATCGGGCTGGAACGGGCGGGTCATTCCCTGTCTGCGCCCGGATGCTGCGTTTCAGCTCGACTCGCCTGCCTGGCGCGCCGAAATCGATGCGCTGAGCGCCGCTGCCGACGTCGATATCACCTCGTATGGTTCCTTGATCGTCGCGCTGGAAAATCGGCGCGACTATTTCCGCTCGTTCGGCGCCACCTCCACCGATCAGGGCGTCGTTTCGCCCCACGCCCATCGCCTCAGTCCGGCCGAAAGCGAGACGATCTTTCGCCGCGCCCTGAAAGGCAAAGCCGACCACCGCGATGCCGAGCGCTTTATCGCCCATATGCTTATGGAGATGGCGCGCATGAGCATCGAAGACGGGCTGGTGATGCAGATCCATCCCGGCTCGCTGCGCAACCATAACCGGTCGATTTTCGCGCGCTTTGGTCCGGACAAAGGCTGCGATATTCCCATCCGAACCGAATACACCCGCAATCTGCGGGAATTGCTCAACACCTACGGCAACGATCCGAGGCTGACCCTGATCGTCTTTACCCTGGACGAAAGTGCCTACAGCCGCGAGCTGGCACCGCTGGCCGGCCACTATCCGGCGCTCAAACTCGGGCCGCCCTGGTGGTTCCACGACAGCATCGAGGGCATGACGCGCTTTCGCCAGAGTGTCTGCGAAACCGCCGGTTTTTACAATACGGTCGGATTCAACGACGATACCCGCGCCTTTCCGTCCATACCGGCGCGGCACGATTTGGCCCGGCGCATGGACGCCGATTTTCTCGCCGGCAAGGTGGCGCGGCACATCATCGACCTGGACGACGCGCGGCAGATCATCCGCGCTCTGACTGTGGATCTGGTGAAAACCGCTTATAAACTCTAAAACGCGCCGGCAAGTGATCGAACAGAAAAAAATAGCTGCCGCTGACCTTGTGGTCAATTCGCAGTGTCCTGTTTCTATTCATTCAACCAGAGGTACCCATGTCGAAAACACAACTCGGTCGATACAGCCTGGGAATCGGCGATCGCTTTGGCCGTCAGGGCGAAGCGCAGTTGGCTGCTTTGCAGCAGGCCCGGTCGCTGGGCGTCGAGATCACGCCGGTGTGGAACAAATCCTTTCGCGAACACCGCATCATCGGCAGCACGCCTCAGGACACCCGCCGCACCGCCGACGCCGCAGTGGCGGCCGCCGGGTGGAAGGGCGCCTGGTTCGTCGACGCCGATCATATCGGTCTTCAGACGGTCGATTCTTTTCTCGAGGCTTGCGATTTTTTCACCCTCGACGTGGCCGATACCATCGGCCAGCCGGCATCCGAAGCGGAGCGATCGGCCTTTGTTCAGACATACCGCCACTTTTGCGGCGCGGCACTTTTTGATAAAGTTGAAGAAAATGTGCAAGTGAGCGAAGCCGACCTTCACTCCATCGCCGCCGGGTATCTGGCAGCGGCCCAGCAGGCCGGTCGCATCTATCGCCGCATCGTCCAGGCGCGC
>JAFGJN010000051.1 GCA_016929055.1 Candidatus Zhuqueibacterota bacterium
ATAACCAGGTCGACAGATGGTTCGTTTTAAAATAACAACTCCTGGCCTCAAAATCAAGTATATTTAGAAGGTTATCCAAATTTGAACCGAGCAGGTCGCATGGAAAAACAGATCATGGTTAAAACTTGATCAATGTGCTCAAACCGACGCTGATGGAAAAAACGGTTCGGCTGAAATCATAAGCCGTTCCCGAGGGAAAAAGAACGATCACCTGGGCCTGCGTGCGCAAATACAACCGCTGTCCCAGGCTTGATCGTGTCCCCATCCCCACCGCTGCTGCAGCTCCCACATAATTTTTACCGATGGCATCCTGTTCGGAAAAACCTTCCGACCAAAACCCTCCTTGTACCGTGCCATAGATCGCCGCTACGGTACCCACATCGCGGTATTTATAATAGGGATTTTCAATCAGCGTCGGAGAGAGATCGGCCAGTTGAAAACTCGGTCCAGCCAATGCGACCAGAGAAATCTGGCTGAAATCGTTGGTAAAAGAGAGATCGATGAGCGGTTGTATTTCAAAAAAAAGCTGCCGTGAAAAATAGAAACCCATGGGCAATTTGAGACGAAGGATATTTTCGGTATTTTCCTTCGAGTCGGTCTGGGTATTGAATTCAAAATAGCCCCCCATTTCGATCGACCCTTGTCGTTGAGCATTAGCCGGGCCGGTCATCATGATAACAATCACAATGCTCCACCCGGCCACCCGTATTGCCGTGCAATTCATAGTTCCTCCTCGACACAAAACCCTCACTGTCCGATTGATGGACGCCGAAGCAATTGACATGCTTCAATACGGCAAAAGAGGGTATTTGCCGAAGGTGAAACGATCGCTGCGGAAGAAAAGAGTTATTCGACTTGGCGTTCCTCGATCCTGGGGGTCAACTCGTTGATGCGGTTATCCAGCAAGGAAAGCAATTCGCCCGTTCGCCTCATCATCGATGGAGATTTGACCGAAAGAAGGCGAACGCGCTTTTTGGCGGAAAAGAGCTCGTGATAAAGCTCGTCGCGAATTGATTGTGCAAATTCACTGTCGGGATAACGGAATAAAAAGTCGTCATAGACAGTCAAAGTCGCGGGCACGAGATCCCAAATTGCTTGCCATTGTTTCTCGATAGGTGCGGAGATCACCTGACGGATGTAATAGTTGATCGATAGATCGGGATGGTGTTCGACATACAGAGCCAGCCCGCGATAGTTGGCATAGAGCTTTCTCTGATACTTGCGCTGTTCGTCGGAGCTTTGGGTCTTTTTCGCTTCTGCCTGATAATAACGCACATCCCTCAGCCAGCTTTCGGTCTCAAAAGGCACTTCGGTCAGACGATACCGCAAGAGCAAACGAGACCACGACTCGATCGGTTTGCCATCGACTCGCCCTGGTTCAAATTCAATCGTCTGGGCATATTTTAGCGCTGCGCTGTCAAGCTCCACATGTCCCGAGCTCTCGAGCAGATCGACCGCCTGAACTTGGCCTTGCCGATCGACAAAAGCAGCGATCAGCACTTCGCCTTCGAGCCTTTTGATCTGGGCTTCAAGTGGATATTCGAGCTCGATATCCGACTTGACTCGAGGTACATGAACTCTTTTGGCGGCGCAACCCGCCACCAGAGCAGCAAGTAGCACCATGAACAGAATACGCTGCACTTTATCTCCCCAATTGATGCATGATTCACCAAGACCTTAATCGATTCAGAGCAAAAAAAACAGGACGCCTTTCCCTTGAGCATGGTTAGCGAATGGGATCAGACATCCTGTACTGTTGTGGTCACTCGACCGCTAGAATCGAATCGAAAGCGTGCCCACCAACTTGGTTGCACTTTGCGTTTCTTCGCTCTCCACCAGGGTCATCGGGTCATATCGCACCTCATCCCATGACGTGGTGATCAGGGCAAGATCCAAAAAGCCCTGACGGCCAAGAGGAAAACTGATTCCTGCGGACAGATATTCTTTATCCGGATAGAGATCGCCGTAGCGGAAAGGTGACGGCTGATTGAAATAACCGGCACGGACTCGACTGCGAATAATCGGGATCGACACCTCGGCTCCCAACCGATAGGCGACAACGGCTCGCAGGCTGTCGGCGATATAGAAATTGAGATCCTGGGTCGTCATGCCATCAAATGGAGCTTTGTTGAACTTGCTCTGCGACCAATCGCGGAAATCGATGCCTCCCGAGAGAAGAATGTTGAGCAGTTTAGCCGAGGCGCCGAGGGATATTTTATAAGGCTCTTTGATCTCGAAATCATACTCGGCTTCGTATTCATAGGGTTCAAGCTCGATGCCGTCGTCCAGAAAAATTTCCGGCTGTGATTCTGTATAAGCGATTTGATGTTTGACGGTCATGGGCGGTGTGACCGTCGCCCCAAAGCGAAACAGGCTTCCCATGCGATAAAGCAGACCGAGCTTGAGGGTAGCGCTGCTGATTTGCGTCCGGCGATCGATCAAATATTTCCAGTAATCCAGATCCGACAGAATCTCATCACTGATATAGGTATGCAAATTACGGCTGTCCTCTTCGACAAACCGCTTGCTGAAATCGTCGTCGCCACTGATAAATTGCACCGACGCGCCCAACAGCAGATCTTTTTGCACTTCGACAGCGCCCGAGAGGGTAAATTCATTGAGACTGCCGGTATGCGTTTCGGTGATACTCTGAAATACATCCCGGGTCACCCGGTTTTCGCTGAAATTGTCATAAAAGGGGGCGACAAAATCCTGAAAGGCGGCATAGTTTTCATTGAACCCTTCGACCTTGCGGATCGAATCGTAATCGCGATATTTGTTATATCCCACGCCAAAAACCAGACTGCCGCGATAGGTCGGCACCGGAAAGACGAGTCCGAGCGAATTCAAACGGGTATAGGAGCGATCGTTTTCCATCTCGTTGCCGAGAAAGAGGCCAGTGTTTCCGACAACATTGTGGGAAAAACCGATATTGAACTCCATACGCCGGATTTGTCCCAGACCGGCCGGATTCCAATAAATCGCCGAATAGTCGTCTGCAATACCGACAAAAGCGCCTCCCATGCCCATTGCCCGCGCCCCGACACCGGTTTCATAACCGCGAAACATCAGC
>JAFGJN010000052.1 GCA_016929055.1 Candidatus Zhuqueibacterota bacterium
CGGCACCGATACGACGGTGTGCTGAGGGGCAGATTCGACAGTCGACGGCTGAGCCTCCAGATCGCTCTGAAGATCGTTGATGCGTCGATCGCGTTCCGCCAGCTCGGCCTTGAGATTTGCCAGCTGCACATCGCGTTCGCTGATGGTTTTTTCCAGTTGAATAATCTCAGCCTCCGCATCGACCGGATCCGCGGGTTCCGTTACTTTCGCCGATTCTTGTTTTTTGCTGTCCGGGGTCAATCCCAGCAGCCGCAACACTTCATCTTCATCGCTCTGACCGCTTTGGTTTTTTTCGGTCAAAACAGGCTCATCTGCCGATGTAGAGCCGGATTCATAAACCGCGTTGTCCGCTTTGCGCGACGACGAACAGGACATGAGCAAAAAAAGCGCTACCAGACCAGCAAAAATCCTTACCCCGTATATCCGTCTCATCTCTCTCTCCTCAATAGAGTTAGACCTGGTCAAATTTCCACCCGGATCCCTTTCCCACGGAATCCCCAAATACTCATCTGCTGAATACGACGATCTTGCTATTTTGCGAAACATGACACTGGCCGGCATTCATCAGGTTGATCCGATCCTCTCTCCTGCCGACTGTTTGGGAGCCACTGCCTTGAGGCAGAGCTCCATCGCCTGAATGTGTCTGCCGATGTTCCTGAACGACACAACCTTTTTTCCGACAACAGCGTTCAGCAAGGAAACTCGAGGTGCGGCAACGAATGATGCGAAAAACCCGGGAGACGGTCTGTTGCAGGACAACAGGATTATCTCAATGTATTAAAGTCGCCGATAAAAGTCAAGATCTTTTTATCTTTTAAAGAACGCTAAATACATTAATATGATTCACTTAGGCTATCTCGCGCAATTCGCCTTCAATGGGATTCTTGCCGTTTTTTACGCAACCCCATTATCAACCCAATTGCACCTGCAACCACAAAGGCAAGGCTGATCGCCTGATTCATGCTCAAATCCTTGCCTGCGCAAGTAAACCAGACCATGGTTTCTTCATAATAGCGGATCAAATCGATGGCAAATCGCGCAATGCCATAGAGAATGAGAAAAAGAAAGAACAAAAACCCATCAAAATACTTTCGCCGGTCCATAGTCAAAAGAACGATAAAAATAATCAGACCATAAAGCGAGGAATAGAGCTGTGCCGGAATCAAAGGAAGACCGGGAAAGACTTCGCCGGCCGGACTGTGGGCCGGAAAGACGACACACAGACCGTGGCCGTTTTCGCAGGGCAAACCGAAACAACAGCCGTTGAGAAAACAACCGATACGGGTGAGAAAAATACCGAGTCCCACACTGGGCATAATGACATCGGCAAAACGAAAAAAGTTCAACCGGTGTCGGCGCAGGTAAAGAAAAGCTCCGGCAAAGGACAACAAAACACCGCCCAAAAGCGTCAGGCCGGCCAAACCGATCTGGCCGTCGCTCTGGAAAGGATTGATCGTATCCAGCCATCGGCCGCGGAATTCATCCAGATGAAACATCACATACATCAACCGCGATCCGACAATGGAACTGACGAGAATAATCACAGCCAAATCCATGATTCGATCGGGATTGACATCACGGGTTTTGGCGCGTTTGACCGCCAGCCAGATGCCGAACAAAAACGAGAGGGCGAGCATGACACCATAAGCTCGCAGTTCGAATGGACCGATTTTAAACAGTACCGGATGCACACGTTCCTCCTAACGATAATAGTGATAACGACGCATGGAAACATTGGCGATCAATCCTGCCATAATCAAACTGGTGATCATGGAGGAGCCGCCGTAACTGATAAAAGGCAAGGGCAAGCCGGTCACGGGCATAATCCCGACCGTCATGCCGATATTGACAACGACTTGAAAGGCAAAAAGAGTGACCAGTCCGGCAACCGACAAACTTCCAAACCGATCGTTGGAAGCGGCGGCGATCCCTATTCCTCGCCACAAAAAGGCAAAGAAAACCGCCAGCACGATCAAGGAACCGACAAACCCCCATTCCTCGGCAAGAACAGAAAAAATAAAATCGGTGTGCTGAGCCGGAAGGAACCGCAATTGCGTTTGTGTTCCCTGTAAAAAGCCCTTGCCCAGCAAACCACCCGAACCGATGGCCACCTTGGATTGAATGATCTGGTAGCCGGCACCCTGCGGATCGGAAACCAGCCCGAGAAAAGTCAGGATGCGGTTTTGTTGATAGGGATGAAGCTCGCTCCAGATCTGCGGGGCGAGAATGCCCACCAGTATATTGAGAAAAAAAACACTCCAAAAAACCGGAGCACTTTTCCCTGAAAAAAAGAGCATACTGCTGATGAGAAGAATACTGAAAAAAAAAGTCCAGAAATTGAACGAAGCGATAAAGGTGAGAAAGGGCGAAACAATGATAAAAATCGCGATCGGCTTCAATCCGCGCCAATAGAGCATGGGAAGTGTGACCACCAAAAAGGCCAGCGCGGTTCCGAGGTCGGGTTGTTTGATCACCAAAGCAAACGGGAGCAGAGCCAACCCAAATACCGTCAGCAGTGTCCGAAAACGGTTGGGGTCGAGGTCGTCGTTGCTCAGATAGCGCGCCAGAGTGAGGACGAGCATGGGTTTCATGAATTCGGAGGGCTGGAACTTGATGCTCCCCAGCTCGAACCAGCGATTGGCGCTGCCGGCACTGCCACCGATCAGATCGAGTAAAATCAGGCTGACAATCAGACCGGCATAGCCGATATAACAGAGCTCCCGATACCAACGCGTGGGCACGAATGTAATCAACACCATCAGCATCAACCCGATGGCAATCCAAATCAATTGTTTGTTGAAATTTTCGCGCATAGGCAGGGATTGACTGCTGCTGGTCGAGCTGTAAACGGCCAGACAGCTGAAAACCAGAATGAGCAAAACCATGGCGAAAAAGTACCAATCGATTTTTTTTCGATCAAAAAGGCCCATCGACTTTTCCAAATTGTGCTTTCAACCTGCTCGAAACAGCGCCACCGCATCCGATTCGCTTAAAAATTCATTGTTTTTCATTTATGTCATCAACAGATTTTAGCAGCATAATTTACCTTTCACTGGTGTCCGGTCGTTCGACCGGACACTAATGTTTACCTACTATTAAATCGAACCTTGTGACAAAGGGCAAAATTGCAAACCTGATCTGTCGTCAATGAAAACCATCGCTTTTTTATATCAATTAGGGTGTGTGGTGTCACTAAATGGGGCACCGGTGATTGTTTTGGGAATCTCATTCATTCTTTTGACGAGCTTGGCGTGGATAGAGATCAAAATAGCGTCTCAGTATTCGTGCGGCAATCGGCGCCGCAACCCCACCGCCTCCACCGCCGTTTTCGACAAAGACACAGATCGCCACCTGCGGCCGCTCATAAGGCGCAAAACCGATAAACCAGGCATGGGACTCGCCGTGTGGATTTTGTGCTGTACCCGTTTTTCCGGCGACCTCAATTCCCGGTACCGCCGAAGCTCGGCCCGTTCCACCTTCGGCATTGACCACCTGAACCATTCCTTCGGTCAGAACCTCCAGTGTTTCCGGCGAAATACCCTCGAGGCTTTCGGACTGCGGTCGAATCCACAGTGTGTCACCCTCAGCGGGACGATAAACCGCTCGCAGCAGATGTGGCTGATGACAAATACCGCGGTTGCCCAAAATCATGGCAAACTGGGCCATCTGCAGAGGTGTAGTCAGCAGATCGCCCTGACCGATGCCGAGATTGAGCATCTGGCCACGCGTCCATCCCCCCTTTCCATAGGTCTTGTCAAGATAAACCCGATCCGGCACCAGTCCCGCCGCTTCACCGGGAATGTCGATGCCGGTGGGTTGTCCGAAGCGAAATTTTCTCGCCATCTCGGCCCACCGATCCACATCAACCTTGAGACTCAGCGCATAAAAATAGGTATTGCAGGATTCACGAATAGCGCCGAGCAGATCAAGGGTACCATGGCCCGCTTCATTCCAACAACTAAACGAACGCGAGCCAAGCCGGTAGAAACCCGGACAGTGTACACGGGAATTCGGTGAAATAACACCATCCTGCAGCGCCGCAGCTGCGAGTACGAGCTTAAAAGTAGATCCCGGTGGATAGCTGCTTTTTACCATACGATCATAGAGCGGCTTATCATCGGCCGTGATCAAGTGACGCCATTCTTCGATGCTGATACCGTCGCTGAAAAGGTCGAGATCATAATCCGGTTTGCTGCACAAGGCCAGAATTTCTCCGTTGCGCGCATCGACAAGCGCCAGACCGCCGCGTTTTTGCACAAACAGCTCTTCGGCAAATGCCTGCAGCCGCACATCCAGACTCAGATGCAGGTCTTCTCCCCTGACTTGTGCTATTTCGCCGTCCATAACGATGTCGCGCACTTCGCGGCCGAGCGCATCGACTTCCACAAAATCGTAACCGAGGTGGCCGCGCAACCGCTGATCATAAAGCCGTTCCAATCCCGCCTTACCCACCAGGTCGCCCGGACGCAAACCCGCATAGCGTTCCGATTTTAGTTCGGCACGCGCCACTTCTCCGAGGTACCCGAACAGATGCGGCGCTCTGACAGGTGAAGGATAAATTCGTTTGGGTTCGATTTCATAAAATACGCCGGGCAAAGACAGCTTCCATTCCTCGATACTCACCAGAGTAGCGTAATCAATATTTCTTCGAATGCGCACCGCCGAAAAGGGGCTTTCGGCTTTGCTCAATTCCGCCTTCAGCACTTTTGTATCGACTCCGATGATCTGCGACAACCGCTCCATGGTGCTGTCGTTGCCAAGAGTTTCATAAGGCGTGGCATAGAGCGTATAGGCGGGGCTGTTGTCGACTAAAATGGTGCAGTTGCGATCGAAAATCAAACCTCTATCAGGATGCAAAACAAAACGCCGGATGCGGTTGCTCTCGGAATGGCGAAAATACTCTTGTCGCTGATGGATCTGCAGCTGAAACAATTTGATCGCCAGGACCAGAAAAAACAAAGCAACGATGCTGGAAAAAACAAGCCGCTTTGGGGCCAAATCGATCATGCGCGTTGCCCGAAGACGTTTTTTATACCTTTGCCATCGGTTTTAATCATACGGTTCCTCACCAAAAGCCGAGCTGTGACACCACACCCTTTCTGGTACCAAAGAAAGCACAATAAACCCGACTACAGCCGTATAGAGTGCAGATGTAGAAGCCGAAATCAAATCGTTGCGGTTGGGGTCAAAGCTGGACAAGAGGGCGATGAGAACATTGTGCAGCAGATCCAGAGCGAACAGAGCAACGGTCGGTCGCCACCAGGTCTGGGCACGCCGGCTGGAAAAAAGAGTGCCGCCGATAAACCCGACAAGGGTCTTGACGAACGCCTGTAAACCCAGAATTCCGGAAACGGCGGCGTCCTGAAAGAGACCGACCGCGAATCCGTAAACCGTGGTGGTGAGGCGCTGTTCGCGAATTGCGATAATTAACAAATAGATCAGCACCAGATTGGGACACGCACCGCGGATCGCGATCAGATCGATGACGCTGTTCTGCAGCAAAACCGCAAGCAAAAGCAGCACCAGATGGATCAATTGTCTCATCATTGAGCAAGGCACCCTCAAAAACCGGCTGGGCGAAATTCGAACGGGTCCGCCAGAGTGTTCCAGCCGCTGCGCAAAATTGTCACCTCTTCCAGTCGATCAAAATCAACCGTCGGACGGACGCGTATTTGTTGAAACAACACCGATTGTCCAATCTCGACTCGAGAGGCGATACCCACGGGCAATCCCTTTGGAAAAATGGAACTCATTCCCGAGGTAACGATCGTATCGCCGACCGCCACATCGGCGCGGTGATGCACGCCAGCAAGCTCTCCTTCATCACCTTCGAGCCATTGAAAGATCCCTTCGGCACGGCTGCGCCGAACCCGGGCTGCCACGCGAAAATTGCGGTCCGCTAAAAGATGCACGGTGCTGGCGGATTCACCGGCATGGAGAATTTTACCGACCAGACCGTCGGAAGAAATGACCGGCATATGCTCCACAACGCCGTTGCTTTTGCCGACGGAAACGACTAAAGTATGAATGCCAATACGATTGCGGCCGAGCACTCGAGCCGGCAACGCATCGTATCGGTTCAGATAATCGAGGTGCAGCAGGCGGCGCAGACGAACGTTCTCCAATTCAGCCTCCCGCAAACGCAGCTGTTCCAGCCGCAATCGAGCGTTTTCCAGGCGCAGATCTTCATTCTCGCTCTTGAGATGGCGCAATTCCACCAGCGTGCCCAGAGGAACAGCCAGTCGTCCCATTAAATCCACGGCAACTCGCTGTGCCGGCCCGTTTTGGGTTTGATCGTTGGCGAGAAATATCAAACCCAATGCCACCACCAACAACAACATCAAAACAGGATAGTCGCGGGAAACGGCGTATTTGCGAAACAAAGAGCTCACGATAGGCTGTGCTCCACTTGTCCGGCAAATCCCGGAGGCAAAACAGGTTTATAGCTCAAAGGCCGATCGCCGTCCCAGCAATATAACGCAGGACCCTCGGCTGTTATCTCGATAAAAGTAAAATCAGTCATCCAGGGACCGGGATTGAGGTACCAACCGCCGGCATAGTTGTCCAGCGCCGGCCAGTGCGTGTGCCCCAAAACCACACAATCGTATCCCTCTTTGATTTTTTCATAAGCAAATCGGCGATAATCGATATCGGTATAGTCGGCCCGATCTTTTCCGGTCATTCGGCTCAGGCGCGAAAAAAAGAGGGCCAGGCGCACACCGCAATCGGGATGCAGAAGCCGATACAGCCGAATATTCAGCCGGTTGCGCAAAACCCGTTTAAGCAGGCGATAGAGGTAATCGTTGCGCAGCAAGCCATCTCCGTGACACAGGTAGATACGCCGTCCCTCCGACTGCAAAACCCAATCATCAGCATGAATCTGAACGCCGATCTCTTGCAAAAATGTTCCCAGCCAAAAATCGTGGTTGCCGGCGAGATAATCGACTCGAACACCGGCCTGTGTCAATCGCAACAGTTCGCACAACACCCGAAAATGGTCGCGGAGGATAACGGTGTCGTATTCGAACCAAAAATCGAACAGATCGCCACAGATGACCAATCGATCCGCATGGGTTTCGACATAACGCAAAAACGACACCAATCGTTCGCGTCTCTGCTTTTCGATTTTTTCGGATGCACTGCCCAGATGCGCGTCGGAGATCAGCAGAATTTTTTCCATGCTTTCCTTTCCAGAAATACGAGGCAAAGGTATTAAAATTATGAATAGTTCCGCTGAAAAGCAAGGATGAACTTGAATTGCAACGGCGGATTTTGTATCTTGTGGAGAAAAGAGCCACGACAAGGAAGTGCCATGACCAGCGAATCCCTGACGCTTTCGGCGCCGGCCAAAATCAACCTGTTCCTACGCGTTCTTCACAGGCGGGCTGACGGCTTTCATGAACTGGAGACGATCTTTCAGGAAATCGACCTGGCGGACCGCCTGACCCTGACCTTCCGCCCTCAAGGGATCGAACTGAACTGCGACCAGCCCGAATTGCCCGTCGACGACGGCAATCTGGTCGTTCGAGCAGCACAAGCGCTGCAGCGGCTTTGCGGTATTCGCGCCGGATGCGCTCTGAATCTGGAAAAATGCATCCCCCTTTCAGCAGGACTGGGAGGCGGCAGCAGCGATGCGGCGGTGGCTTTGCTCGGACTCAACCATCTCTGGAATCTGCACCTCAGCCCCGAGACACTGTCGACCCTTGCAGCGGCACTCGGTTCAGATGTGCCCTTTTTTCTCTCAGGCGGAACTGCCTACGCCACTGGACGCGGTGAAAGTCTCGTTCCTCTGAATGCCGATCCGGCCTATGTCGGCTTGCTGGTCTACCCCAAACTGCGGATTTCCACTGCCTGGGCTTATCAAGCCGGCAGATTTAGCTTGACAAAGTCAAAAAATTATTTTAATTTGAATTTTATATCGAACAGCTTGAATGACCCGAGTAGCTGGCAAGACCGCTTCGACAACGATCTGGAGGCGGTTGTATTTCGCCATCATCCGTTGATGGCCGAAATCCTCGCTGAATTTAAGCGCGCCGGAGCTTTTTACGCCCGAATGTCGGGCAGCGGCTCGACGCTGTTCGGTCTTTTCGACTCGGAAGAGTCGGCCCGTTCTGCTGAAAATCGTTTTGATCCGTACGATCGGTGGGTGTTTCGACCTGTTTACAGGCGACATCGTTCTTTATCGTGAATAAAGTGGTTGTGCAAAACACCATCCATAACGATGCGAAACCCGGCCAAGCGATCATCTTTTCTTTGCTGTCGCAAGCAGGGTGTTTTGCGCCGATTTATCACGGATGGAGAGCGTTGCGAGCGAAATTGGGGCGTCGTCAAGTGGTAAGACACAGGATTTTGGTTCCTGCATACGGAGGTTCGAATCCTCCCGCCCCAGCTCTTGTTTGCCTGCCTGACGAGGCGATCCGCCTTTGTCACCCTTTGCCTGCCCGATCGATTTAACCGCTTTGCATGCTGGAGAATCCAGACCATGAAGATTTTTTCCGGGCGTTCGAATCCTTTGCTGGCGCAAAAGATTGCCGAATCTCTGGGAACCGAACTCGGGCACTGTTCGATCGAGAACTTTGCCGACGACGAGCTCTGGGTCAAATACGAAGAGAACATTCGCGGTTGCGATGTTTTTATCATCCAGCCCACCAATGCGCCGGCAGAAAACATGCTGGAACTCTTGATTATGCTGGACGCGGCGCGCCGGGCTTCGGCCTCTCGCATCACTGCGGTGATTCCCTATTATGGTTACGCGCGTCAGGACCGTAAAGACCAACCGCGCGTTGCAATAAGCGCCAAATTGTTCGCCAATCTTATCACCAAAGCTGGCGCCAACCGTATTCTCACCATGGATCTGCATGCAGCCCAGATCCAGGGCTTTTTTGATATTCCTCTCGACCACCTTTATGGCGCCGCCGTCTTTATCGATCATGTCAAAAAACTCGGGATCCCCGATTTGGTGGTCGTTTCGCCCGATATCGGCGGTATCCGTTTGGCGCGTTCCTATGCGCGCCGCCTCGGCTCCGAACTCGCCATGCTCGACAAACGCCGGGTGGGGCACAATGAATGTCAAGTGACCAACCTGGTCGGCAATGTTAAGGGTAAAAACGTCTTGATCGTCGACGATCTGGTGGATACCGCCGGTACCTTGATCAACGGCGTCCAGGTGCTCAAGGATAGCGGGGCGAAAAAAATCTATGTCGCCACCACCCATGCCATTCTTTCCAAAGACGCTCCCAGTCGAATCGACGATTCGCCCATCGATCAATTGTTCGTCACCGATTCCCTGAACATTCCGGCGGAAAAAATCCTGCCACAGATGCAGGTTCTGAGCGTATCCAATCTGATGGCTGAGGCCATCATTCGCATACACGACAACCGATCCATTTCCGACTTGTTCCCGGAAAAAGGACCGATTTTGTAGACCGAACAAACCGCTTAGCAACGGAGAATACACATGACCGAATCCAAACTCAACGTCATCACCCGGGACAATACCGGCAAAAAATGGACAAAAAAAATGCGCCGGCAGGGTCAGATTCCCGGCATTTTTTACCAGCATGGCAAAAAAAACATTCTCATCAGCATCAATACAAAGGAGCTGGTCACCTTTCTCCATCACGAGACCGGCTTGATCTCAGCCTCTTTCAACGGCAAAGAGGTGAAAAAATGCGTCATCCGTGAGCTCCAGACGGATCCGGTGTCGCGCGAACCGATCCATATCGATCTGATGGGCGTGTCGATGACCGAAAAATTGACCGTCAATGTGCCGATCCACTTGCACGGCACGCCCGATGGCGTCAAGAATCAGGGTGGAACCCTATCGCAGGTCTTGCGCGAGATCGAAATCGAGTGCCTGCCCAACGACATTCCGGAACACATCGAGCTCGATGTCAGCGCGCTTTCAATCGGCGACACCCTGACGACCGAAGCCATTGTCGCCGACAAGTTTGAAATCATCGGCGAAAGCGATCGACTCATCGCTACGGTCTCTGCACCGCGCGTCAGTGAGGAAGAAGAAGAGGAAGCCGAAGCCGAAGCGGCCGAACCCGAATTGGTCGGCAAAAAAGAAGAAGAGGAAGAATAAATCCAGCGATCCCGGTGCGCCATGTGTTTTTTGTTTCGCCCGAAAAAATCCGCTATCGACGATATTCTCTCTTCTCAACCCGCCGACCGATATCTGGTGGTCGGACTGGGCAACCCAGGTCGTCGGTATCGCCATACCCGCCATAATTTCGGGTTTCGAGTCGTCGAAACTTTTGGGCAACGATACCAGACGCGGCGTCGAGTCGAGCCCCTGGCTGAGGTAAATTGGCTGCGCCGAGACGATCGCTGGATCATCCTGGCGCGCCCCCGGACCTACATGAACCGCAGCGGTCTGGCGGTTCGCGAACTGGTCGATCACTATCAAATCGACCTGGATCGAATGCTGATCGTGACCGATGACCTCGATTTGCCGCTCGGGCGCATTCGTTTGCGCGGCCATGGCGGTAGTGGCGGCCATCGCGGTATGGAATCGATCATCGAACATCTCGACAGCGACCGCTTTCCCCGCCTGCGAGGAGGAATCGGTTCCTGTCCGAATGACAGAGAAACGGCCGATTTCGTTTTATCCCGCTTCGCGCCGGATGAAGCACCTTTGATGGATCAGGCCGTCCAACGCGCCACCGAAGCGGTGGGAACCTTTATCGAGCTGGGTATCGCACAAACGATGAATCGATTCAATTCGAGTGAATAGAAAAATGAAAATCAGCGGACTCGTGTCCTTAAGGAGGAAAAATCTTGAATAAATACGAAACCATCATTGTCATCGATTCTCTGCTGAAAGGCGAAGAGATCGAATCAATCGTATCCAAATTTCAGCGATTCATCTCTGACAACGGCGGCGAGATCGAAATCGTCGATCAATGGGGCAAAAAACGGTTGGCCTATGAGATCAAAAAGAGACAGTATGGATATTATGTCCTGATACGCTTCGATGCGCCGGGAAACATCGTCAAACAGCTGGAGCGTGAGTACCGACTCAACGAATCAATTCTGCGCTACAAGGTGCTCAAGCTCGAGGTCCAGGCGTTGAAAGCTCTGGCCAGGATCAATGCAAGCCGGGAAAAGGCGGCGGAAGCGGCTGAAAAACCCATCCAAGCCCTGGAACCCGAAAAAACCGAACCGGCGGTCCAAGAGAGCGCCGATGCCGAACCAACGGTCGAAGCGGACGAGGAAGAAACGCCCGCCGAAACGGCCGAAAACAACCCGGAAACCGAAAAAGAGAGCAAGGAAGCCTAGACTTCTTTGATCCGACGGGATTCGGCAACAGGAGTCGCCTATGTCGGACCTCAAGATGCCGGATGTGAACTCGATTCTCATCGCCGGCACTTTGATCACCGATCCGATCTTGCACAAGACACCCGGCGGGGCTTCGGTGGTCACCTTCACCATCGCCTCGATTCGCAAGTATCGAGATAATTCGGGTATTTGGCGCGAAAACATCTGCAATGTGGGCATTGTCGCCTGGCATCGCCTGGCCGATTTTTGCTTCGAATCGCTCAAAAAAAAGAGCGCTGTCATCGTCGAAGGAGATCTGGTCAGCCGCACCTGGCGCGAAGACGATCCCAACAACCGCAGCGTGGTCGAAATTCGCAGCCGACGGATTCAAGTGCTTGAAAATGAAAGCGGTATTTTTGTCGAAACCGGAGAGAGCTCGGAAACAGCCCGGGCCGCCTCGCCGATGCCGGAGGCGGCAGAGCTGGAGACGCCCCGTGCTCGCCCACAAGAGGAAACAATCGAGCCGACAGAATTCGATTTTGGATATCGTGACTTAAAACTCTGAAGCCACAGGAGTCAACATGTTGAAAAAGAAACGCATTTGTCGTTTTTGTGAGGATAAGGTCGACTATATCGATTTCAAAAACGAAAAGGCCTTGACCCGCTTTACCACCGAACAGGGGAAGATCATCCCCCGGCGTACATCGGGAACCTGCGCCAAACATCAGCGCCAATTGACCCGCGCGATCAAAATCGCCCGCGAGCTGGCTCTGATTCCCTACATCTCTGAATTGACCAAATAAAGGATTGCCGGTTGTCCGACGGCGGAGCCTTTTTGCTCCAACGACTTGTTCGCGTCGGATGCGGTTCACCCCAAATCCGGGACCTGAAATATGAAGATAATTTTAAAAAAAGACATTGAAAAACTCGGCAAGGCCGGCGAAATTGTCGACGTCAAACCCGGCTTTGCCCGCAACTATTTGATACCCAATGGCAGCGCCATCCTCGCCACCAAGGGCAACCTCAAAGTCTATGAACAGGAAAAAGTCCGGGAAACGAGCCGATTGAGTAAGGAAAAGGAGCAGGCCCAGGTCTTGGCCGACAAACTGGCTCAGGTCTCCTTAACCGCTACCGTCCAGGTGGGCGAAGAGGATAAAGTCTTTGGCGCTGTTACCAGCCAGGAAATTGGCAACCTGCTCAACGAGCAAGGATTCGATATCGATCGGCGCAAAATCGTGCTCGATGAGCCGCTCAAGGCGCTCGGCGTCTATGACGTACCGATCAAATTCCATCCGCAAGTTGAAGCCGTGGTCAAAGTCTGGGTTGTGCGCGACTGACCCTCCCGACCAGCAGCCGAGAATCAAAAGAGGCGCAATCACACCAATCGGCAGGCCTCTTTTGATTCTTTTTTGCCGACACCCTTTTATCGCTCGGCCCTATTCGCGTGTTGATCGAAACGCCTCTATCATTTCGATCATAAAATCGATTCACTCCGATGCCCGACTTGGACGAACAGTGAGACCCCTCACCTGCCAGGGAACAAAACGAAGCGAGGAATCGTAAATGGAAAAAGCCTTTCCGGAATGCCAAAAGTGCAAACAAGGTGTGCTGATCCCCCTCTCCGATTACGGGCGCGAAGGCGCCACGATTATGTACAAAGCCTGGGTTTGCACCAACCCCGAATGTGGCTACAATATCCGGATCGACAACGGCGATATCAGTCGCGGACGAGAAATCAAGGCATCCGACAAGTAACGTTCTGCGCTCCGGTGCGTTTTTAACGCACCAACATCGACCGATTCCGCCCATTCCGGCGATCGCTGCACCCGTTCACCGGCCGCGAGTGACGACGGATCACACGCGGTTTTATATTTTTGCCAGCCAGCACCTGTGCGCAGATAGCGACGTGTTGCCTAGCTCTGAACTTTTTTATGTGGTCGAGATGAGCGGACTTGCGCTATTAAAAAAGCCGAAAAACAATAAATTGGGCGAACGCTACAAGCTCAAGATCGCTTCCACTCTTTTTGCCGTTTTCATTTGGTTTCTGGTGGTTACCGGGGGCACCTTTGAATACGTGACCACCATTCCCATCTCCGCAGCCGACCACAACGATCGTTATATCGTCACCAGTGAAATCCCAAAAGACGCGCAAATCCGTTTGCGCGGCCAGGGCAAATTCCTCCTCGCCTACAGGCTTTTTCGCGAAGGCAAATTGTTTGTCGATTTCAACTGGGAATCCGGTCAAAATACGGTTCGCCTCTCCAAGGAAAACGTGCTCTTGACCGGCAATGCCAAAAACCTCACAGTTCTGGAGCTGATCCATCCGAAATCCTTTACCCTCTTTGTCGAGGAACGGGTCAGCAAAAAAGTGCGCATCAAACCGGGATTCACAATCAAAACTCTTCCCGGTTATACACTGGTCGGCGACATTGTTCTCGACCCCCCGGAAGTAAAGGTGACCGGCCCGCAATCGATGGTCGACAGTCTGGCTTTTATAAAAACAAAAACAGTGGAATGGGATAAACAAAAATACCCGTTGCGCAGGCGCATCGCTCTGATGCCGCCGCCATCGCATAAACTGTCTCTCGAGTCGGAAAAAGTGGCGGTTTTTGCCGACATTCAAAAATTGATGGAGAAAAAAATCGACCGCGTTCCGGTGCAGGTGGTCAATCTGCCGCCTCGCACGTCCGCACTCGTCATCCCCTCCACTCTTTCCCTGGTGATTGAAGGCGGCGTCCAGGTCATTGCCACTCTGGATGAAGGGGATATTCGAGCCACCATTGACTATCGCCACCAGAACGAAGAAGGCAACAAGGATTTTCCGGTAAAATTGGCGCCGATCCCGCAGGTTCGCTTTCGAGATATCCGCCCCGAGCGCTTTAAAATCGTTCTCGAGCGCAGATAAACCGCAAACAGCGAAAGATACACCATGATTGTTCTTGGAATAGAAACGTCTTGCGACGAAACCAGCGCAGCGGTGGTCGACGATTCGCGCTTGCTCTCCAATATCATCGCTACCCAATCCATTCATGAGGCCTATGGTGGCGTGGTTCCGGAATTCGCTTCCCGCGCCCATCTGCGCAATCTTTTGCCTGTCATCCGCTATGCGTTGGAGCAGGCCGGCATCGGCCTGCCAGAGGTGCAGGGATGCGCCGTGACCTATGGTCCGGGGTTGGCCGGCTCGCTGCTGGTCGGTCTCGGAGTCTGCAAAGGTCTGGCCCTGAGCCTGGGGATTCCCTGGATTGGAATCAACCATCTGGAAGGACACATTGTCGCACCGGCTGCAGACGGTGTCCACCCGGCCTATCCACACATCAGCCTGATCGTATCGGGTGGCCATACCCTGTTGGTCTGGGTGGAAAAACCCCTTGTCTACCACATCGTCGGGCGCTCGATCGACGATGCCGCCGGCGAAGCCTTCGACAAGGTAGCAAAAGTGTTGGGGCTGGGATATCCGGGCGGCCCGGCCGTACAAAAAGCCGCTGAGGGCGGCGATCCGCTGGCGATCGATTTTCCTCGAGCCCTTCTCGACCGCGACAGCCTCGATTTCAGTTTCAGCGGCCTCAAAACCGCGGTTCTCTATTACGCGCAATCACAGGGTGCCGAAAAAACACGGGAACAAACGGCCGATATCGCCTCTTCTTTTCAGCAGGCGGTCATCGATATCCTGGCGCATAAAGCCTTTGCCGCGCTCAAAAAATTCGACTGCCATACCCTCATCGTCGCCGGAGGTGTAGCGCGCAACCTCGCTCTGCGCCGACGATTCGATCGCGATTGCCAGGAACAGGGCATCACTCTGCACATCCCGCCCCTCGAACTCTGTACCGACAATGCCGGAATGATCGCTCGCGCCGGACTTATGCGCCTGTCCCGAGGCGAACGTTCAAATTTTGATCTCGACTGCGTGCCGAACCTGGCGCTCGGTTCGATCCCAAACCATTAAGAGACTTTTGTGACTCTATTCGCTGCCAATCGTTTACAACTGCTCTTTGCCGGAAATTCTCTGGTTTTGTTGATCCTCATGGTTCTGGCGGCTGCCTTAACGGTATTCGTTTATCGCCGAACCAATCCCGTGGTTTCACGGCGCCTGCGCCTAACTCTCATCATCTTGCGCACTCTGGCCCTGTGGCTCCTGTTGCTGGTTCTTTTTCAGGCAACCGTCGGCCGGATGCGCGAAATCGTCGAAAAGCCGATTGTGGCCGTCCTGGTGGATCAATCGGCCAGTATGGCCGTGCACCCCGATCGCCGCGAGCAGTTGGTGCAAAGCCTGGCTCAGATTCAAGCACTGCCAGCGCAAAACATGGAAATCCTGATCTATGGCTTTGGATCACGCCTGCAATCGCTGGAAAATATAGCGGCGGATTCCCTGCAGCTGACCGATGACGCAACCGATATCACCGGCGCTCTGGAAAACCTGCGCTCACAATTGGGGTCGCGCAACCTGACCACCGTCGCCATCCTGAGCGACGGCAATTATACGCGCGGCGGCAACCCCGCTCGTCATGCCGGCCGCCTCGGTGTTCCCATCATCAGTATCCCCATTGGCTCGGTCGAAGAGATGCCCGACATCGCTCTGGCCAAAATCGAGGCCAACGCCTTTGCCTACAGCGGCGAAACCACACCGATTCGCATCGAAATCTCTAACCGCGGGTTCCTTCCCCAACGCCTCACCGCGACACTGAAAGAAGACGGTTCCACTGTAGCAGCTGAAACCGTCGAATTGCCCGGCGCTCCCTCCCAACAGGAGGCGGTTCTCCGCTACACACCAACGCGACCCGGCCGATTCAAACTCGTCATCGAACTGCCCTCTCTTGAGGGCGAAGAGACCACTCTAAACAATCGCCGCACAATTTACATCGATGTATTTAAATCGAGATTGCAGGTCTCCATTCTTGCCGGTTCGGCCATGCCGGATGTCGGTTTTCTGCGGCAACACTTTATGCGCGATGAGCGCTATGCCGTACAGACAATGGTCGAAAGCTCCAGCGGCCGCTATCTCGGCGGCCATCTTGTCGAACCAAACAGCGCATTTCTCGACCAGACCGATCTGCTGATTCTCTTCAATTGGCCTACCCGGCAAACCGCACAGAAGCTGATCGAACGCGTGGTCAATGCCGTCAGCAACCGTCCTCTTTCACTGTTGCTGATTGCAGGACCGGAGAGCAAACTCGACCGTTTACAGGAGATCGAAACGCATCTGCCTGTTCACGCCCGATCGCGCCCCATCAGCGAAAGCACGCTCTTTGCCCGGCTTACGCCTGAGGGTAGCCGACATCCGATAACCGCCGGAAATGACGCCGAGAACATTGACTGGAACAGGCTGCCGCCGCTTTTGACCGCTCACAGAGAGATCGTCCCCTGGCCCGACTCTAAAGTTTTGTTGGTTGCGACGGGTGACAACCGGACGAGCGCGGAACCGGAAACAAATGCGCCCGAACCCCTATTGGTTGTGCGCCAAAGCGATCTCAACAAATCCGCTGCGCTCATGGCCCATGCGAGCTGGCGCTGGCACCTGATGATGGCCGGCCTGGAGAAAAGTATAAGTGCCTTTGTTCCCCTTGTCGATCGGCTGGCGCGCTGGCTGGAAATCGAACACAACGACAAAAACGTTCGGCTGCAGGCCGACAAGGCCCTCTATGCCGTCGGCGATCCGGTTGTCGCCGATGTTCAAATCGTCGACAACCGGCGGCGTCCCCTCGATGCGGATGTGAATATCACCGTCTATCACAACAACCGACACCTGCAGGAGCTGGCCACAGACCGGCAGCAAACGGGCCGGTTTGAAAAAACGATCTACCCCGACCGCCCAGGGGATTATATGCTCATCGCCATCGCTCACCGGGAAGGTCGACTGGTCGGACGCGACACCACTCGAATCACTGTCGGCGAAACTGCCGACGAAATGCTGCAGACCCGCTTGAATCTACCGCTCCTCGCTTCCCTGGCCGAGATGAGCAGAGGGCGAATTCTGCCCCCGGACTCTTTGCAAACGCTGCCGAATATCGTATCCGGCCGCACACGCAGTCACTTCCGATTAAATGAATGGGAACTTGCGCACCATCCAATCGTCTTATCTCTTGGTATCCTGCTCCTGACCGCCGAATGGCTGCTGCGCAAACTCTATGGCATGCTGTAATTTTCATTTCTGCAATCCCCTGGTTTTGTTGCTATTTAATGCAGAGAAGAAGAACAAAAGCTCGCCGTCAGGTGCCAAAAAAAGCATTGAAATTCAGCGGCACAAGAGCTACATTTCTGATTGATTTGCTTGTGCAAGGCGCCCCCCCTCTCTGGGAAAGTCGTCGTGAAAATAAAAAAGGAACCAGACCTGTCATGAAGATTTTGAAACATCCGCTTTTCCTGGCGATTGCGATCGGCACCGTTCTTTACGGCACCGCCTCGGGACAGGTCACCTATGGTGGCGGCAAAGGATTGTTGCGCATCTGGGATGCCCAGCCGGTGTTTCCCGGCCAGCTATACCTGAATGCGCTCTATTCCAGCTTTTTTACCGCTTCCGGCATCGATGCCAACGGCAGCAGGCGGCAAATTGAGGATCATACCCTGAATTTGGCGCTTACACTGGGTCTGTCCAAAAAATTCGAATTCTGGGCCCATTTCGTGCCTTATCAGGACGACCAGAAGCATCTGTGGGGGCCCTTTGGCGACAGTCGTGTCGGGCTCAAGTTTATGCCAGGCCGCGAAAGATCGATCTTTCAATTTGGATTGCTCGGATTTGCCCAATTCGCCACAGCCGGTGCTTTTCTGGACGATTACAAGCCCAATCCCCCCTACGAGCCCTTTTCCTCGAATTCCCACGGCTGGGGATTGCTGGCACTCGTCAATTTCGATCTCAAAAACGCGGCATCGCCCCTTCCGATCAAATTGTCTTTTAATGCCGGATATCGGGATCACGACTGGCACGACCGTTTTTTTACCGACGACAAGGACCAACTGATCGGCGGGTTTGGATTGAAATTTCCTATCCGCACCTCGGTTCTTTATTCTGAAATCAGCGGCGAATATTTTATCCACCAGGCAGACAAAATCCCGACACGATACAATTCCATGCGTTTTACGCAGGGAATCCGGTTTGTCGGCCCCCGGAACCTCGTTTTCGACATCGCCGGAGATATTCTCTTGAGTGCCAAGCCTTCCTCGCGCGAACTGGCATCCAGCCCGTTTATCAAAGAATACGCCGACTGGAAAATCATCTTTGGCGTCACGCATCGCCTGACACTGTTCAAACACCTGACGGCCGAAGAAAAAATGGCAAGGATGCGGGAACTCGAGGAACAAGCCAAACGGGAAACCATCAAGGAAAAACGGCAAAAGGTGATCAGAGAACTCGAGGAAATGCGTCGTAAATTGCAAGAAGAGAAAAAACCCTCACCTCGGCCGGAATAGATACGAATCGTTTTACTATTGCCAGATCGCTGGACTATGAGCTCTGTTGTGACAAAAATCCCTCTCAATCGTTCGATCCTCGTTTTGCTTTTACTCTGTGGATTTTTGCCGTCGTCCGCGCAATTCCGCCGGCAACAAAGCGAAAAAGTGATTTACCAGGATCTCGAAAAAGCATCGGAAAAACTCTTTCTTGAGGCAAAAAATCATTACGATGCCACCCGCTATTGGGAAGCGGCGCGAGATTTGATCATTTTGCTCGATTTCCACCCCTCCTATTCCCGAATCGACCAATCGCTTCTGATACTCGGCGATTGTCTCTATGAAATCGGGCTGACAGAAGGGGCGAGCAAGCTCTACCGCCATCTGGTGCGCAAATACATTCGCAGTCCCTTTCTGCCCAATGCCCTGCTCGGGCTGCAGCGCATCGAATACGACCGCGGCGATTACTCCAAGTGCCTGGAGTATTATACGGTCATCAACCGCGGCAATCCCAAGCGCGAGATACTGGACGGAGCGCGTTACTATGCCGGGCTCTGCCACCACAAGCTCAAGGATTACGTTCAGGCAGTCAAGATTCTCCAGGAAATCAGCGATAAAAGCGCTTATTATCCCTATGGTCTCTATACCATCGGTTTATCCCATCTGCGCCTGAAACAGGTGCGCGAAGCGCTGCAAGCTTTTGCCGCAGTCAAGAGGTTGGCGATCACCAACGATGTCATCCGCGGTGCGGTGGATGAGACCCATTTGACCATGGGATATATCTATTACGAGCTCAAATACCACCACCATGCGGTCAGGGAATTCACCGCGGTTTCTCGGGATCACAAGAGCTACACCAATGCGCTTCTGGCCGCTGGATGGTCCGCCGCTCAACTCGGCGAATGGCTGCAAGCGGTGCAATACCTGACCGAATTGGCCGCTATCGCTCCCGAGAGCGACCTGGCTGAGGAAGCGTTTTTCCTTCTTGGACGCGCTTATCTCAAATTGGGTCGCTATGAGGAAGCTCGAAACGTCTATGACCATCTGATCGCTATTTTTCCTGAACGCGATGTGGTACCGCAGATGGTGCAGCAGGTTCAGGTCGCTCTGATGGAGGAATCGCTCAAAATAGAAAAGGTCAAACTGGACCTGCTGATGCTGGAGACCAAATTGCTCGATACCATCGCACTGCCGGCGGACGAAAAAGTGCCGACTCATATTCGCGAAGAGAAAAAACGCCTGCAGGAGACGCGGGAAGGCTTGCTCAACCGCATTCGTGAAGAACGCCGGACATTCAATCAACTATCCGACTTGATGGCCGACATTCGCGATCGCACCGACACGCGGCGCGAAAGACGGGACTGGCGGGTATATGCCGAATATGGCCGCGCACGCGCCTCTTTTCTTTTGCGCATACAGGAGAGCGAAACAAAAGTCCAAAACCAAACCCCGGATTCTGCACCGACCGGTCAAACCGAAAAATCGGACAATTCTTTCTGATATCAATGATGAAACGTAGCAATCGACACTTTTTTTTCTTTGGTGTGCTGGTCTGCCTCTGGCCCGGATCGGCCCAGACCCAGGAAAGCACCCTGGTCTCGGCAATCCTGCGGGAAGCCGGAAGCGATGTGGAAAAACTGTCGAAATTAATCCTGGAACACGAAAGCTTGCTGCTAAAGTATCCAAAAAGCGATTTTGCACCGACGGTCCTGTTCCAGTTGGCTGAATTGCACCAGCAAAAATCGGTTCTGATCTTTCAGCAAGAAATGATCGCTTATGAAGAGGCGCTCGACGCCTATGATCGGGGCGAGTCGGCACAAGAGCCGATGATGCCGCGCATCAAACTCGGCGAAACAATCGAATACTGCCGACGGATCATCGACGAATTCAACCGGGTGGATTTTCTCGACAAGGTCCTCTATAAATCGGCAATGGCTCATCTGCAGGAAGGCAATATCGCTAAAGCCAAAGTTCATTTCGATCGCATTATTCGAGAATTTCCCAATTCTTCCATCAATCTGGAATCACATTTCCGCATCGGCGAATACCATTTCGATCGCCGCGAATATTCTCAAGCCATCGAGCATTACCGCTTTTTACTCGGCAAGTGGGACAACCCCTATTTTGCCATGGCACTGTACAAACTCGGCTGGTCCTATTACAACATTTCCGATTATCCCAACGCCATCAGCGCCTTTACCTACCTGATCGATGATATCGCCACGGTGGAAAAAGTCAATTCCCGCACCATTGGCCAAAACCGGGTAGACCTGCGCCGTGAGGCCGTGCACTATATCGCCAGCTGCTTTAGCGAATATGGCGGCCCCAAAGAAGCCAAACGCTTCCTGGCCCAGGAGAGTCATCAAAGCGTGGCCCTCGCCATCCTGCTGAAAATGGGGGAATTGTACGAACGCCGAAACTATTATGCCGAGGCCATCGAAACCTATCGCAACCTGTTGGTCATGTTTCCCATGTACGACGATGCACCCGGTATTCACCGCAAAATTGTGGACAGTTATACAGCAGACGAACAATTCGAGCAGGCCGATATCGCCCGACGACAGGCGATCGACATGTTTTCACCCCGAGGTATGTGGTCCCGTTCGCAGCCGGACGACTCGCTTTACAGAGCCGCCATTGGACTTGCGGCGGAGTACCTGGTTTTTCTCGGCAAATCGGCACAGGCCGCCGGCCAGGAAACCGGTCGCGTTCGCGATTTTCAACTCGCGATCGAGAATTATGAACAGTACCTGCGCGATTATCCGCATAGCGATGATGCCGCTGAAATCAATTATTATCTTGCCGAAAGCTATTACGACCAAGGCCTTTATGAAAAGGCAGCAGAAGCCTATTACGATGTGGTGATCAAGTACGATTCCACCGATTTTCGCCAGGATGCCGCTTACAACCGGATTCTCTGTTATTATCAACTGCTCAGCAGCGACCAGGCACAGGACAGCGTGACCATCTATATCGTCGATTTCCTCGGTACCGGCGATATTCTGACGGCACGGATTTCCCGGCAATCGGAAAACGACCTGTTGCGCGCCTGCAACGACTATGTTCGCTTTTTCCCCGACAGCAAACATATCGATCAGGTGCTGATGAAATTCGGCGAATCTCTGCATGAACTTCAAGCCTATGCCGCTGCGGTCAAGGCCTATAAAAAAGTTGTGGATCTCGGTCCTGAGGGGCCTTATTATCTGACCGCTTTTCTCAACACCGGCCAGGCGCTCTTTGAAGGCGGTTTTTTCAGCGAAACCGAAACCTGGCTACAGAGGCTGACAACCGACAATCCCGATTCCAGCCGCCAGGTGGAAAAAGCGCAGCGGTTGATCGCCTCTGCCCGCTTCAAAATCGCCGAAAATCTCAGCGAACAGGGGCTCAACAGCGAAGCGGCGAATCTTCTCAAATCGATCGCCGGTTCCGCATCGGATCCCCAGTTCCGCGAACGTGCACTTTTTGCCGCTGCTTCGCAGTTCCAGAAAACCGGTCAAAACGTCCAGGCTGCTCTGCTGCTCGAAGAATTGGGCAAAAATTATCCCGAGTCCGATCTCGCTGACGATGCCCTCTATCGCGCCGCCGGCATCCGCATGGACGACCAATCCTGGACTCTGGCGGCCGCAGACTATTTGCTCCTGGTCGACGCTTTTCCTGGCTCGGAATTTGCTTCCCAGGCATTGAAAAACGCCGCGCTTTGTTATGAAAACGTGCAGGATTGGTACGCTGCCAAAAAAGTCTATGCCCGATGTATCGAAACCTTTTCTGATAATATTGAAGATACGATCGAATGCCTTTACCGCAGCGGTGAAATGTCCTTCAAATCCGGAGACTGGACAACGGCACTGAACGATTTTACCCGCGTCGTCAATACCTACAGAAATGAATTACAAAACAGTAACTATATCGACTCGTATTTCGTCGCTCAGGCGCAATTCATGCTCGGTGAAGTTCATTTTCAGGATTACCGGAAAATGGAACTGACACCGCCGCTCAAACAGGCACTGCAAAACAAAATCGCCAAATTCAACACTGTGCTGGCGCATTACAAAGAGACGCTCGAGTATCAGGTGGCGGATTGGAGTACGGCTGCTTCCTATCGCATCGGCATGGCGTTTGAAGAGTTGGTGCGCGCCTTTATGGAATCGCCCGTACCGCCGGGACTGGACGAGGACGAGGTGCGGCTCTATACCCACAAGCTGGAAGAGAGCGCTCAGCCCTACAAGGAACGGGCACTGGAAACCTATCGACGCATGGTCGAACAAGCACAAGAAAATCAGATCGAAAACAAATGGGTCGAGGAGAGCCGCAAACGCATCGAGGTTCTGAGTGCGCAGCTGCAAAGCACGCCGCCGCCGGCCCGGGAGGTTTCGGGTTGAAAACATTTCTTTCACTATTCATGTTGATGCTGATTGCCGCCGTTCCGGCGCAGGAAAAAACCGAGCCATCCCAACCGCCTAAAGAGAGCGCTGTCGAACCGCGTGTGGATGACAGTTCCATCAGGCTCTTTCTCGACAAGATCGAGGTCGCTGGCCAACTGGAAAAACCTCAGGCAATCTTTATTCTGCCCGGGTCAGCTCCGGAGATCGACGACATCCGCATCGAGCGTTCCTTTTTCAAAGAAATCTTTCGGACGGTTGAAAAGAAAGGCCAGATCATCACCAAACCCGTTGATGAAAAAAAAGAACGTAAAAATTATATCCCCTGGTAATCCCATCTGACCGGAGTTCAATTCACTTCGCACCGGATCAATGCTGGGCAGGTAGCCACGACCGCAAGACAAGGAGGTTTTCGTTGGAAAGCATCATCCGCTTCTTTACGACGGGCGGGCCCGTCATGTTTATCATTCTCTTTGCACTGCTTTTGGGCATCGCCATCATCGTCGAGCGCATCATCACCATCCGTTTCCGCAACCGAATCGATTCGGAAGCATTCGTCAACCGGCTGGTCGAGCTGATCCGCAGCGGCAACGTCAACCGCGCCATCGAGTTTTGCGGTATGTCGGAAGCGGCGCTGCCAAAAATCGCTCGCGCCGGTCTGGAAGAGATCAACAGCTCTCCAGCCAATATTCAGAACGCCATGGAGTTGTCTGCCATGGTCGAGATCCCCAAAATCGAAAAGCGCACCAATTATCTCAACATGATTGCCAATGTGGCCACACTGCTCGGCCTGCTGGGAACCATCATGGGTTTGATCAACTCGTTTGCAGCCGTGGCGCATGCCGACGCCGCCGACAAAGCCACCCTGCTTTCCGCCGGAATCTCGCTGGCGATGAACACCACGGCCTTTGGTCTGATCACCGCCATACCCTGCATGATCGGCTACACCTATCTGGTGGAAAAAACCAATGAAATCGTCGACGAAATCAATGAAAATGTGGCCAGACTCTACAAGCATATGGTCACGGCTTCCGCATCACCGGATCACCGGCACAAATAATCAATCGATTTCTAAAAACGATAGGATTCGGCACCCAGCCTCGAATCCACTTGGGTCTCTGTGAGGTAAACGGTGAATTTAAAAAATGCTATACAAATGCGGCGCCGCGAACGGCAGGAAAGCGATCTGGATCTCACGCCGGTGATGAATATTTTTCTGATATTGATTCCCTTTCTGTTGCTCACTGCGGTTTTTGTCAAGATCGCCGTTCTGGAACTCTCGCTGCCCAATCTGGAACGCGCCGGTGCGGCCGTGCAACAGCAGGAGAAAAAAAGCGTGGTCCTGAATTTCCTTTTCATCAAGGAAACAGGTTTTGAAGTCAAAAGTCCGGAGCTCAAATTTGCCCCTATCGCAAAAACAGGATCGGACTATGACTGGGCTGCCCTCACCGCCCAACTTTCCCAGGCCAAAGCCAAGCATCCCGATTCCGAGGATATCATCATCGCTCCAGCCAATTCAATCAAATACGAGACCATCATTTCAGTGATGGATCACTGCCGGGAATCCGGATTCAGCAACATTTCTATCTCCGGCTGATCTCCGGCCGGCAGCTATGCTTTACTGTAAACACGCACGAGAAGATTATGACTTTTTTAACCCGTTCCGAACTGCCGCGAATTTCGGCCACACGAAGCAACCGAACCGGCTCGTTCAAGCTGCGCCTGACATCGATGATCGACATGTTTACAATTCTGCTGGTTTTTCTGCTCAAATCCTATAGCGCTGAAGGCCAGATCATCACGATCACGGCGGATCTGCGCCTTCCCGAATCGACTTCACAAATCCAACCGCGTGTGACGTCGGTGGTAGCTGTTACATCCGAATGGATTTTGCTCGACGGCAGACCGATCACCCGAATCGAACAGGTGATGCAAAAGAGCGACCTGTTGATTCAGCCGCTAGCCGACGAATTGCAGCGTTTGCGCGCCATCTCCGAGGGAATTGGCGAAATGTCCACCCGTATGGCCGGATTTCAGGGTACGCTGTCGATTCAGGCCGACCGCGAAATGACCTTTGATCTGATCAAACGAATCATGCTGACATGCGGTAAGGTCGGTTATAACAATATGATGCTCACGGTGATGCAAGCTGAATAGAGGGCAATCTCTCCGTTTTTGCCCCCGAAACACCTAACCTTTTGAGAACGAATGTCAAAGCGCCGAAAAAAAGCCGTGGTTTCCCTGAAAATCTCTCAGAATGGCAGAGAGATCGAACGCACCCTGCGCGACCGGGAATCGCTGACCGCGGGTAAAAGCCCAAACAACGATATCGTCCTCTATGGCGATTCCTTTCCCCGCTCCATGCAGGTGTTGCGTTGCTCGAGCTCGGGTTGTACGCTGCAGTTCGACGCAAACATGCGTGGCCAGGTGAATTATCGGGATGCCCGGCTGGATCTGCAGACCCTGCTGGTACACGAGCTTTTACCCGCCAGAAGCGGCTATTATCAGCTGCCGATTCGTCACGGACGCAACGGACTGATTCATGTGGGCGATGCCACGGTTCAGTTTCACGTCAATGGACGGGCGCAGGCCGCTCCTGCCGAACCCAGCTATTCCTGGACCAAAGCCACAGGCAAAGCCCTCACTCGGGACGTGTTGTTCAAATCCATTTTCGTTCTGTTTTTTGCTTTTGAGATTCTTTTTGCCCTCTTTTTGCGGGGTTACGAGTTGCCGCCGATCGAACCGCCGGAATTGGCTCAAGTACCCAAACGCTTCGCCCGATTCGTGGTGCAACAGCAGGCGGAAACCCCGGAATCGGCCATGGCACTGACGACCGGCGGCGCTGACGGCGCTCAAAAAGAGGAAAAAGAAGGCGACGAAGAAGGGGCGGAACAACAGAGACAGGGTCGCCCACGGCGGGGCGGCGCGGGAGGCGGATCGGCCGAACAATCGGTAGCCGAACAGGGATTGCTGGCGCTGATCGGCGGCAGCGGCGAAGCGAGTCAAAGCGGTGGCGCCGCTGATTTTCTCATCGATCAGGGATTGGTGCAGGAACTCGACAATCTATTGGGACAAACGCCTTTGCGCAAAGGCAGCGGCTATGGCCGCGGAACGGGGTCCGGTGTTGGCGATGGTCAGGAAGAGGGCGACGGCATCGAGGATTTGATGGACATCGGATTGAGCGGAGGGATCGACGATCTTATCGGCGATGTGCAGGGTGTGGAATCGGTTCAACTGCAAAAAAGAGGCAACGTCAACATCCAGGCGCCCGGACGCATTCGCGGCTCCGAAAGCGCGAGGGGCTATCGTACCGCCGAATCGGTCATGTCGGTCATCAACAGCCAGCAGGGCCGTGTCATGTATACCTATAACAAATATCTGCGCACAGACCCCACTCTCGGCGGCAAAATCAGCCTCGACGTCACAATCCAAGCCGACGGCCGGGTTGCCAAAGTAGATGTCATCGATACGACCATCAGCAATCGCGATTTTATTCGCGAGTTGATCGCCATTCTGCGTCGGTTGAGATTCGACACCATTCCGGAAGGATCGTTGACCGTCAACGTGCCTTTTGTCTTCAATCGGGTCGAATAGAACTGCTTCAGATTCGAAAATCTGCTGCATTCATGTTCAACGTCTGCATTTTTTGCTGCAAAAACTGACGCTTCATCTGTAACAGCCGCGCCGCGGCGCTTACATTGCCCTTGCTCTCCTGCAGTGCCCGGCGGATCAAATCCCGCTCGTAATTCTCCATTGCTGCATTTTTCATTTCGGCGAACGACCGTTCTCCCAGCCGATCAACCGGCATCGCCCCGGCAGCTTCCGCGTGGAGCTCGTCCGGCAACTGCGCCGCGCTGATGCACTCGTGCTCCGCCAAAACCACCGCTTGCTCGATCAAATTCTGCAGCTGCCGAACGTTTCCCGGCCAACTAGAGCGCTGCAGCAAGAGTATCGCTGAAGCGTCAAAACGCCGGGGCGGCAGATTGTGGCGCTGGACGCAGCGCTGAAGAAAATGATGAGCCAATAACAGGATATCCCCTGGCCTCTCCCGCAGCGGCGGCAAGTGGATCTCCACCACTTTGATGCGATAATAGAGGTCCGAACGAAATCGGCCCTGATCGATCTCGGCGCACAAATCCTTGTTGGTGGCGCTGATCAACCGCACATCGGTGCGAATGACTTGTTTGCCGCCCAGACGCGTGATCTGCTTGTCTTCCAGCACCCGCAGAATTTTGGCCTGAGTCTCGAGACTCATGTCGGCGATCTCGTCCAAAAATAGCGTACCGCCGTCGGCACGCTCAAACTTGCCCTGGCGCTGTGCCAACGCGCCGGTAAAACTGCCCTTCTCGTGGCCGAACAGCTCGCTTTCCACCAAATCTTTGGGAATAGCCGCGCAATTCATGGTGACAAACGGGCCCTTGTGCCGCGGGCTGGAACGATGAATCTGCCCGGCGGCCAGCTCTTTGCCGGTGCCGCTCTCTCCGGTGAGCAAAACCGTTACATCGGTCTGGCTGACTTTGTCGATCAAACTGCGAACCCGTTGAATCGCATCACTTTCTCCGATCAAATCCGCTTGCCGGGTTGCCTGCAATTGGCGCCGCAACTGCAGGTTTTCCCGCTGCAAATGCAGTTTTTCAAGGGCGTTCTCAACTGTCAGACGCAACTCATCGAGTTCATAGGGCTTGACGAGATAGTCAAAAGCCCCGGCCTTCATCGCCTCGACCGCGATGCGCTCTGTTCCGTGCGCCGTGATCATGATGAACACCGGTCCCCCCTCTCCGCCAACCGCGCGCAGCAGTTCGAGACCGTCCATCTCGGGCATGCGGATATCGCACAAAACCAGATCGGGTTTCCAGGATTCGATTTTAAACCGAGCTTCATGGCCGTTTTCCGCTTCCGCCAGATGATAGGAATCGTCTCCGAGCGCACGCCGCATGCCGTAACGCGCCATCGGTTCATCGTCGACCAACAGGATCCTGTCCTTCATTCCGATTCCCTCGCTTTCCTTTTGGCTTCCGCGCCTCTGAGCGTAACACGGAATTCGCTTCCCTGCCCAACCTGGCTCTCGAGTTCCAACCTGCCACCGAGATCACGGACATTGCGCCGGACAATGGTCAAACCCAGTCCCGTGCCGACAGCTTTGGTGGTGAAAAACGGCGAGAAAATCTTTCCCTGCGTCTCGGCATCGATGCCCGGGCCGTTGTCTGCGATTCGAATTTCCACCCAGGATTCACCGCCCGCCGCACCATCGCTTTTACTCGACGTCAAAATCACCCGCACCCGACCGCCCATCGGCATCGCCTGCAAAGCGTTGTGAAGCAAATTAAAAATGATTTCCCGTACCGATTGTTTGGGGGCCAGGACCCGACAGGCGCATGTCGGTGGTTCGAAATCGATGCGTACCCGGTTTTGTTCAGCCTGATGCCGCAACAGGGCGATCACATCCTCGACAACCTCCCCGACGTCCAACCGCTCTCGATTGGCCTGAGTAGGTCGGGCAAAACTCAACAACTTTTCCAGCACGGCATTCAATCGGTTGATTTCAGAGATCACACGATTCAAGTCCTGCTTGTCCCGCCCAACAGCGTTTTCGCTCAACACCTGGATCAAAACTTTGATCGATGAAAGGGGGTTTTTTATCTCGTGGGCAATGGTGGTCGCCAATTGTCCCATATTTCGCAGGTTTTCCGACTGATAGATGTGCGATTCCAGCTCCAGGCGTTCCTGCAACAGCCGGGCATATTGAAAAGCCAGAGCCACCTGGTTGGCAAAGGTCTGCAACACATCCATCTCTTCATCGGTATAGTCATTGCCGTTCTGCCTTTCGCTCAAACAGATCAATCCGGTCAACAGGTTCTCAAAAGCGATCGGCACAGCCAAAGCCATTTTGTTTTTTTGTAAAGCCCAGATTACCCGGTGGTCGCGCATCTGGCGGCGCAGACTGAAATGGCGCGTCTCTTGCAGCGCCTGCACCAGTAAAGTCACATGCGGCAAAACCCGCGTCCCCGATTCATGCAGGATAACGGGTTTCCCGTCATCGAAACGAAAAACAAGAATAGCGCAACTCTTTGCTTTGAAAACGGTTACCAGCGTTTCGCTCAGGGTGTTCATCAACTGGTCCAGATCGAAAATTCGACTGATGCTGTCCGAGAGCTCGCGCAACACCTGCTGGTAATAGTAACGCTCCTTGAAAAACCATTTGTCCAGACGGTCCTGAACGCGAGCACGGAAGGGCTGAAAAGCGAAAACCAACGCCACCAGCAGCAAGCCCTCAATAACAGCCGAATTGACCTCGGGAAACCGTCCCAGGTAATCGCCCAGCCGCCGAATTCCGAGCAAATAGATCGCCATGACCAAACCATAGATGATGGAATAAACCAAACTGGGCTTGATCACCAGGCGATAAAAGTTGTACCGATAGATATAATAAGCGAGCACCGCCATGGGATAGGCGGGGGAGAGGAGGAGAATCAATGCCAGTGTTTCGCCGATATAATGGACCCGATAGAGAGGGACAACAAAAATCAGCAGCGAACCAACGGCGATGCCGGCCAGAATTTGGCCGAGATCACGGTAAAAATGGCGGTCAGAAGGATCCGACAGCAGGGGGATAAAACGCCTGGATATCCAAAGCGAACCGGCAATAGCGGTCAAAGCCCAAAGGATAAAAACCCGGGCGACCACAAGCTCCGGAGCCGGCAGAGGTCGCCAAAGGAATGCCGAGAGGACAAAAAGAAAGGCCGGTACATAGAGCAAGACGATCGACAACTGCCGGCGGGAATTCAGAGTCTCTTCCTGTGACGATTCGGTGCGAAAACGAATGGCCAGATGGACATGCAGAAGGGCCGACGGCATCACCACCAGCCCCAGATAGGCGATCAGTTTAAAGACGGCGGCCGTCAGCGCGGCAACGGAACCGAAAAACAACCAAAACAAAAGCGACAAAAAATTCCCTGCGTTCCACAGGGCACAGGAAAAGAGCACCACGCCAAAGGCAAAATCATCGTAGCGTTTCGGCGCTTTTTTCAGCGACAAACCGAGCAGAATGAGGGTCAAGGCGGTGCCGAAACCAAAGCCGAGGATGGGCAAAAGAGTAAAAAATGACATGGAATGCCAAAGCCTCAGGCAAATTTGATCTTGAGCAGGTCCATCACCGTGCGGATCGGACTGAGCACGGTCACTTCATCCGATCCGGCAAACAACAAACCGACAGCGCGGTTGTCATTGTCGACGATCAGAGATCCGGAATCGCCCGGCTGCGACATATCGGTGGCCAGAATCTGATTATCGAAAACCGCGCTGCGATTGCCTCCATAACCGACCTCGAGCGTGGTGTTGATGACGGTGATTCTGCCGGTTGTGAACTCGGTGGTGCGGCCGCATTTTTTCACGGCCGTGCCGATCGAGACGTCGGCAACGCCGGCAACACTCCCCACTTTATAGATCTCTTCGGCGAGCAGGTCACTCTCCACGGGCCGGCCGATTGCCGCATCGACCAGGTTTTTGAGCTCTTCCGGATGGGTACCGAAACGGGAGCGCGAACCGATTGCTTTGGTCAGAGCATTGAGAAAGCCGACGATGACAACCGAAATCGGGCATTTGCTGTTCTGCTCTTCGGCGCCCTTGTAGCGGATCGGTTCAAACCGGTGCAAATGGGCGATGACATCCGTCGGAACCCGTCCGCCGTCAAGCGGCCCCGGCTGCACAATCGCATCGCCGATCTGCGCATCGTTGCTGTTGGCCAGCACGTGGTTGTTGGAGAGAATCAGCAGCTCATCGGTCTTTGCGTCGCGCACAACCGCACCGAGAGTACCGGCCGTAATGGCATAATGGCCGACACTGATACCGCCAACTGCCGGACGCCACCGGTCGGTCGTCGCTGGACGGGCAACCACCTTGCCGACCCGCATAACATCGGTCGTCAATCCGTCGATGCTCTGCGGCACAACATCCCGCCTGGCCAGCATCTGCAGCGGCACCTTGTCGCTAACCAGAACCATCAGAGCCATTTCGTCGGTAATCTTGCCGGCGCTCTCTTTGAAACCCACGCCGACCCCTACCACATTGGCTTTGCGGCGCAGCTGTTTTTCCATCCGTTGCCGAAGGGCTTGCATCTGTTGCAGGTCGGCCATAGCAGTTCTCCTTTGCTTATATTTCGCTGCGAAACAGCGGTTCAAAAACCGGCAGAGATGGTCAAAATGGCTTGCTCTCGCGCCGATCAGCCGCCGTTGATACTTGTTTAAATATAGCCATTCCTCGAGCATAATCAAGCAAATTTCTGCGAAAATTTCAGTTTGCACTCAAGCGGAGATCGACTTCTCGTTTGCTTTTCAAAACGGTTTTCATTACTTTACTCTTGTCAAAAAAAACGCCGTAATACCCCTGTTTTCCGAGAGGTCGGAAAGATGAAACGCACCCGATTGTTTACCCGCCTGGTGATTCTCATAACCCTTACTCTGGTATTCGAAATGATCGGTCTACCACAGCCGGTCACGGGTCCGCTGGTCAATCTCATGCTGATCCTCACAGCCTTGCTGCTCAACACCGGCGCCGGCATCATTCTGGGCACTGTCACGCCGCTGGTGGCTCTATTGCGGGGGCAATTGCCACCGATTCTGGCGCCGATGGCGCCGTTTATCATTCTGGCGAATGCCGCCTATATTTTTGCCTTTATGCACCTCTCGGCTTCCAGTCGCCGCCGGCACCATCGGCCTGGCCCCCGAACGTGGCTCGCCTTGATCGCCGGGGCCGGAATCAAGACCGCTCTGCTCTACGGTGCCGCCCGGCTGATTCTGCCCTTTCTGATCGGCCGCGATCTACCCGAAGCGGCGATTGCAGCCATGTCTTTGCCACAGCTTTTCACCGCTCTGGTGGGAGGCGGCGCCGCACTCGCCATCTATCCGACACTCGACCGTATCCTCAACAACGAACCCTGAAAAACGGATCGAGCGTCGCACCGTTCAGAAAAACGAGAATCCCGCCAACCCCATGAAACCGTCATCGATATCGATCCGCGGCGCGCGGACACATAACTTGAAGAATATCGACGTCGATTTGCCCCGAAATCGCCTGGTGGTGATTACCGGCGTATCCGGATCGGGCAAATCGAGTCTCGCCTTTGACACGCTCTATGCCGAAGGTCGGCGCCGCTATATCGAGTCGCTCTCCGCCTACGCCCGCCAGTTTCTCGAACGCGTCGACCGGCCCGACGTGGATGAGATCAAAGGCATCGCGCCGGCTGTGGCCATCGAACAAAAAAATCCCACCCGTTCTTCCCGCTCCACCGTGGGTACGGCCACGGAAATTCTCGATTACCTTCGCTTGCTCTATGCGCGAATCGGTCGCACCATTTGCCCCTCCTGCGGCGAGCCGGTGGGCAAAGACTCGGTGCAAAACGTTGTCGAGGATCTGCTGACTCTGCCGGAACAAACTCGAGTGCTGATCACCTTTCCCTTTTGTGAATCGGATGCCACAGCGGCCGATGTCTTCCTCCGCGAAAAGGGTTTTCATCGTCTGTGGCTCGACGGCAAAACGGTTGCGCTCCAAGAGTACCCCATCCAGCCGGGCGAATGCGTCGACGTTTTGATGGACCGGCTCATCATGAAACCGGGTATTCAGACACGGTTGGCCGACTCGATCGAACAGGCGTTTCACCACGGCCATGGCGTGATGCAAACCCACGTTCCGGACGGCGAAAGCCGCCGTTATTCGCAGCTTTTCGAGTGTGGCAGCTGCCGGCGCACTTTTATCGAACCTCAACCGCGCCTCTTTTCCTTTAACAATCCCTTCGGCGCCTGTCCGGTGTGCAAGGGCTTTGGCGACAGCATTCATATCGATCGCGATCGGGTCATTCCCGACCCGTCCAAAAGCCTGGCCGAGGATTGCATCGCCCCGCTGAGCACGCCTGCACATGCCGAGCTGCGCGCTCGGCTGTTAAGCTCGGCTGCCCAAAAAGGAATCGACATCCATCTGCCCTATGCCGACTTGAGTTCGGAACAACAGGAATCGATCTGGAAGGGATTCGGTGATTTCCCCGGATTGGACCGATTTTTCGAATGGCTGGAGAGCAAGAAATACAAGATCGGCGTGCGCGTTCTGCTCAGCCGCTACCGCGGCTATGTCCGCTGCCGCGCCTGCGGCGGCAGCCGTCTGCGCCCCGAAGCCCTGGGAGTGCAAATCGGCGGTCTGTCCATCGCCGAGGTCAGCCACATGACCGTACACAGCGCCCGCCGCTTTTTTCAAGAGCTGCAGCTATCTGAATTCGAAAAAACGATCGCCGACCGTATCCTTGACGAACTGGGCAATCGGCTCGGCTATCTCGATGAAATCGGCCTCGACTATCTGACCCTTGACCGCCGTACCTCCACCCTTTCCGGCGGCGAATACCAGCGCATCAACCTCGCCACCGCTCTTGGCGCTCGGCTCATCGGCTCGCTCTATATCCTCGACGAACCGACCATCGGGCTGCATCCGCGCGACACGCAAAACCTGCTGGCCATTCTGCGCCAGTTGCGCGACGTCGGCAACACGGTGGTGGTGGTGGAGCATGACCGGGAGATCATTGAAAACGCCGATCATCTGATCGACATCGGACCCGGCGCCGGCCGCGACGGCGGGCACGTGGTCTTAAGCGGTACAACCGCCGATATCCTCTCTCACCCCGATTCGCTTACCGGCGCTCATCTCAGCGGCCGCCGGTCGATCGCTCCACCGCTGAACCGCCGTGCCGTCGATGGCCCGACCGTCACAATACACAAGGCGCGCGAACACAATCTCAAAGGGATCACCGTCGACATTCCCCTCGGCGCCCTGGTCGCCGTCACCGGCGTCTCGGGATCGGGCAAGAGCACCCTGGTACACAATGTCCTCTATGCCGGACTGCGGCGACAAAAAGGAGACACCGGAGCAACCGCCGGCCGATGCAGCGGCATCACCGGCGGCCAAGCAGTCGGCCGCGTCGTGCTGGTCGATCAATCGCCTATCGGTAAAACGCCCCGCTCCAATCCGGCCACCTATCTCAAAGCCTTCGACCCCATCCGCCGTCTCTTTGCCGAAAGCCGCCCGGCTCGAACCGCCGGACTCAAACCCGGCGATTTTTCCTTCAATACACCCGGCGGACGCTGCGAAACCTGTGAAGGCGCCGGTATGATCAAGGTCGAAATGCAGTTTCTCACCGATCTCTATCTGCTGTGCGAGAATTGCGGCGGCAAGCGCTATCGCAATTCCGTACTTGAGGTGCGAATGCACGGCAAATCCATCGCCGATATCCTCGATCTGACCGTTGACGAAGCGCTCGATTTTTTTCGCAAACAGTCGGCTGTTACCCGCAAATTGCAGCCGCTGCATGACGTCGGCCTCGGCTATCTGACTCTCGGACAGGCCTCCAACACCCTTTCCGGCGGCGAAGCGCAACGGATCAAACTGGCGGCTCATCTGGCGGAAACCGGCGACGAAAAAACACTCTATCTCTTTGACGAACCCACCACCGGTCTCCATTTCGAGGACACGGCAGTGCTGCTGCGGGCGTTCAACCGTCTTCTCGACGCCGGTCACTCGCTGTTGGTGATCGAACACAATCTCGATGTCATCAAAAACGCCGACTGGATCATCGACCTCGGTCCCGGCGGCGGCGATCGGGGCGGCGAGATGGTGGCCTGCGGCACACCCGAAGCGATTGCCGCCAACCCGAATTCAATCACCGGCCGGTTTCTCGCTGCGATCCTTTAAAGCGGGGGACGAAAAAAACTTTTGCGCTTTGTCGATATTTTGCGTAATTTCAAGTCCGAAAAACGGCGTTTTCCAAATGCCGATCCGTTCAAACCTCCACATCCGACTCTATGCCGGTCAATCCTTTCACCAACCCCAATTTCAGGAGGGTGATGCGAAATTGTATCAGATCATTCCAAAACGCATGTTCTTTACCAAAGGCGTCGGCTATCATCGCGACAAGCTGCAGAGCTTTGAGTTGGCGCTTCGCGATGCCGGGGTTGCCGCTTGCAACCTGGTCCAAGTCTCCAGTATCTTTCCGCCCGAATGCAAAATAATTCCCCGTGAAGTGGGCGGCAAAGTACTGCGCCCGGGACAGATCACGTTTGTGGTGATGGCCAGAGAAGCGACCAACGAACCCAACCGCCTCGTTTCGGCCGCTATCGGCCTGGCTCAGCCCAAGGATAAAAAACAATACGGCTATATCAGCGAACACCATGGCTATGGTGAAACGCAAAAAAAAGCCGCCGACTATGCCGAAGATCTCGCCGCCCAGATGCTCGGGTCGACCATGGGTCTGGAACTCGATCCGAATCTGGCCTGGGACGAACAGCGCGACGAATACAAAGTGGACAATAAGAACATTTTCGTCAGTCGCAGCATTGCCCAGACCGCACGCGGACACAAGGATGGCCTCTGGACCACCGTGGTCGCCATGGCGGTTTTTCTGCTGGGCGAGTAAGCACCGTTGACAAGCCGTTCACGCCCGCCAACCGGAGTTTTTATGGCTGTTCATCGTTCGATCTTTGCCGATGCGCCGGACATTGTCCCGCCACGGCTCGATAAAAATCTCTGTCTCTTTGAACTGCTGGAAGTGATGGGCCAGACGTCGTTCGAGGCGCGCCATGTCGCCGGCGGCGCTCGGCTCTTTCGCCGCATGATCGATGCCGGCGACACCATCTGGCTCGGCATCGCCGGTGCCGGCATCGCCGGCGGTATGGGCGGATTCGTCATTTCCCTCATCGAAGCCGGATTCATCGATGTGATCTGCTCCACCGGCGCTCAGATCTATCACGATCTGCATTTCGCCTTTGGGCTTCCGGTCAAGGCCATTCACCCGCACGGAGACGACGATCTGCTTCGCCGCCACGGCGATACGCGGATCTATGATATCGGAATCCGCGAAAAAGAAACCCTCGAAGCCCAGGACAAAATTATTCGCCGGTTCGTCCGCGAACGCTACGACCGGCTGAGAGACAAACCCCTTTCCAGCTGGGAGTTCAATCTGGAGCTGGGGTTGTGGGCCAACGAAACTGCCGACCACCCGGATCGCAGCTTTGTCATCGCTGCGGCGAAAAACGGTATCCCGCTCTTTTGGGATTCCCTCGCCAATCATTCCATCGCCATGAACCTGGCGCGCACCGACCTCGAGGGCTTTCCCGTTACTCTGTCCGCGCAACACGATATTCTCGACTCGGCGGCTATTGCCTATCACGCCCAGGGATCCGGCTTTATCGAATTGGGCGGCGGCGGTCCAAAGAATTTTATCCAGCAGACCGGCCCGACCATCTCGCAAATCCTGGGCATCGATTTCGAGGGAGCCGAACGCGGCCTGCAAATCGGAACCGCCGTGGAACGAGACGGCAGCCTTTCCAGCTGCACGTTCAGCGAATCGGTGACCTGGGGCAAGTACCAGTCCGCAGACGAACAAAAACTGGTGCAGATCTGGGGCGAATACAGCGTGATTTTCCCCCTGCTCGGTATGGCCGTCATGCAAACGTGCACACCGCGCCCATCGAAAACCATTGTGCGAACCTTGCCCGTCTGGCGCAAAAATCTGATCGACAAACAATCCCGATGAACATACTGTTTTCTGAAAGCACTGCCATGCAAAGCCATGCTTCGCCGTTTCTCAATCCCGACCCCGAATTTTGCAACTTTGCCGACGCCGCCGTCGTCGTCCTGCCCTTCCCCTATGAAGGCAACATTTCGTACGGGGGCGGAACCGCCGGGGGACCGGATGCCATTCTTGAGGCTTCGGCTCAGGTCGAGTTTTATGACGCCGAGTTGGGCGCCGAACCGATGCGGATGGGTATCTTTACCCCAGAGGCGCCGTCCATTCCGCCCGATCCACAGGGAATGATCGATTGTCTTTACACGACCACGCACGATCTTTTGCAGCACGATAAATTTATCGCCGTCCTCGGCGGCGATCATTCAATCTCGAGCGGTTTTGCCCGCGCTCTGAAGGAAAAATACGGTGTTCTGTCGGTCGTGCAGTTCGATGCCCATGCCGACCTGCGCCAGACCTATGATGACAATCCCCTCAGCCACGCTTCGGTTCTGGCGCGCATTCGCGATCTGACCCCGCATACGCTGCATCTGGGCATCCGCAGCCTGTGCCGGGAGGAAGCCGAACAGGCAAAAGAAGAACAGATTCCGCTGTTTACCATGCGCGACCTGCGGCGGCGGCCGGAACACGCCATCGCCGCCCTTCAGACCCTGCCCGACCCCGTCTTTGTCACTTTTGACGTCGATGCGCTGGACACCGGCATCATTCATAACACCGGCACACCCGAACCGGGCGGCCTGACCTGGGACGAAACTCTGGACTGGCTGGAACGGGTCTTTATGAGCAAACGGGTGGTCGGATTCGATGTCGTCGAATTGTCGCAGCGGCCGGGCGACCTGAACTCGCCCTTTGCCGCCGCCAAACTCGTCTATAAAA
>JAFGJN010000365.1 GCA_016929055.1 Candidatus Zhuqueibacterota bacterium
ACGGACCGACAGCTGACTATGGTAACCCGACTCTTGCAACATACGATCAGTAGCAGCTATCGCCGAAAAAGCAATCGAATCGCGCAATTCTCGTTCTATTACCGGCTGCATCAGCGGCTTGAGTCGGGTATCTGCGGCGTCGAGCAGCACCAAACCCTGTTCTTTGAACAGCTCGCTGAACCAACCGCAAAATGCCTCGCTGAAGCTTTTAGTCGGAGCATAATGGGTCAAAAGCTGCTGCCGAAGCTGGTCGCTGAAATCGGTTTCCGGCAGCTGTTTAAACCATCCGTCGATCATCGTTACGATGTCGAAATCGAAACGAATTTCGCACGCCGGCTGTCGCGCGGGCAATGGGACTGGAGAATATTCAATCCGTTTATAACGATTGTCTCTATCGACCCACCCGGCCCAGCTGATTTCCTGGAAATCGTGATCCTCGGAAACCAAATAGAAAACGGGTACCACAGGTATTCCGAGTTGCCGATTCAATTGTCCGCTCAGCTCGATGACCGACAAGGCCTTGTAGAGTGTATACAATGGACCGCCGAAAAGCCCAACTTGTTGGCCGGTCACCACCGCCCGAGTCTCGGGATGCCTCAATAATTCCACTGCAGGTAAGGCCGCGAGATTGCCGCATCGACGGTTTTGATCAGCCAGGATATCCGCCAACACATCCCGCCGACCTGAGCGGACTTGGTCAGCGACCCGTGAAAAAGAACTTGGTTCCCGAAAATGGCCATTGAAAAAGGGTCGAATCTGTTCTTTTCCGGCGAGATAATCGCTGACCAGCGATACGGATCCAAAAGTCAAATGAGGATGCATACTTTATCTGTTCGATTTTTGTCCGATGAAAATCAATCGCGGCGAATTCGCCGCAAACGGGTTGCCGTGATAATCACCCAGGATTTCTTTGATATGAAACCCCGTGGCCTCCAACGCCGTGATCAATTCGATTCTAGAGTAGGCACGGACCGATTCGATATAACGCCGTTCCTTCGATGCTTCACGTACAATAATTTCTTTTTCCAATCTTTGCGTTTTTTCGTCAAAACGCCGCTTCTGCAGTATCTCGAGACTCCCACGTCGTTTTCGATCAAAGGGGACCAAATTGGCCAAAGCATACTCGATATTTAAATAATCGAACCAGAACAAGCCTCCCGGTTTGAGGACCCGCAGTACGTTTTGCAATACCAGCCGATCCTCTTCTATTCGGTCAAAATAACCAAAACTGGTAAAAAAATTCAATACTGCATCGAATACCGATAAAAACGGCAAAAGGCGCATATCTCCCTTGACATAATGCGATCGGCTGGGAGAAACTGAATCCCGACTCTCACGAACGGCTTTTGCCAATAAAATCTCGGATAAATCTATCCCGACAACCTGTAGAGAATAACGAGACAAAGCCAAACTATGGCGGCCATAGCCGCATCCCAAATCGAGGAGAGTGGATCCTTCATGCAAACCGAGTTTTTTCCAGATAAAGTCGACATGCTTCTCGGCTTCCAAATGATCACGATGCGGATAGATGCGCAAATAATCATGGCCGAATGCGGCTTGAAACCAGTTCTCCCTTGCTGTCGATCGATCCATCGCAAAAGACACGTGGGAATCTTTGATAGCCTCCGCACGGCGGGTCATAAATTCATCCTTCAAACTTGAAAAAAAGTCAGTGGAATAGTTGCTTGACAAGCGCTGCTCAAACGTACGAAAAATTTGCCGGTCTTGCAAGCTTTTGTCCGTGATAGTGCTCACGATAGAGGCACAGGAAACAGCGATAATGGGCTTGAAAATCCGAATTAATTTTTGTACGTTTGATGAATCGAATCGATCCATAATGACGAGACCGCAATGAAAAACTTTTCTCTCTATATTTTTGATCTGGACGGGACGCTTTTGGACACCGCTCCGGATGTTCATCACAGTATCAACCTGGCATTGAGCCGGCTGGGATTGCCGTTGATCTCCCTTGAAAAAACCAAAAAAGCGATCGGCCCGGCCGGAGCGGATAACTTTAGTCGACACACTCTGGGCGAAAACGCCAAACACCGCATCGACGAATTACTGGCGGTCTTTCGAACGATCTATTGGGACAATTGCTGTCGCATGACGCGGCCCTTTCCCGGAATCGCAGATCTGCTGGAAGAAATGGACGGCCTCAAACGCGTGGTGGCCTCAAATAAATCGCTGCCCTATACAGAACGAATTCTCGATTGTCTGGGAATCAAAGAAAAATTCGATTTAATCCTGGGGCCGGAAAATGTGGCTTCACCCAAACCCAAACCGGACATGCTTCATGCAGCTTTGGCCCATTTTTCACTCCGTCCCCATCAGGCGCTTATGATCGGGGATACGGACAATGATCTTCTCGCCGCAAAAGCTGCTGGCATTCCGGATTGTGGAGTGCTTTGGGGGTATTCCGCAGCAGAAACACTGAATCAACTCCAGCCGGTCTTTCTGATCAACAAACCCCTTGAAGTCTTGAAGCTTCGGCCGCAAACACCGTAAATCGTTTTCTCCAAGAAACGGAGCACCTCTATTATCGCACGAGGATGAGATGCGTCTCTACCAAGCACGAGTCTATGCCGCTTTGCTTCTCTTTAGTCAGGGCAGCATCTTTGGGGAGCAACTTGCGGAAACAGTCGCCGCTGCCGATACGCTCTGGATTCCTGCGCAAAAACTGATGCTGGAAGGAGCGGGATGGAAAGGTCAGAGTAGCCCATTTCAGAGGCTGCCCGATTCAGCGCAAAAGCGAATTCGCCCCCCGGTCTGGGATTTGAGCCGGCATTCCGCCGGTCTCTGCGTCAAATTCGTAACCGATGCTTCGACGATTGCCGTGCGCTGGCAACTGGCGTTCGATCAACTCGCCATGGTGCATATGCCAGCCACAGGTGTCAGCGGCGTGGATCTTTATCTTCGGGAAGGGATATCGGGTTGGCGCTGGATCGGAACCGGTTTGCCAAAACGATTCCCTCGAAACTCGCAGGTCGTAATCGAGGGTCTGAAAAGAGAAAAACGCGAATATTGCCTCTATCTGCCACTCTACAACGGCATTGTTGAAATGGAAATCGGCGTGCCGACTGGAGCCGAACTTGCGGCCGCACCTGTACGCCGGCCCGGTGTAAACAGACCACTGGTCTTTTACGGCACGTCCATCATCCAGGGCGGATGTGCCAGCCGACCAGGGCTGGCATCGACGGCGATAATCGGCCGCCGTCTCGACCGACCGATCATCAATCTCGGCTTTTCAGGACAGGGACGGATGGATGCCGAAATGGCTCCCTTGCTGGCTGAAATTGATGCGGAACTCTATATCCTCGATTGCCTACCAAACATGACCCCGTCTCAGGTGCGGGAACGGACCCTTTCATTCGTTCAGACCCTGCGCCGGCTCAAACCGGACACACCTGTTTTGCTCGTAGAGAGTTGCTGGCCGGTCAATACAGATCAGCTGCCCCATTTGCTGGAACTAGCGCAAAAAAAAGCAGAGGCCTTGCAGCACGTTTACGATAGCTTGGTTCAAAACGAAATCAGCGATGTCTATTATTTAAGTGCACGCGACCAGCTCGGCAATGACGGTGAAGGAACAGTCGACGGCATTCACCCCAACGATCTCGGCTTTTTTCGACAGGCAAACCATTATGAAAAGGCTTTGCGGCAACTGCTCAAGTTTAAATCCGTCCCTGGCCCAAATCAACGCCGATAGCCAATACGCCGACTCGATCGATCTTTATGATAGTTGGCGATAAAATAAAGAATCAACAAGATATTGATACGCAATAGCTCCTGGTTCGAGTCAGGCGCGGTTAACTGGAGCATTTCTCGTGCGGCCCAGTAACCCAGGCCGAGTCTGGAATCGCGGTAAACCGCGTAATAGAGCAAAGCATCCTCATCCTCAAGTTCTCGCTGCAGGCGAACGATCACCAAGCGTCGCAAAATATCAGCGAGGGCGCGCAATGCGCACGGATATTCAGAGTTTTCGATCCACTCTCGCACCCGCATCAACTCTGCAACCAGAGAATTAGCCGCGGTTTTGTCGCTGCTTTTTTCAAAAGCCGACAAAGTACGCCGGGCTTGTACAAAAAGCCGATCAAAACGATTACCCTGCACGGAATCCAGACCAGTATAGTATTGGTAAAACTCGCCGGGGGCGCCGAGCAGATTTCCCATGGCGATCGCCAGTTGTCGCCGCAGAACGGGATTTTTTGTGTGATGCATCATCGGCAGAATTTCCCACGCCGCCTCTAAAACACCGTGACGGGACAGAGCTTCCGCACTCAGCGCGCTAACCCTTTCGCTGCGATTTTCGCGCATCAGACGAAACAATTGCGACAAGGATTCTTCTCCCCCGATTTTTCCTATAGCCTGAGCACAAGCCTGTTGCACTTCATCCGATGAACACTCGAGGCCTTCGATAAGATAGGGCAGTGCTCGTGGATTGCCGATCCGGCCCAAAGCTTTGGCTGCAGACGTGCGAATAGTCGATTCAGGATCACAAAGCCTTTCAATCAGTGCCTCTACCGCCTCATCCGCCCGAGCCCGACCCAAAGCCGATGCCGCTTCTTCCCGCACCTCAGAGTCTGGGTCATCCAGGCGTCCGAGAATGTCCCAGATCGCAAGACTGCTTGAAGAACCTTCGATTTCACGCAACGCCTGTGCGACTCGGTCAGAACTGCGCGGCTTGGAAATGATGCTCATATTGGAAAACGTACGCAAAATTCCAGGTGTCGCTAAACGAGAAAAGACAAAGCCCATTGGCTTTTCACCGCCTTCACGGATGTGCAGTAGAAAAAGAAAACTCACAGCACAAAGTGCCATATTCACCAGAGCGACGAAATGAAAACTTCCTATCGAAAATCCGTGCCACAACTCGTATCGCCATTCACCCAAGAGATCATAAAGATATCCGCCGCCCAAAGCGCCGACCGCGTTTCCCATGCCAACAATCGTCAAAAACCAACCGACGAATGACGTCTTGTTTTTTTCCGGCGTAATCGTCAACATCATCTGGTTGATACCCTCGATGAATGCCGGATTCAAACTGCCGGTCAAAAGTGCGATCACTGGAATGATGAAAACATAATTTTGCGGTGTGAGGAAAAACCAGCCAATCCCGGCAAGGAAGGAAAGACTGCCGATCAAGGCGACCGGTTTGCGGCCGAAACGGTCCATCACCACGCCCCAAAAGGCAATGGTTGCGATCGTCGCCAGCTGGATGTTGATCACGAGAATTCCAAGCCAAACATTCGGCGCTCCGATGCCGTCAGAAGCGGTCAAATACGGACCCAAAAACGGGGCGAGTATATTGGTAGACAACATATAGAGCGCAAAGGCCAGAGAAAAACGCCGAAAATTCGTGTTCCGCAACGGCTCGGAATACAATCGCCAGGAGGGCGACTCTTGAACGAGTATCGGCTTTTGTTCCGGGATATAAAGATGCAAAAAGATATCGACCACGCCGCCAATACCAGCGACGACAAAAACGATCGCAAATACCACCAGGCTGTTCTGATTCGAGATGTCCAGAGCCAGTGTAACAAGAAAAAACCACGCCATGCTGACGATGTTGAGAATCGCCGTTCGCCGGGTAAAAAAAGTGGCGCGAATCGGGCCCGGAACCAGATCAGCCATCCAGGCAGACCAACCGGCAGCGCTGGCGTTGCTGATAATAAAGCTCAGGGTGATCGCAACCATGGTCAACACGATGCCGGTCTGAACATCTCCGCCACGTATAACCCGCACACAAACAAAGGCGAGCACAAAACCGGCAAGCCGATGGAGTATATGCAAAACCCACCAAAAAAGCTTGATGCTTCGAACCCGACTAAAAATATAGATGGCACCCAGATGAAACAAGTTGGAAAAATAGATCAAAGCCACCATCAACCCAAGCTGAAAGGCCGTGCCGCCTAAATGGTTCTTGAAAAAAACATTGAGTATATATCCAGGCAAAAATGTAGCGACCCAGGGAATGCCAATGGCGCCGGCGATGATACTGATCCGCATCGACCGCTGCAAGCGACTCACCGAGATCGGACGATCGACGGGACGAAAATAGTTTAAAAAAGATAAAGCGTGCATGGTCCTCTCTTGACAATATTATGTCGTCGATATTTTGGCCGGGGCGCTCTATTCAGTCATCGCCATCCGAATCGCCTATCGCGGATCTGGATCTACCGCAGCGGAAACAACCCGGCCGATTAAATGACCGGTTTTTCGACAAAAAGCTCTCGCTCACTCTGGAAAAGGCGTCTGGAAATCAGGAGTTTTTAGCCGGTATCCTTTGCCTCTTGAATTTTCCAGCAGATTATCGGCGCCAATCTCTTTGAGTTTGTTCTCCAACCGTTGAAGAGCAGAACGCACCGCATACTCGCTTTTATGCAGTTCTTTCTGCAGCTGCTCCACCGAGACCACCTGTCCTTTGTTTTGATCCAAAAGGTTAAGAATTTGCCAGGAACTGCCACTGAGACGCAGGGGCAAAGCATGGGGACCCTGACGATAGATCAACATACCTTTGCGCTTCGGTTCGGCCGCATCGGCCTCGACATTCATCTGAGGCGCATGTTCGGCCGGAGGAAAAAAACGAAGGATTTCATTGGTGAGCAAATCGCCGGGAATGCGATACCTGCCGCTCTCTTCATCGAGATAGATTATCGCATGATCGGTCAGAATCTCTCGGACGTCATATGGGGGTGTGACAACCTCTCCTTGAGCCAAGCGAATGAGAAAACCGCTCAATTCCGGACGGCTGGTCTGTCCCATCTCTCTCAAACTTTGTAAGGCCCGCCGAAGTCTTTTTAGGCCGGTCAGCACCAAACTGTCCTCCAAATAACGACGGGTTTGTGCGCGGCGAATCTCTGTGTCCGATTCAGGAAAAGGTTGTAACAACCGTTGTTGCAGGGGAGTCAGCTCTTTACCCGCCAGCAAATGCTGCAGTTCAAGTAAAGCAGCTTTTAAAAGCGATGGATGGCCGCCGGTCAGGGAAACCAACAAATCTCCCCACAGCTGCAACTGGCTTTCTTCCAATCGGGCAGAAAAATTTGCGAGCAGCCAATCGTGCAGGTTCGATTCCCACCCATACTTCCAGGGATTAAAACGAAAATGATCCCAACTCATGTCGATATAGGACCAAAACATCTGCCACCAGGGAGCCGATTCAGAAACATTGCCCCATCCCTCGCGCATATTGAGAAAATATTGGGGCTTACGAGTACCTGTCGCATAAACACGCCACCCCTTCGCCGTCAGGCGCTTGAACAATTCGTCGAGACGGTTGACCGTTTCCTCAAACCTGTCTCCTTCCCGTTCATAGCCTATAGCACAAAACTGATCGAGATCATCGATAATCAGATGCCCGTTTTTCGCCGTTTCCTGAGGATCCAGTTGCCCGATCTTTTCTTCAGCCGCATACCAGTTGCTTCCATCAATCCAAATCGCTGTTCCCAGCCGTTCCTGTAAGCGGTGCAAAAATGTGCTTTTTCCAACTCCTCGGCCCCCATAGAGATAACTGTTGGCCCAAGGTGCATTCAGCAGCTGTTGCAGCTCATTTTCATAAACGAAATATTTTTCCAAATTCTCGGTAATCATAAAAAATCTCCGCTTATGACTTGCTGTGATTGTCGAAAACGAATATACATTCCGAGCAAAGGGGCGGACAACCTCCAATATGCACATCTTTCACCATAGAGGCAATCAAGGGTGCCCTGTGCCTGGAGCATATTCAAAATACCGTTGAGCTCATTTGCCGAGATATCCAAGTCTTCTGTGGTCAAGGTATGAAGCAAGTCGGATAATTGCATTCCCTTATCCTGAATCGTTTCCTGTGCCAGCACCTCGAGAATTTTGCTGTATAACCGCTTGGGAGCCAGCGTCGAATAAAGACGATCGGTAAAAGGTATGCCGATATGCAGCAAGTCTTTGACCGCGCGTTCCAACAGCTGGGGTGTATAACGCAGAACTTCGCCCTGATGCGGTTGCGCCGCCTGCCACATCGAGCGTCCGAGAAACGAGATCCAGTAAGGGTGTCCGGCCGTCAAGGTGTGGATCTGTCGACAAAGTGTTCGGGAAATGCGGATGTGATGGCAATAAGAGAATTTATCAGCTCGCAACAAGGCGAAAGTGTCGGCCAGCGAAACTGGGCGCGTTTTCACCATTTCCGCCTTTTCCAGTTTGCGTCGCAGGGCATCGTCCAAAAATGGCAGGGGAGCTTCAGGACCCACCCAAATCACCATCCGTCTCGGCAGCTTGGCCACACAATCAAAAAAATCGAGCAATCGTTCGCGCTCCCCTTCATCCGTTGTCTCGCTCAGCAATCCGATCGCTTCATCGATAATCAAGACAAAGGGGATGTTTAACAGTCGCTGCAGCGCTTCCATCAGTTCCACCAGAGAAAGATCGGCCAGCGTCGGGAGAGTGACCCGAAAAAACGACGCCATCTGTTCAGCCTGTTCACAAATTTGGCGGTGAATTTCCCGTTCAGCGCCTCCCCATGTTTGTCGACGAGAAGCCTCGTAATACAGCATCAAACATTTTTGCGGATTGAGCCGCTGAATTTGCCGAAAAAAATAGAGCACAAGCGAACTCTTGCCGCTGCGCTTGGGACCATGAACGAATACCGAACTTCCTTTTTGCCCTCCCGGGGCGGTGATGCGGCCGAAAACATCATTGAGCTGAGCCAGTTCGCTTTCCATACCATAGAAATAGGCATCATCGGTGATACAATTTCCACAGATATAGGGAGGCGGCGGAATCAAAAACGAGCTCTGGGTCGACCGGCGATGTGGCAACACATTCTCGAGTAGAGGAACAACCGGTTGATTCGGTTTAATCACGCGCCTGACCCCATCGATCTTTTCGAGGGATTCAGCGAGCTGCTCGACGCGACTGTCTTCAATCAGCTCGACCTGAAGCCGGACAACGCTCCAGCCCCGTTGTAGCCGGCATCCGGCGTGATCGGTGATATCCACATGGAACCGGCTGAAAACCGTAAAAATTTCCGCCGCCACACCAATTCGATTGGTGAACTCGACAAGAAAATACTGGGGTCGTGGTGCCTGGTGCTGGCGAAACACCGCCACCCCTCCCTTACCACAGGGCGCACTTCTTCGGTGCAGACGGAGAACACGATCTTCAAGCTTGCCAACATTATCCCCTGGAATTTGTGGATGGCATCGCTCGCAAGGAAGGATACGATCGATGCGGGACTGCAAAGCCGGAGGCACATTCAGTTCCTGTATCAAGGTCAGCTGCGCGCGTTCGACGGTCTTAAGGATTTCTCCAACCATCATCTCGGCCTGTTTATCGTCGATCAGCAAGGCGTGGGGCAGATCCAAACCGCGATTGCGCGATGCGAGGATCCCAAATTGCTGTATCCACCAGTCATGGGCGGATTTTTCCCGTTCGATGTGCGGGTGGTGTTTGCGCTTCCGCAACGCCGCTGACGCCTCTTCGATAAAGAGATCAAGAATATCACCCTCAGGAACCTGCTCCAATCCATGAGCAAGCAATTTTCTCCGCAGCCAATCGCTTCCGGCCGCAACCAAAGCAGGGCGAAAATGTTGCTTGAACTTTTTAATAACATTTTTGCGCTGTCGGGGCGCGA
>JAFGJN010000366.1 GCA_016929055.1 Candidatus Zhuqueibacterota bacterium
AGTGTCGTGACTTTGACGGCAAAGACGGACAGAATTTTCCGCATTCTCGTCGATCACCACGACGTCACCGCTTTCCAGCGGTTCGCTGCCATAGACATACTCGGCCACATCCGCCCAACCGCCTGTACTGCAGGTTGCGCGACCGTCAACTTTGAGGGCCCACCCGACCGGATTGGCGCAGACCGCATGCACGCCATAGAGGATCCCCTCCCCCTTGACCGCAATATTACCGCTGCCCTGCACACCGATTGAGCCGTTTCCGAAAATACCGATCGAAGAGGGCGCCGCATCCTGATTCTGCACCGAAAGTACTGCATCAGCGCGCCGGCTGCGCGTCAGGGACAGATAGTCTGGAAAATGGATGGTATTCAGGGCTCTGGCGGCGATTTTGGTGCCATCCACCGCTTCGCTCTGAATCATGTTTTTGGTGATCGAACCGATCTGGTTCTCGTTGATAAATCGGTTGTCAAAGGCGCTGCCCGTATAGTGCCCATCATCGAGCGTCACAATCACATCGCCGGAGGCTCCGCCGCCCATCAATCCGTTCTGGACGATAACGCCGGTCACATCGCCGACCGGAAAGGCCAGATCGGTGGGCTGAATGGTATAGTCCTTGATCATGCTGCTGGTAATGGCATCGGTCTGACCCTGGCGGACAAAGCGGTAATCATAACGGATGCCGGTTTCATATTCCGGGGCCAGCTGCAAGGTCACTTCGCCGCTTGTCGCTCCGCCTATCAAACCCGGGCCGTTGTTGACGGCGGTGATATCACCCACAGTTGCGGCGAGATCAGCCGCTTGAATCGCACCATCCTTGATATCTGAACTGGTTATCGTACCGTCGATGATCATAGCGCCGGAAATCGAATTCTCTTCATTGGTGTTGACAAAAACGCTGTTAAAGGCCGCTCCGCTTTGCAAATCCGGATGAAGGCTCAGCAGGACACTGCCGCTGGTGCCGCCGCCCTGCAACCCTGCGCCGGCGACAAGCTGGGTGATTTTACCGACGGGAAAAGCCAGGTCTTCCTCGCGCAGAGTGCCGTTTTTAACGTGTTCGCTGGCTACCTGATCGGCTCCGATCATCGACGAAGTAACAGCTCCGACTTGGCCGATGCGGATAAAACGAGAATCAAATGCCTGTCCGGAGAGATAATCCGTTTCCAACGCCAGCGTTACCGTACCATCTGTACCACCGCCACTCAATCCCGATAGGGCCGTTACTCCGGTGATTGTCCCCTGACCGAGAGAAAATCCGAGATCCTGCGGCTGAATCGTTCCATCGGCAATCATGATGCTGGTCACAGAATTGACTTCACCATGTCGCAGAAATGAGGCGTCGCTCTGTTCGCGGGTCAAAAAAGAGGTGGCCGGGTATCCTCCCAGACTAAAGGCATCGATACGGTTGGAACTGTGATTTTCAGCCTGAGAGCGCAGGTAAAAATCACTGACGGGATGGCCGTCCAGATTGAGAGCATTGGCACCCTGAAAAGCAAAAGGGACGGCGGCGAGGGGTTTGCGCGGAAAGAGGTTTTCACTCTGAATGGTGAGCTGAACGTAGCGTTCAGCATCGGCGAACAAACCCTGGGGAAAGGGATTCTCGCTGCCAAGATCGCAATTAAAATAGCCTTTATTGATCTCGACCGAACGTGAGGTCTCCCACAGTTTGCGTCCGCCCTCGGCGGCATCCCAAATACTAAAAACGATATCGATCGTGCCGACGATCGGAAAACCGTCCATGTCGGTGAGATAGCCTTGGTAATCGATTGTCTGGGGAATGGAGGCGGTCGCAGCCGCCGCGTCGGCAGTGACGGTTGGTGTGGCTGCGCTCGCCTTGGCGATTCGCTGCTCGGGATTCGGTGGCGCAGAAACCGCCGTTCCAACCATCAAACACGCAAAAAAAACGGTCCGCAAAACCTGTGTGAGGGGTTTCATCGCAACGACCTCCGATGCTGTTCGGATTCGAGTTCTTTTACCGATTAATACAAGCTCTCACACGACTTTGCAGACCGATATTTGCGCGATTATGCGGATTTTATCAGGATCAACTCCTGTTGGGGTTTAGACAGAAACTCGCAGCCGCTTTCGGTTACCCTGACGATCTCTTCGATGGTGGCGATTCCGTATCCCTTGACCGTCAGGCGCGGCTCAAGTGTGTAGACCTGTCCGACCTCAACCGGCAAATAGGGCAGGTTTTTATAGCGATCCCAGCGCGGACATAACAACGCCGAACCGTCATGGGCACTGCGCCCAACCTGATGTCCGAGAGCATGAGGATATTCGTCATAACCCTGGCCGACGATATAATCGCGTGCGACAGCATCGATCATCCACCCTTCCACGCCCGGTTTGAGAGCGTCGGCGGCATGGCGAATCGCATCCCGAATGACCTCGAATCCGCGCTGAACTTCGGGGGGTGCGACCGTTTCGTCGGGACGCAGGAAATACCAGGTGCGCTGCAAATCGGAAACATAGTCATCCTTGCGCACACCGAAATCGATATTCATGATATGCCCGGCTTGAATCGTTCGTTCGGTCGGCCCGGCATGGGCGCCAGCGGTATCGGGGCCGGTAAAAATCGCCGGACAATGATCCGGATCCCAGGCAGGCTCCAATCCGCGTTCCCGCATGGCTGTAAGAATGATCTCCGCCACCTGGCGCTCGGATAAACCGACAGAGACGGTCTCGGTTACTCGATCAAAAATTTCCAGGGTCTCCTTGATCGCCGCCTGTATAAGCTGGACTTCGGCGTGCGATTTCCTTCCCCTTAAGGCGGCGACAATCGCCTCAGACGATTGCAGGCGATTGGCAAACGGCGTCTCGTCGAGGTATTCCATCAACATCACATACAATCCATGAGACAAGCCATCGGCCATGACGTCATTGGTGGAATAATTGATGGCGATGGTCTGCGGATCCTCTTGTTCAAGGATCTTTAGCAGCTCATCGCGAATCGAATCGCGATAACCGATCACGTCGTATGAGGCGTGGTCGAGGATATTTTGGACATCCAGACTTCCGACAAGAGCGATCTTTTTACCTGTCGCCGTCAGAATAATCGCCGATACCCAGGTACAGTGGGTACCGAGTATCAAATCGAGAACAGGATCGGGATTGGAAGAGGTCTCCCGGACGAATGTCAGCCACAGGTCGATATCTTTTTCCCGCAGAATTGCGATAGCCTGGTCGATTTTTTCTTGAATCATAAAAACCTCCGCGATTGAATTCAGCAGCGACGCCCTGTTCCGGCGCAACTCGGAACATTATCGTCTTAAAACAGCATGTGCTCGGCATAACGCATCTGGAATTCCGGATCGGTCGAAATTTCGACATAGCATGTTTGTCTGCAGAGTTCCAAGGCCAATTCGCGCTTTTTTGCCGACAGCAGCGCCACCTCGGCTCCGGCACAGGCCGCGTTGCCGATAAAATGAATGCGATCCGGTGAAAGATGCGGCAGCAACCCTATCTCCTGCGCCATATCGACACGGATATATTGCCCAAAAGCTCCAGCTACAAACAGAGCGTCGAGATCTTTGGGTTCGAGACCAGCATGGACGAGTAAAACCTCGATTCCGGTGGCGATGGCGCCTTTGGCCAGCTGGATCTCGCGAATATCGCGTTGGGTCAAAAAAATGGGTTCCCTGCCGGGTTCCGAAAGCACTGCCCGGCGGTCGTTGTCCTGACCATCGAGTCTCCTTCGAAGTGCCGCGGAAAGATTCGAATCGAGCTCGTCATCGCCGAGCAAACGGCCGGTGCGGTCAAGCATGCCCGCCTGCAGCAAACTGCCGACGGCATCGATCAAACCGGAACCGCAGATACCTTTTGCGGCTTGGTTGCCGATGGTATGGATCAGCAAATCGCCCGATTCAACGAAAACCCGTTCGATCGCACCCTGAGCCGCCCGCATGCCGAAGCGGATATGGGCCCCTTCGAATGCCGGGCCGGCAGCGGTCGAACAACTGCTCAACTGACCCCGATGGTGGAGAACGATCTCGCCATTGGTGCCGATAT
>JAFGJN010000053.1 GCA_016929055.1 Candidatus Zhuqueibacterota bacterium
AAATAATTCTGTGCCGCACTCATCAGGTAGGTGGGGCCAAGAATAGCGTCGGGAAATTTAACGGCGATCTGCTCGAAAAGCGCAGCCGATTTGGCATACTCTCCACTTTCCTCCAATAAGGCGGCCTTGCCGGCCATTCCGGCAGCGCGCAGATTGGGGTCTTTTTTATAACGGGCGACAAACGAATCGTACATCGCCAAGGCTTCATCCCTACGGCCGAGCTGCGTATAGCAATTGCCCAAGAAAAGACGGCTTAATTTTCCATAAGACGTGCCGCCGTATTCGTTGAGCACGACTTGAAATTGATCGGCCGCAGCCTGATAATCGCCCTTTTCGAACTCGGTCGTGCCCTTGAGATAAAACTCGCTGGCGTGCAATTCGGCCCGATTACGAGCACGATTGCTTAAAACAATGGCGACAACGATTACGGCAACCACCGCCAATGCCAGGAAAAAGTATTTGCGGTATGTTTCCAGCCATCGATTGGCCTTGACATAAAAGGTTACCAGCTTGTCTTCTTTGAGCTCTTTTTTCGTAATTCTCTTTCTCGGTTTCAGCATGTCCGATCCGTTAGCTAGAGGTTAAAAAGCGTGCGGTTCATGCGGATCACCGCATTTATTTCGTTTAAACCTTTAAACTTAGGCAAATAATTCTTTTTTTGCAAGGAATAATTTAAGATGTGTTTGGAAGGCTGTCGGTGTGATCGATCCGTTTGAAAAAGCATCGTGTCGTCATTTGCCGGTTAATCCGGCAAAAATTCTCTTCTTTTGGTATGAGGCAGATTCGGCTAATCCTCTCCCGTCGCCATGAACCAGTGAACATCATAATTAGCTGGAAACAGTGATCAACCTCATTCGGGCGGTCGAGCTTCCCGTGCCGAAACCGTTACGATCTCGTAAGCATGAGAGGAGACCATGGCGACAAAAATGATGACCACAACCAAAACAGCTACCTGCCCGTAGGGATGAGTCAGTATACCCAGAAAATGACCGAATTTGATAAATATGGGCAGGGAAAGAATGCCAATCAGCACGGAAGAAATGACGCTGAAAATGATCTTGTTTCGGTTGTCGCGAGCACCGGCAAAATAAGCGATCAGCAACAACAGAAAACCCAGCACCAGAGCGATGATCGATACCGTCGGATGGACTTCCGGCCACCACAAAAGATCACCAGTGGTTGGAAGCGTGGATGCGGAGCTGTCAGCGGGTACAGAAAACATAGGCGCCTCGTGTCGTTATGAATCCGCTAATACGATCGGGATACGCCGGGGAATGACGGAAATTTCCAAGGTCGGCTCGCTCCAGTCATAGAGCTCACCCTCCATTTGCAGACGCAGGGAAACGGCACTCTCTACATGAAGAGCATTCGCACAAAATATTTCGGTTTCCGGCAAAAGATGGTGTTTGCCTTGCATGAAAAAAATCAACGCTCGCAACCGTTTCCACCCGGGCATATCCTGAAACAACATAAAATTCAATTGTCCGTCTTCCAGGCTGGCGTGCGGCGCGATCTTGAAGCCACCGCCGAATTGCCGGCCATTTGCGGCCACAAACAGTATGACCTTTTTGCGGCTGACATCGCCGTTGTTGTGAATCGTCAAGTGAATCGCCTGAAAACCAAACAGATTTTTAAAAACGCTAAGCAGGTAGTTGATATAATTTCGTTTTCCATTTGGCCCTAAATTTTCGATGACGTTGACATCGAAACCGATACCTGCGGCATTGATAAAATATCGACCACCGATGCGCGCCAAATCGACGCGGCGGATCCGAGAGCCCTTCAAGGCTGTCAGCGCCTGAGGCAGCTCAGTGGGCAAGGGTACGGATCGAATAAAATCGTTGCAAGTCCCGACCGGCAAAATCACCACTTCAGGGTCCGCCGACGAGCCTACCAATCCGTTGACGACCTGATTGATTGTTCCATCTCCACCGGCTACGGCGATGCGGGAGAAACCGTTGTCGGCTGCTTCCCGAGCCAGCTCCTCTGCATGCGAATGGTGCAGAGTTTCGCTCCAATCGAATTCAATAGCATGGGTGTCGAGATAGTTCAGGATCTGTTGGCGGTTCTCCTGCGAGCGATGCGGAGCGGCGGCAGGATTGAAAATAACCTTGATTGGTCCCAAAAGACGACCCTCGATTGGATAAACCTCGCAGACAAGCCATCGGGTCGCTCAGGTTCGCTTTCCGCCCTCTGCCTTTTCCTGCACAATTAAGTCTGTATTAATGGCAAAACAATCAAATGATGCACCTCACCAGGCACAAATCCTGCTGATGCGTGATTTCAGCCATGTTGGTGCAATTGCCATTCGATCCGATTTGATGACAAATGCACCTCTGTTCTTCTTTCCTGCTAAAGCGGCACCGACAAGCAAACCTCATCCATTTACTCATTATATCGAATTGCGGATGAAATCGCAAGCGAATTTTGCATCTTGCACGTCATGCAGAGCTCCCTGTTCGCGCTAGCTTTAGTGGAGCCGGATGCGACAACGGTGGAATCACATCCAAACATCACGTCCGCCTGACAGGCTCAGTTCTTGTGCCTGTTGTCCCAGATCACATAATGGATAAAAGTATATCCCATCACGCGCTGTGAATTTCCCTCGCTGTCGGAAACAATCGGATTTTCCTCGGCGCGTATATGCAATTCCTTTTCTTTGGGATCGAAACCGGCTGACAGAGTGGCGTCGATTTCAAAATCCCGCACCATAATCGCGCCGTCGCGCGCCGGTATGACCCAGATCTTTCCCAGCCGATGCTGAAAAAAAGAGACGACCTTCGGGAAAGCGTCTTTGGTCGCTACGATATAGACCTCGCCATCGGTCCCGATCTGTTCCATTTCGAGCCGGGCAATATCTTCACGCAATTCACCCGGATAGCAAAGCCGGCCGACTCGTGCTTTCAGATCTTCCGTACTGCGGTCGAGCCATCGGCTTTCATCGATTGACAGGGGCAAACCGATCATGATCAGATTGATGCGGGTCGGCCAAAATTCACTGCGCACAAAAGGTATTTCAACAGGCATGATTTCGATGCGGGACATGGGCTTTTTGCCCGATTCCGAAAAGATATAGGTAAAGGATTCTCCCTGCTTGAAAAATCTCTGCCGCGAAATGCGCATGTAATGGGAAACAACGGTGCGTGGAGTGGCCACGGTCACATAACTTTCAGCACGGATATTGTGCGCTTGCGGAAATTGTTCTCTGCTTGCAAACTCTATCGCTGCCGAATAGGACGAATCGAGCACGGCATCCGGGTAGACAAATTTCTCAAATGTGTTTTCACGAAAGAAAAATTGGCCATCGGCCCGGCCGACAGACGGATAATAGGACCAAAAACATAGTGCCAAAATGGCTACAAAGAAATTTTTTTTGACGCTCATCGCTGGTTTCGCTTCCTCATTTCCAAACCATTCGCTTTGGGGATGTCAATTGATCAGAGTTCAGATGGTTCGTCGAGTTTCCAGGAAAAACAGGTTCGCTTTCCTGTGTGGCAGGTTGGTCCTTTGGGTTCGACTCTGACGAGGATCGCATCCGAGTCACAATCGGTGTACAGTGATTTGACAGCTAAAAAGTTGCCGCTGGTTTCGCCTTTGGTCCAGTACTTTTGTCTTGATCGGCTCCAAAAAGTGACCAGGCCCTTTTCCAGGGTCATCTCGAGGCTTTGTTGATTCATATAGCCAAGCATCAGAATGCAACCATCGATGTCGTCCTGAACGATCGCAGGTATCAGTCCTTTTTCATCGAAGACCAGTCCTTGCAGCCAGCTTTTTCGATCCATTCTTTCAATTTCTGACATGAATTCCTCTCCCGAGCAAATATGTTTTCGTTTCTGCTATCGAATTTTTGCGGTAATGAAAAATCGAAGCGGCAAGAGCGGCTTCTGCGTGGCCTTGTGCAAATGCTTCATAGAGATGTTCGAGTTCGCCGCAACCGCCTGAGGCGATCACTGGTATAGAGACTGCGTCGGCGATGGTTCGGGTGAGCAAAAGATCATAACCTGCATGAGTTCCATCTCGATCCATACTCGTCAGCAGAATTTCGCCGGCGCCCAGTGCCGCGGCGCGTTGCGCCCATTCCAGGGCATCGATGCCGGTATCCTCGCGGCCACCATAGATATAGACCGACCAGCGACCGGATGCACAGTGTTTGGCATCGATGGCGACAACCACTGCCTGGCTTCCGAACCGATCGGCAGATTCGCCGATCAATTGTGGATTCTGCACCGCTGCCGTATTCATGGTAATTTTATCTGCACCACTGCTCAGCAATTTGTGCGCATCAGCCACCGTACGCACCCCTCCCCCGACCGTGAGCGGCATAAAAACCTGTTCAGCGGTGCGGCGCACGACGTCTATGAGGATGTCGCGCTTGTCAGATGAGGCGGTAATGTCGAGATAAACCAGCTCATCCGCACCCTGAGCATCATAGTAACAGGCCTGCTCTACCGGGTCGCCGGCATCGACGAGATTGAGAAAATTGATTCCTTTTACCACACGCCCGTCTTTCACATCCAGACAAGGTATGATCCGTTTTGCCAACATGAATCCGTTCTCCGACAAAAAATTCAAAACGAGTAAGCCGATGCGCCGTTAAAAGCGCTGATATTTTTTGATCAATTCTTGCAGATCCAGATGGCCTTCATAGAGCGCTTTTCCGACAATCGCGCCTTCGATGCGTTCGCATTCCTCCTGGAGCAGAGCCTGAAAATGCTCCATCTGTGCAAATCCACCGGAAGCGATGACCGAGAGTTGCGACTGTTCGGCCAACAGTCGCGTGTTTTTGAGATTGGGACCGGCCAGCATTCCGTCCCGCCCGATATCGGTATAGATGAGTCGCTCGACACCCAGTGCTTTCATCTCCAGAGCAAGATCAAATGGTGAAATTTCGGTCTGTTCTTCCCACCCCTGAACGGCGACTCGATCTCCGCGGGCATCGATGCCGACAATAATCCGTTCCGCACCGAATTCCTGCATCGCAGATTTGATCAAACCAGGATTCGAGACGGCAACGGTGCCGAAAATGATGCGGTCGATGCCGACCTCTCCAAGCCAGGCGCGAACATCCTCCAGCGTTCGTATTCCACCTCCGAGCTCGATTAATGTGTCTACACTGTCGCGAATTTTGCTGATTTCTCGCGTGTTGGCCCGAGCTTTACCAAAGGCACCGTCCAGATTGACCAGATGCAGGATTTGGGCTCCTGCCTGGGCGAATCCGATTGCTTGTTCATGCGGTCTATCGCTATAAATCGTCGGGTTTTTTCGCCCACCCTGCCGCAATCGAACGCATTTTCCGCCAATCAGGTCGATCGCAGGAATGATTATCATTGCAAATGCACTCCGGTTAAAACTTGATCATTCGAGAATTGCCGAAACCCAAAGGAATCGCTTCTAGTAAATCTCTCGGTTCACGCCGCAAGGGTTTGAAAAGTTGCGCAACAGATCCAATCCCGCTTGCTGCGATTTTTCCGGATGAAATTGAACGCCAAACAGATTCTCCCGCTGCAGAGCCGCAGCAAAGGAATGGCCATAGTCACAGGTTCCACAGACGATTTCCGGTTCCTGCGAATCCACATAAAAAGAATGAGCGAAATAAAAGTAGCTGTTGTCAGGTATCGAGTGCCACAAAACACTGTGCTTTTCTTGTCTGACTTGATTCCAGCCTAGATGGGGAATTTTGAGGTCGTGGTCGAAACGGCGGACTCGACCGGGTAAAACAGCCAAACCCGGTACGTCAGGAGACTCTTCACTGGTTTCGAAAAGCAACTGCAAACCCAGACAAATTCCCAAAAATGATTTTCCCTCATGAATGGCGGCTTTGAGGGGTTGGACGAGTTTGCGCTCCTGCAGGATCCGCATGGCCTGTCCGAAAGAACCGACCCCGGGGAAAATGATCTTTTCCGCCCGATCGATCCATTTCGGATCGCTCGTTACACGAGCGGAAGCGCCGATTTTTTCCACCGCTTTTTGCACACTAAAGATGTTGCCAGCGCTGTAATCGACGATTGCGATCATGACAAAACCCCTTTGGTCGAAGGAATGGTGCCTTTTTCTGAATGGCAAAAGACGGCCAGTCGTAAAGCTCGCGCGGTCGCCTTTATCATCGCCTCTAGACAGTGATGACGGTTTTTTCCATCGAGCAGATCGACGTGCAGAGTAAGACGTCCATTCACAGCCACGGCCCGTAAAAATTCTTCCATCAATTCGGTCGGAAAAACTCCAACCTGACCCTGCGGCAGTTCGGCGCGATAGGCAAGAAATCCACGTCCGCTGATATCGACCACCGCTCGAACCAGGGCCTCATCCAACGGACAATAGGCGCTTCCAAAGCGCTCAATCCCTCTGCGATCGCTCAATGCGATATCCAGCGCCTGCCCAATGACGATACCGACGTCTTCCACGGTGTGGTGGGCATCCACGTGCAGGTCACCGGTGGCCTCGAGATGCATGTCAAACGATGAATGCTTGACAAAAGCCTGGAGCAGATGATCGAAAAATCCGATTCCGGTGCTGATTTCAGCCTCTCCCCTGCCGTCAAGATTCAGTTCGAGCCGTATATCGGTTTCGGCGGTCTTGCGTTCAATTTTGGCTTTTCGGGACATTTTCTTACCTCAAATCTATCTTTGCAATGGATGGGTGCCGATCCACATTCATGACAAGCGCTGTCTGACGATCATCCGATTTCAGCGCTCCTCGGGTTACTCGGACGGCACATACGCTTGGACATAGCTTTGCAAGGAATCGATGAACAAGCGATTTTCCTCGTGCGTGCTTACAGAAACACGAAAATGGTCGTGCAGCATTTTGCTGCCCGAGCCGATGTTTCGAACGGTGATGCTGCGATCCTGCAGATACTGGATGGCCTTTTCCGCCCCCGGTACTTTTAAGAGAAAAAAGTTTGCACGTGAAGGATAAACACGAATCTGCGGAATCGACTGCAACTGTTTGAAAAGCCATTCCCGCTCCTGGACAAGATATGAGACGTTTTGCGAAATCCACCCCAGGGTGTCCAGGAGAGTCAATGCCACGGTTTCAGTAAAAACATTGATGCTGTAGGGCAGATAGACTTTATATAATTCCTCGATCAGGCGCGGATGCGCGACGAGGTAACCGAGCCGCAAACCGGCCATGCTGCACGCTTTGGAAAAAGTGCGGGAAACGATCAGATTCTCACACTCGGGCAAAAGCGAAAGCGCGTTTTGATCGCTAAACTCGGCATAAGCTTCATCCCAAAAAACCAATCCCGGGGTTTCCCAGCAAAGGCGCCTGACGTATTCAGGATCGATCTCCCCGCCGGTGGGGTTGTTGGGCGAACAGATGACAATCAGGCGGGGTCGTTCTTTTTGACA
>JAFGJN010000054.1 GCA_016929055.1 Candidatus Zhuqueibacterota bacterium
ACGCTCTATGTGGACAATCTGATCGGCCAAAACACCGTGATTACGCTTCCGCCTGCGACTTATGAAAGCTATAAAAGATCCGGCCACACCGAACCCCTTCTTGAGCAGGGTTTGGACGAGGCAAGGGCGCTTTTAGCAGCGTTGCCGGACATCGGAATCGACCTACAACTAGTCACCGAGCGGCTGTTGAAGCAGGGTCTCAAGATCTTTGGCGATTCGCATATCGAATTGCTGGAAAGCATTCGCCGAACCCGAGATCATCTTCTCTCGTTCTAGCCCGAGTATTACCATTCTACCCATAGACTGAGTACTTGCGGCGAGGAAACACTAGCAAAATTCAAAGAAATTTTGGGCATTACCTCTACCGATAGACCAGATACTTGCGGCGGATTTGCTCGAATTCCTGCAGTTCATCCTGCCAGCTGTCGATGATTTCTTTTGCCGACTTGCCCTCAAGAACCAGATTGCGCAGCTGATCAGAGCCGGCCGCCTTGTCGAAACTGCGGTGGCGTTGGGTTTCAAAAAACGGTTGATCCGGGTAGAGCTTTTGCAGCGCTGTCAGCATATGCACCTGAGTGGCGATGGGCTTGAAAAGATCCGGGCGAATGATATAGATATCGACGCCATGAACCAGCTCTTCTTTAAAATGTAGGTAATAGGGCCGGTAGTGAATCGGGCGAAAGCTCACACCGGGTAAATTCCGGCTGTTGAGTTCGGCAGCCAGCTCGTCGGCATCGATCCACGGCGCCGCCAACAATTCAAAAGGCTTGGTGTATCCCACGCCGATATTAAAGGTGTTCAGTTCTCCGATAATACCCGTGGTGGGATAATAGAGAGCGGACAGAGGGTGAGGAATGTGAGGGGAGGTCGGTACCCAGGGCAGGCCGGTATCCTCGAAGCGCATGCTGCGCTTCCAGCCCTCCATGGGCACCACCGTCAAATCGCAGTCGATTTCATATTCGCGATTGAAAAACGCGGCCAATTCACCGACGGTCATGCCATAGAGATAGGCGATCGGATAATAGCCGATAAAGGAACGATAATCCAAATCGAGCATCGGGCCTTCGACCAATTCACCGCCCAGAGGATTGGGTCGGTCCAGCACGATAAAGGGAATTCCCGCCTCTTTGGCTGCCTGCATGGCAAAAGCCATGGTATAGATGTAAGTATAGGATCGGCACCCGATATCCTGAATATCATAGATCAAAACCTCGACATTCTGCAGCATCTCCGGACTCGGCCGGCGTGTTTGGCCATAGAGGCTGTACATGGGAATCCCGGTTCGAGGATCAAAAGCGGTCTCGATGTGGGCACCGGCGTCAAAATCGCCGCGCACGCCGTGTTCCGGCCCAAACAGCGCCGTCAACTCTACCTCTTTATGACGCACCAACACATCGATCGTTGATTCCATCGACCGGGTGATGCCGGTGGGATTGGTGATCAAGCCGACTTTTTTACCTTTGATCAGGTCGAGTTTTTCCGACATCAAAACTTCGATGCCCGGTTTCACCCGCGATTCTCCGGCCTGGGGATTGGTACAGGTCGGTATGACCGAAACAGCCCACAATGCGCCGATAAAGACCAAAAGCGATACCAGCAATCTATACATGATCTTTTTCCTCCGATTTCGTTGTATTGCCATTCAAATGGGAAACAGCAAATTCGCGAAAAGCGTCGGGTGCACGGGCGGCGAAGCGGTCGGGTGCAAAAAAACCTCCCGAGGGGAGGTTTGAAGGGGCCGTTCTGAATCGAAATCACTCCAGGTTTTCACGCAGACTTTGTTTTATTCGTTTGATTTCATCGCGGATCTGCGCCGCTTCTTCATAGCGTTCATCCTGAATCGCCTTGCGGAGATCCAGATTGAGTTGTTCCAGCTGATCTCCCGGCGATAGTTCTTCATCACCTCCGGCACTTTCCATTTCTTCGACCCGTTCGCTGATGCCAGCGCGTTGCATGACGCCGTCTTCGACAAAAATTGGGGCATTCATGCGCAAAGCCAGGGCGATGGCATCACTAGGGCGCGCATCGATGTCCTGAAACTCGTTGTCGTTCTGCAGACCGATAAGGGCGTAATAGGTGTTTTCGCGCAGATCGTTGACGACGATGCGCGAGACAAATACATTCAGCGATTCCAACAGGTTTTTAATCAAATCATGCGTCAGAGGGCGCGGAGGTGAAATTTTTTCCAACTGCAAAGCGATCGCTTGCGCTTCCGTGGAACCGACCACAATGGGAAGCCACCGATTTTGATTCTCATCCTTGAGAATGACTACGAATCGACTGGTCGCCGTATCGAGTGTGACTCGTTCGACTTTAACGCGAACCAGCATGTAAACGCCTCCCTTTCGGTGGTACAGGATACTTAACAACAATGCCGAATCCGGTTCCTTCGAGGCTCAGCTCCTACCCCAATTGACTTTTTTTGGACGCGCAAAAAACCCGGGATCCAACAGAAAAGATGCAACTCGATGATTCCAATTCTTTGCTTTGAAATTTATTATAGCAATTTCTCTACCAACAGTCAAGGGATATTTTGACGCCTCGAGTCTGGCTCATTTGCACTTGCATGGTAAGCAGAGTTTTTGTAATTTCAGCGAGTTTGATTCCTCCGATAATCGAGCCCGGGAGCCGACCCCAACCCCCTTTTCTACCGTCGTGCAGGCGATCCGGAAATTCCGGCTGATGGACACCCCCGGTTTTTCTCCGCCCGGAATCGAAACGACTCTATCGATTCGAGAAAGGAACCCCCTATGCTGGTTTTCGAACGCGTGGTTTTAAAAAAATATTGGCCCGCAGACGACAAAGGAGACGAGGATCAAATCATCCGCACCGTCGTCCTCCAACTCGAAGCACAAGTGGACAACAGCCTGCAAGTCGGCGAACTGTTCAACAACATGGTACGCGGATTGGTGCGCGTGATTCTGGAAGACAATCTTACCGGCGATCAGTACGTCCTGCCGGCTGTATCGATCAAACCCTTTAACATCAAACAAAAAAAGATCAAATTTGGCAAGGGTGAGGATGCGGATGTGGTCAAGAGCGAATTCGCGGGGCTGACCTTGACCTCAAAACTCGACGAGCAGGGAGCGACTGTGCTGGCCGACCTGTACCAATTTTTCAATATCGAACTGCAGATGACCATTGAAGAGTTCCATCTCTCCGTTCCATCTGCTTCAAGCTCGTCCATCGGCACAGAAGAGGATGGAGAATCCTGATCGCTGGTTTTTTTCCAAGGGGTAAACTCATGAAAAACATTTTCACAAAAGGTATAAATAGGCCCTTCCTCTGGGTGCCGACCCTTTACATGGCTGAAGGGGTCCCCTATATCATCGTCAACGTCGTCTCGGTGATCATGTACAAAACCCTGGGGGTTTCCAACGCCGATATCGCCCTCTATACCGGTCTTCTCTATCTTCCGTGGGTGATCAAACCTTTCTGGAGTCCCATCGTCGACTTGCTGGGCACGAATCGTTTTTGGATTCTGGCTATGCAACTTTTTATGGGAGCGGGCTTTGCCTGTATCGCCCTCACCATCCCTCTGCCGAATTTTTTCCAATACACTCTGGCATTCCTCTGGCTGATCGCTTTCGGTTCGGCTACACACGATATCGCCGCCGATGGTTTTTATATGAACGCCTTGACTTCGCACCAGCAGGCGCTTTATGTCGGGGTGCGCAGCACTTTTTACCGGCTGGCGATGATTATCGGCCAGGGGTTGCTCGTCATCATGGCTGGATATATCCAGAACCACAGCGGTCTGGAAGCTCATTCACTGCAGATAGTCGCCGACTCGAAAACGACGGTTGTGCAGGAAATCGTGCATCCCGACAGTCTGGCATTGTCCTTTCCTCTGGATGACGATCTGCGCATCGTCACTTCCGCCGATACCCTGGTTATCGCCCTCGCTCCCCTTTCGCGGCAGCAAGTCGACGATTGGCGCCGACAGGTCGACAAGTGGAATCATGAAAACGGTCAAATGCGCGAGATCGTCAGCGACGATACAGATGAGCTAATAAAACCGGGCTGGTGGTCGACCCAGGTTTCGACTCCGATGGCAAATTGGATCCGCACCCATTTCGGGCCCAAAACAAATTTTCAGGCCGCAGATCGAGTCGGCAACATCGGAATCGTCTATTTTCAGCTCTCGGCTCCACCGCCTCAGGGCAAAGAGATCGTCATCAACTTTGGTCAGGACGGTCGCAATCCGGACGTCAAGCTGATCCTCGGCAATCGTTTTGTTTTCACCGCTGAAAACTGGAATCAACCCGCCGCGGCGTTGATTCAGCTCGATCCCAAACTCAAAACCAGATCAGATGCCGCTTTTATCGCACGCGCCGGAAATATCCCCCTCTCCTGGGTCATCACCATCGGCGCGACGGCTGTTCTGTTTATCCTTTTTTGGATGTATCATACCTTTATTCTGCCGTTTCCGGCATCGGCAGTGCGAACGCACGAACGGCGAACAATCGGCGATGCGCTCAAAGAGTTCAAGCTGCCGTTTGTGACTTTTTTTCAGAAAAAATATATCGGTCGCAGCATCGCTTTTCTGCTCATCTATCGGCTGGGCGAGTCGCAGCTGGTCAAACTGGCTTCGCCCTTTTTACTCGATGCGCGGGAAAACGGCGGATTGGGTTTGACCACCGGTCAGGTCGGTTTCGTCTATGGCACCATCGGCCTGATGTTTTTGATGGCGGGCGGCATACTCGGCGGCATCATTGCCTCCAAATTCGGCTTGAAAAAATGGCTCCTGTGGATGGCCATCGCTATCAATCTGCCTGATGTGGTCTATATCTATCTCTCCCAATCTCTGACCGATAATTTTGTTTTGATCAATCTCTGCGTCTCGATCGAGCAATTCGGCTATGGATTCGGTTTCACGGCCTATATGCTCTATCAAATCTATATCTCGAGAGGAAAATTCGAAACCTCGCACTTTGCCATCACAACCGCTTTTATGGCATTGGGTATGATGCTGCCGGGTATGTTTTCCGGCTGGCTGCAGGAATTGATCGGCTACCAGCACTTTTTCATCTGGGTCCTGATCGCCTGCCTGCCGATCTTTTTCCTCATTCCCTTTCTAAATATCGATCCCGAATTCGGCAAGAAACGCAACGAGCATTGACCCCTCTAATAGAAAAGGCCCGTTCAAATTGACGGGCCTTTTTTTATCCAATATATTCGATCCGGCGCCGGATTTCCTGCTCGCTCCACGATTCGCAGCCGGGAATCATTCGCCGCACAAGCGATTTGGCATCCCGTCTCTCCACCAGATTGAGACGAAGCGCGTGTTTGAGAGGCAGAAAATAGTCCTCCGGCAGCACGCAAAAACGCTCATCGGTCTTTGGATGCGGCAGAGGATAACGAATCTTGCCGGTCATGGCCAGGAAAATGCCCAGATAGTGACGATAGATCCCCACATTGCCTGGCGTCCAGAAATCCTTGGCCGCCGCCTGTAGATCCTGTTCGATCGCCAGAGCGCAGGGACGACCCTGGCGCACAAAATCGCGCCACAGTTTGAACAACTCGGGGCTGATCTGAGAAGCGCCGAGCAGATAACCATGCTTTTTGATGTTTTTGCCATAACGGGCCAGGCCGATGAACCAATCGTTGCCGGTGGAAAATTGCACCCGCTCCGGCGCCACCCGTTCGACGGCGTTGATGCGGATCATGTCGTCGCAATAATCATAGATACAGGTGTACAGCCGCTTTTGGGTGATCAGGGCGCTCTTGTATTCCTGGATTTGCTCGGTCTCGCCGAGAATCGCTTCGATCTCT
>JAFGJN010000055.1 GCA_016929055.1 Candidatus Zhuqueibacterota bacterium
GCCGACAACGCTGAAAGCGTCGATGCGCACATTGTCGCCTATTACGGTATCGGCATGAATGACGACATGATGTCCGATGCTGCAATTTTTGCCGATCTTAACATTGTCCTCGATTACAGAAAAATATCCAATCTCCGTCCCTTGACCGATTTGAGCACCAGACGATATTTGTTTCATAGAATGACTCCCGGAACAAACATGAGAAAATAAAAATGAATTCATCACATCAGTAAAATATTAGGTCTACTTGTGGAAAAGTCGTTTTATTCTGTCGATATCTTTATTGAGTGCCTGCACGAAAAAAACAAAAAGAGGGTTTTGTTCCGGTTTTTCCAGAGCATTTTTAAAAGCGTTTTTTCCTATAATAAAAAGTATATTCAGAACGATGCAAAGACCGGTCATCACCATGACAAGATGTTTCTTTCTCGGTGAGCTGGCAATCGGAGGGGGAACGGCAGGATCCAAGATTTGTACTGTCGGGGTGGTACGTGCTTCCTCGATCTTGGCCTGATAATATTGCTGGTTCAACAATTCCCACACGGTTTGCTGGGCCCGGACATCGCGCATGAGCAAGGCCAAATCGACCCCGACCTGCGGCAAATCGCTGATGGGCGGAAAAAGATCGAGAAAATCCGCTTTCGAGGAATCGCTCTTTTGTATTTCCTGGTAGCGCTGCTCGAGTGCTTCCAACTCACGCTGGGCCTGAACCACCACAGGATTTTCCGGCCGCATGGATTTCAACAAAACACCGATATGAATTTCCTGGGCCAGGATTCGCCCTTTCAAGTCGCCTGCCTGCTCGATAGAAGCCCTGGTCTGATCCTCCAGCGCCACGGTCCGGTGCTGCTGTTGATAACGCGCCAACTGTTCGGCTGCCGCCGCCAATTTGCCCTCGGTTTCGGCGAGCTGTTCCTCGATATAGATGCGGGAGCTCTTGGCCCGTGAAACGCTCTTTTCGCGATTGACCCGATCCAGCTCTTCCACAAAAGCATTGGCGACGTCGGCCGCGAGTTGTGGGTTTGATAAAGTAACAACAATAGAAATTAGACCTTGAGAAGAAACGTTAAAAGCTACCACATCAGAAAACTTGTACAGTCCTATCTCGATTGAGGGATATTTTAAATATCGGTACAATGATAGAGAATCATTTTGAACTTTAAATTTACGTGCCAAAACTCTGGAATTCAAGGTTCGACTCTTAAGAATTTCTACAAAAAGTTCGGAAGTGGGTGCCTGCACAGGTATTTTTAACCCAGGGACGGCCATTTCAGAAAATACATTGGACATCCCGCTGCGCATTTGCTCTGACTGAGGCATCAGTGTTGCTATAGCAATATATTTGGGGGGAATAAATATGGAAACCAAAGCCACCAAGATTGCTGTAATTGCAGCATTTCGAACAATCAGCCAACGATGCTGAATCAAAACTGTCACGTCCAATACTTTGCTTGGTCGTTCGGGTTGCTCTGTCATCATTCTGTTGCCGCCCGAATAACAAGGTAAACAGTTGCCATTTGATAGATTGCAGTCAAGGCTTCCATCATCGTTTGCCAAGCGGATTTATCTTTTTTCCGCGGCACCCAGATTCGATCACCAGGAGCAAAAGTTTCGACATCTTCATCATTGAGGATCTCTCCGCTCGCCTTGATAACTTTGGCATGCCTAGGCGACGCATCCCATGCAAAGCCGCCGGCTTTTTCAATGTAATATTTATAAGATGCACCAGGCTGATAAAGAACCCCCCCTGCACGTGCAACCCTTCCAGAGACCATAATCATCGTTGGTTTCTTTGGGATAAAGACTCTGTCGCCATCCTGTAAAACAACATCTTGATTTTTTTGTCCGAGATGAATCAGTGATTGCCAATCCACCACAATTTCTTTGACTTCTGCCACATTTTGCTTCATCACAAAATATTCATATTCCGCATCGCTCATCTGATCGCGGCTCATCTCTTTGAGACGTTCGAATTCCTTGTCTTCTACCATGGGGGCGTGAATCCGGATCAGCTTGGCATCGTCGATCAGGGCTTCGGGGGCAAAACCGCCGGCTTTTTCGATAATCTCACTGAGGGTTGTGGAATCGCGGGTGATGGGATAGGTGCCGGGAAATATGACCTCTCCGCTCACCTCCACCAGCGGTGCGATCTGCCATTGTGGAATGCGGCGGACAAAGACATGATCGTCCGGCTCGAGCAACAGGTCCTCTTCCGGTTTGGCGCCGGACATGACCCCGGCAAGGTCGATTTTGACGATGCGGGGCGATTGCAGCGGCTCGATCTTGGCTACCTCGGCCTGTAAAAGATAGGCGCTGCGCAAAAGATTGCCCGCCTGCAAAATCAGGTCGCTGACCCGCATATTGCTCTCCAGGGAATAGACCCCCGGCTTTTTCACTTCTCCGTGCAGAGTCACCTCCTGCGGCGGCAGCTGTGCCGGACTCGAATAGAGAGTGAGCCGATCGAGATTTTTCAATGGCATGTCGGTTGCCGCAGGGCCGGGATAGGCGAAAAAGTGGATCGACCGGGTGCCATTCGGATTCAGGCGGCTTAATTCGATCTTTTCCAGATAAGCGAGATCGGTCGGGCCTCCGGCCCAGGCGATCAAATCCGCCACACTCTCGCTCCGCCCCTCGCACAATTCATAAATCGCCGGACGTTTGACCTCGCCCTGGAGCGTTACCCGCTTTTGTACATCCGGAACAAAAATCCGATCTCCGTTTTGCAGCAGCACGGTTTCAGACTGGGCTGGATCGAGCAACAGCGTATAGAGATCCACCTCTGCGGCCAATGAATCGGCTCGAAAAATGCGGATATTGCGCAATGATCCGTGCGGTGTCGCTCCCTGGGCCAACATCAACGCATCCACCACCGAACCAAAGCCACCGAGCGTCACATAGCCAGGGGCGGAAACCTGGCCCAACACCGCAACTCGAATCCGTTTGGGCTGAATGAGCATCAGTTCCAGCCGGTAATCGCTGTAATAGCGATGCAATGCCTGATCGAGAACCTGATAAAGACGATCAAACTCGAGTCCCTGCACCGACAAAACACCGACCGTGGGCACAAAAATCTTGCCGTCGACTGTTACCGTAACTTGAAAATTTTCAATATTTGTACCCCCGAGGAAAATACCGATCACATCGCCGGGACCGAGGCGATAGCCTTTGGGCAACACGCCGCTCTCAGGCGTCTGGTCCAGCGGGCTTTGCCGGCTGAAAAGATGATATCCAAACGGTTGCAATTCCGCAGCGGCAGCAGGCACAGGATCGCCAACCGGCGCGGGTTCGGATGGCGTCAGGGGGTTTGCTAGCGGCAAATTCTGCGCGGCTGTCATGCTGCCCAACAAAAAAAAAGCCGCAATTGCGAAAGCGGTTCTCACGATGCCCTGCACCCCGCAGTACGAATCAAATGAATTGGAACTCGGTTAACTCACGGGTTCGATGCTTCGCACCGAACCCCCAATAAATAGAACAGGATAGTTTCACCAAACGGGTGGAAATAGTGGTTATTGCAAATCCAATAAAATTAAAAAGATTATTTTTATTGAATTCTGTTGACACAGAATTCGGGTAACTGTTTCTGAATTATAAAAATATAGTGAAACTATCATTACCTGTCAACTCATTCTTGTTCAAATCAAATTTCCCGGATTCCGTGTTAACCGAATCACTCTTCTAACAACTTTTAATCAGCTGCGGAAAACACCTTTTGCACTCTTGAGCATCTCTAGATTGATTTTCTGAGCGATCCGGTGCTTGACACCGCTTCGGGGAATTTTAGCCGACTGTTGCTGTATTGATATCGATTCGTCAGGGTGGTGTCCCCAATGGGACACCCGTGCTGTCAACTGCTCTTTAGTAAAAAGGGAGGGGTCGCGAAATGTCGCCCAAAACATTTCGCGACCACCGGTTGGAGGACCTGATCTCCCCAAAATTGATCGATCGCCGACAAAGCGACCTCACATTCTATTTGAGCAAGAGCATTTTTCGCGTCAAGACCAGATAATTTTCCTTTACCGACATCCCATTGCGTTCGGTTTTTTCCCAAACTTGCAGGCGATAAAAATAGAGGCCCGCCGCCACCGGCAGCCCATCATTGCTGCGGCCATCCCAAACGATCTGGTGCTGCCCACCTGGCAGCAAATGATCCACCAGCGATCGCACTCGCTGGCCCAGAACGTTATAGATCTCAAGGACGACTGTCATATCATAGGGCAAGGAAAAGGGGATCGTCGTCGTCGGGTTGAAGGGATTGGGATAATTGTGTTTTAATTCCGGAGTTTCGGGCACGATCGCTCCGTTGCCCCAATAGCCTTCAAGGCTGCCACCCTCGGGAAGCTGCGAAAGATCCGGCTCCTCCAACAGCACGATATACATGCTATACGAACCGCGCGCCCCGGGCGCATTGTTGCCGCCCAGCGACACCACACCGTTTTCAAAGTATCCCTGCCAAAGATCCAGTTCCTTGGCATTGTCGGAAACACCCAATTTGTAGGTGGTTTTTCTGAAACGGGCATCGAGCCAATTCGGCACCGATTCGGCGCGCGAATCATAGGCGATATAGATAAAAGCGGGCTGAGTCAATTTCAACGTCATATAACGCGATTGGGTATTGCCGCGATCGTTGTTGGAGGTCATGATCATTCTGACGTTATTGAACCTTTCGGGCACTTTGGTCAAAACATAATTTCGATCGATGTAATAGACCCGACCCGCATCCAGATAACCCATCCCGGTTTCCACACCGCCTTCGACCGTCACTTGCAGGTTGGGAAGATAGGTATAGGCCGCCGCCGACGAGGCGAAATTGACTTGCAGAGAAGCCGACTCGCTGCGGATACCGGTGGCAGTCAGGGTATAGACAATGCCTGCTTTGTGGCGGGATGTCTCGAGAGTGACGACTTTGCGGGTGTGATCGAGTTCGGCATTGAGGATAGTCATGTCATTGCTGATCGAAAAATTTTTTCGGTTGAGCGCAGAGAGCCGATCCACCGCCTTGTCGAATGTCACCTGAATCAGACGTTCACCCAGGACGTCCACCCGACGGACAGTCGGAGCCGAAGCGTTTTCCTGCCAAACCATATAGAAATAGGGCGAATTGGGTGGCGTCTGAACCGCGGGTTGGTCGGCGCGACCGATATGACTCGCCAAAAGCACATATATTTTCTGTGTTTCGTGTTCACTGGTGGTCAGATAGACAGTCGTGCGGCTGGAATCGAGGATCGCTGAAATCACCCGGACACCGCCCTGAATCTGATAATTCTCTGCACGTTCGGCCGAATTTTTATCGAGCGACAAGTCCCACATGACCTTCAGTTCAGTCTGAGATTGGGAGATTACCGCCATCATTTTCGGTCCGGTATTGAGCTGAAAGGTGCCGAAAGTAAACGTATAGGAACTGTTCGACGCTATTTCATTCTGCATTTCATCGCGTATACCGCTGGCCAACAAAACATAGACTCGATCCGAATAGAGAGGTGTAGTTTCCAGCTCGACGAGATGATTCTGCATCAGTCGAATCGACAACACGCGCGTGTCATTGTTGAGAATAAATTGATCAGCCGTGACCAGACTCGATGGATCGATCGTCTCACTGAATGCCACCTGAACATGTGTCGCGTCAAGCGGCTGCACCATGGCGATTGTGGGCGGAATTTCATCCTGCGGCTCATAGAGATAGGCATAACTTGTATTTGGCGCAACCGGATTCTGAGCTGCCGACTCGTCGACAAGTCCGCTGAGGCGCAACAAATAGAGCCGATGCGGCGAATGCGCCGATGTCGTCAAATGGACAACTCGTTTGGAACCGGCCAGCCGCGCTTCGCGCACCTGAATGTCTCCGCTGATCACATAATTGCTGATTTTTTCCGCCTCATCAGGGCTGATGCGCTCGTTGAACAAGATGTCCACATGATGAGCGTCCACAACCTGAACCATGGTAATGAGCGGCCCCACATGATCGGGACTCTGGACATGATAGGCATAGAGCGTATAGGGTGCGATGGGATTTTGTGCGGATGAATTGTCCGTCACATTGTCGACGGAAAGCAAATAAATGTTGTTCGGTTCATGGGGCGCGGTCTCCAGGCGAACGCGGGCTCCACCCTCGTCCAGTTCGGCGCTATAAACCGTAACCCCGCGGTTGATCTGGTAGTGGGACGGATTCTCGGCGCTTTGCTTTGCCACCGGAATGCTGAACTCCAGGATCAAGGTGGACACATTCTGCACTTCGACCTGAACCAGGGTTGGTCCGCTCTGCCCCGATTGCGGTTGGTAAATATAGGAATAGCTGCTATTGGGCAGAATTTCATTGCCCACCGGGGACAAATCCAATACCTGGCTGATCGTCAGCGTATAGGTCATGCCGGCACTGTGCGGGGAGGTCAACAGCGTGACGCTTTTACCTCCCAGATCCAATGAGGCATCGAGTACCTGCATGCCGTTGTCGATCGTATAGTTACGCGTCCGTTCGGCGCTACTTTTTTCAACCGGTTCGCTGTATAAAACCCGCAGATGGGTTTGGTCCAGCACATCCGTGCGAACAATCGTCGGACCAGTGCGGTCGAGTTCGGCATAGACATAGGCATAGCGCGTATCAGGGGAGATCGGGTTGAGGTTGGGACTGTTGTCGCGGATATTGTTGACCGTCAAAGCATAGGCCTGATCGGGCTGATGCGGCCTGGTGGCGAGTGAGACGATTTGGCCCGAGGCATCCAAAACCGCTTCACGAACAGTTACGCCGTTGTCGATTGTATAGTTGGCGACGGTTTCTGCACTGGCGCGATCCAGCGTTTCATTGAACAGAATTTCAACTTGTTCCGCATCCGGCAATGTGACGAGACTGATCATCGGGCCGATGACATCGCCCGGATCATAGGCATAAACGTAGCGGCTGTTGACAGCAATCGGATTGCCCGGCTCGGCGCGATCGGTGACATTGTTGACCGTAAGGGTGTAGGAAACGCCGACATGGTGCTCGGTGGTGCGCAATACAACCGCTGTACCTCCCTCGCCGAGTTCGGCGCTCAAAACCTGGATGTCGGGCTGAATTGAATAATTGGATGAATTGACAGCCGTGGTTTGTGATAGAGGTTCGTTGAAATAGATTCGCAACTCGGTCGCAGCGGTCAGTGTGGCGAGCACGACTGTCGGAGGTGTGGTATCCTTGGAATCCGATTTGAAGGAATAGGCAACCGTCGTGCCAGAAGCAATGGTATTGGGATCAAGCGCGCGATCCCGTACATTTTCTACACCGAGGGTGTAGTCCCTGTCGCTCTGATGGCTTTCGGTGCGCAAATGGACGGTCCGCTGATCGTTTTGCAGAACCGCCTCGAGTATCGCAGGCCCATTCGCGATCCGATAATTACCCACAGCGGTGGCGCTGGCCGTTTCGACCGCTTCGGAAAATCGGACCTGAATTTCCGTCAAACTCAAAGGCGTGACCGATGCGATTTGCGGCGGATCGCTGTCACCGAGAACAAAAGAAACGTCTGTCGAATGGGGGCTCTCATTGCCGGTTTTGTCATAGGCCGTCAGCGAAAAAAAATAGGTCACGTTTTGCTCTAGATCGTGCAATTGGTGTTCCGTGACTTGTCCGACATCGATTTTTTGGGTATAACGCCCCTTTTCGACGCCATAGTGTATCCGATAACCC
>JAFGJN010000056.1 GCA_016929055.1 Candidatus Zhuqueibacterota bacterium
ACTACAGCCGCACGATCCGTTTCGCCGCTGACCTGCTCAAGCCTGATGCGTTTTTCACCAGCGACGACCTGGGCAATCAGCGCCAACCCATGATGCGGTCCGAAACGTTTGTCGAACTCATCAAACCCTACTATATCGATCTCGGACAGGTGATACACGAGTGCGGCCTGCATTGGTGGCTGCACAGCTGCGGCAACAATAGCGACCTTTTGCCGCATCTCATCGAGGCCGGCGTCGACGTCTTTCATCCGGTTCAAAAAGGGACCATGGATGAAGCGGAAACGGTCAGCCGATTCGGCGGCCGCCTTTCTTTTCTCGCCGGGTTCGATGTGCAGCACATCCTGCCCCATACCGATCCCGAGACCGTTCGCCGTCAGGTGCGGCTGTTGATCGACACCTTTGATCGCCCGCAGGGCGGCATGTGTATGGCTGCCGGCAACGGTATTCTTCCCGGCACACCGTTGGAAAACATTCACGCCTTTTTTCAAGAAACGCTGGAATACGGCAGCGCACATCGCCGCCAGTTCGCCTGATCGGTTCCGCCCTATTCGACACCGGCGCACAAGCCGGGTCAGCGCAATTCCAGCGCCAAAAAACAAAGGAGGCTGCATGCAAGGTCACATTCCCGTTCTCATGGTCAGCGGCGAAAGCCTGGCGGAAGCCTGGGAAAACTCGCTCGTCGCATTGCACAAAAACGGCTGCTCGATCCGTACCGAATACGACAAGCCCGATGATCCGCCCAGCAAAGACGCGACGATGATCATCGAGATACGCAATCCCCTGTCCGAACCCATGATTCACAAGGATTTCCCCGGTGGCCTCGAGGATCTGCAGGAATATACCCTCGAAGTCCTGGACGGCATCAAGGATCACTGCGTGCGCCAAAACGCCGAAGAGATCGAGGACACACGCTGGGAGTACACCTACCACCAGCGTCTCTTTGCCTATAGGGTTCCCAACCTGGAAAAACCGTTCGATCAGATCGAGCTGATGGCTCGGCGGCTAAGCGCAACGCCTCACACACGGCGCGCTCAAGCCATCACCTGGCAGGTCTGGGAAGATAATTTCTGCTACGACCCGGCTTGCCTGCAAAGTTTTTGGTGCCGGATTCTGCCGGACGAGCAGGGTGAGTGGATTTTGCACACCAATGTTCGATTTCGATCGAACGACGCTTACAAAGCCGCCTTTATGAACATGTTTGCCCTGATTCAGCTGGCTCAAAGATTGGCCACCCGCATAGCCGAACTGTCGGGCAAAACGGTGCGCCTGGGGCGTTATATCCACCATGCCGACAGCTATCACCTCTACGGTGCCTATTTTCGGGAATTTGAGGAACGATTTCTGCGCGCCCTCGAGACGCGATCTTTTTCCGAACGCACCTGGAATTATGCCGATGTGCAGGAGATCATGAAAGAGGCGATCCCCGCCATTCTGGAAAAAGCGCGCAGCATGGGACGCTGATTTCTGTCGCAAGGAACAAAAGAACAACCTGAGTGAATAGGATCGAATTTCCTGTTGATGTCATAAAGAAAAATCGGCACCGCCTGTAGCCGAAGGATAATAAATGAAAACAATCTATCTCGTTCGCCATGCAGAAGCAGCCCTGAAAAAAACGGGTATGCAGGATATCGACCGCCCTCTGACGGAACCGGGCGTTAAAGACGTCAAACGCCTGGCAAAGCTCTTGACAAAGACGGGTCAAATCCCGGAACTCGTCATCAGCAGCTCGGCCCAACGCGCTTTGCAGACTGGCGAACTTTTTGCCGAGCGGTTTGATTTGCCGAAAGAATCGGTGCTAGTCGAGAATGCGCTCTATGACCACGGCAATACCGAGATCTTGTTCGCACTTTTATCCAAATTGGAAAACACGGTTTCACGCGTCATGGTGGTCGGTCACCACCCCATGTTGACCGAGTTCGCTACCCTGATCATGCGCACGGTTCACCCGAAATTGCCGGCCGGGGGCGTTCTGGGTATCGAGATCGATATCAGCGAATGGCATCAAATCCTCAATTTGCGCGGTTATTCAACCTTTTTTCTCTCCCCGGAGCACAATCTTTCGGACAAAAAAATCGAAAAACGCCTGCGATACGCTGTAGCGGTGATTATCCAAAATGCGTTGGCATCGAGCCTGGAACAAATCGATCCCGAGGCCTCGGCGAAAATGGCCAAATCTGTCAAAGAACACAGCAGACAATTGGCCAAAGAACTCGTTCGACGGATGAGCGACGATTCGCGCAAAAAGCTGGTTTCCCTGGATGCGCCGGAAATCGAATCCGAATAACCGCTCTTGTCGCTCACAGCTTTTTAGCTGTTGATGTTCAGCTCCGATATTTGTATCTTTTATTTTTGGCTATAACAGCCATCCAATCATGTGCAACAGCGCCGGCCGAATGGCTGGCTTCAAACTAGATTCTCGCGATTTTAACACGGCACAACCATGCCCCCTCACAAGATTCATCCCGATCTCGGACCCTTGCGATCGCGGATGCATGAAATCATTTTCGAAGCCGATACACGTGCAGGAAAGCTTTTCGATCTGTTCCTGGCCGCCGCCATTCTGCTCAGCGTGGGGGTGGTTATGCTCGACAGCATCAACAGCATTCATACCCGATTTAATTCGCTGCTCGTCGCCGCTGAGTGGTTTTTCACCTGTTTGTTCACCGTCGAGTACCTGCTGCGTCTCTATTCTGTTGCTCGGCCGATGCAGTATGCCACCAGCTTTTATGGCATCGTTGATCTGATTGCTGTTTTACCGACCTATCTGACCGCGCTTGTTCCCGGGTTTCATTTTTTCCTGGTTATTCGCGTTCTGCGGCTGGTGCGCATTTTCCGTATTTTCAAGCTGGCCAATTATCTACAGGAAGCACAGCTTTTAAAACAGGCCCTGAACGCCAGCCGGCGTAAAATCACGGTTTTTCTTTTTATGGTTTTGACACTGGTCCTCGTTCTCGGGTCGGCGATGTATGCGATCGAAACACCACAGAGTGGATTCACCAGCATTCCGCGAAGTATCTATTGGGCGATCGTCACTCTGACGACGGTCGGATATGGTGATATTTCTCCCCAGAGTCCTCTGGGACAAATCGTGGCTTCATTGGTGATGATCATCGGTTACAGCATTATCGCCGTTCCCACCGGCATCGTCACGGCTGAAATCGCCATCGCCATGAAAAAAGAGATAACCACCCAGGTCTGCCCCCACTGCAGCGCCGAGGGGCACGATCCCGATGCCGAGTTTTGCAAATATTGCGGAGGCCGATTGTAAGTGTCTTAGTCCCGTGAATAATGATCCCCTTCACTTTTAAAAAAGGCAGAGATATGAAAAAAGCGAAAAAAGGAGATACGGTACAAGTACATTACAAGGGTTTTCTGGATGACGGTGAGGTTTTTGACTCCTCCCTGGACCGTGAGCCGCTCGAATTCACCATCGGCGAGAATCAGGTCATCCGCGGGTTCGAAACGGCGATCACCGGCAAAAGCGTCGATGAGCAAGTTACGGTGCGCATTCCGCCGAAAGACGCCTATGGTGAATACAACGACGAGTTGGTCTTCGAGGTCGAGAGAGCGCAATTCCCCGCCCATATCACACCCCGGGTCGGGATGCGGCTGGAAGTGCAAGCCGAAAACGGTCAACAACTCCAGTTAGTCATCCAGGCGATTACCGAGCAGAGTATTCGGCTCGATGCCAATCACCCGATGGCGGGAAAAACGCTGAATTTCGAAATCACCTTGACCGAAATTGCATAGGAGCGACCGATGGATTCCCTTCTGGAAAGATTGCGCGAATTGCGGGTGATTCCGGTGGTGGCGATCAACCAGGCCGCCGACGCCGCCGATCTGGGACAAGCTCTGGTGGCCGGCGGGTTGCCCTGTGCTGAAATCACTTTTCGCACCGCAGCTGCGCCCGAGAGCATCGAAACCCTGGCCAAACGCGGGGATATGCTGGTGGGTGCCGGCACGGTTCTGAGCATCGAGCAGGTCAAAACCGCTGTCGATTCCGGTGCGCAATTTATCGTTTCGCCGGGATTCAATCCCAAGGTGGTCGGGTATTGCGTCGAAAACAACATTCCGGTGACACCGGGCACGGCAACGCCCACCGACATCGAGCAGGCCCTGGGGTTCAATCTGCCGGTGGTCAAATTTTTCCCGGCCGAGGCCTTTGGCGGGCTGAAAACGCTCAAGGCGATCAGCGCGCCTTACAGGAACATGCGCTTTATCCCGACTGGCGGTATTTCAGCGGCCAATCTGCGCGACTATCTCGCTTTTTCACAAGTCTGGGCCTGTGGCGGCAGCTGGATGGTGCAATCCGCTTTGATCCAGGCGCACGAC
>JAFGJN010000057.1 GCA_016929055.1 Candidatus Zhuqueibacterota bacterium
AAGAGCCAACCGATTGACACGGGCACGGGGAGCAAAAGCGTTGATGAGGGATGGGACCAGAACCGCGCATCCTGTGTCGAGCAGGGCATGACCAAAAGCGTGATACGCCGGGGGGTGAGTATCGTCTTCGCCCAGCACCATGGCCGCCGATCCGCCGATACCGTGCAAACAGATCACAAGCGGCGGCGGTATGTCATTCGTCTCCGTCTCCGGTACCAGCAACCGGGCCTGCATCAACAGCCGCTCATCGTGCCGCAATTCGACGAGCCATTCATTGTTGCGCCTTTGCTGCACAACACAGAGCGGTTCACGATCAAAGGTCTGTATTGGAGCGATCATCCGCTCCCAGCAGAGACGAGCCCCGGCGACCGATTCGATAAAAACCGCCTCGGAATCATAGCGCCGCTTCCAAAATTCGTGTTGACGATCGGAATAAGCGAGGATATGATCGGTCAGATAAGCCTCGAGATCGGATGCCGAAGCAGATGTTTTCGATCGGGACAAATAGATGGATCCTTTCACTCTATAAGGGTGGCCGGCGCAAAAGAACACTGCCGTCCCTGTCGCGATGAATTTCGATAACGGATTGGAGTCGAGCCGATTCAATCGCCGCTTCCATCATGGCTTGGGCCATCAAACCCTGGTCGATATCGCAGGGTGAAGGTGCTTTACGGGAAATGGCGTCGATAAAAGCCAGATTTTCCATATAAAATCCGTCTTCCTCCGCGGTTTCGATACGCGATGAGCCGTCGCGCAACTGATAGCCGAGTCGGCTGAAGCGCTGGTCGAGATTGACCGTGCCCTGTGAACCAGAGAGGGTGCAGGCGAATTTACCCTGCAACAAGGCGCGTCCGCAGTCGCCGATCACCAGCGAACCGGCGCATCCGTTGTCAAAATGAAAAACAGCGGCCAGATTGTCCACCACGCCGGTTTTTTGGTGATAATTTCCGCCGACGGCACTCACGGCGATCGGTTCGCTGCGCGCGAAAAAATGGAGCAAATCGGCGCCGTGCACGCCCTGAGAAATCACGTTTCCCCCGCCCTGCTCGGGGCAGTTGGCCCAGAACTCTTCCGGCCAGGGGTCGTCCACGATCTGCACGGAAACCAAAAAAGGGGTGGAAACCGTCCGCCAGGCACGCTCGATCAGCGTATAAAACCGGAACTTGAATCCGGCCATCGCCACGCAGGACGTCTGTTGCGCAGCGGTTGCGATCTCTTGAGCCTGATCGAGAGTGAGGGCCAGCGGTTTTTCCACGAAAAGATGTTTAGCGGATTTCAGAGTGCGCAAACAATCGTCGAGGTGCGCATCGGTTCGGCTGAGCACATAGACCGCGTCTATGGATGCATCGTTGAAAATTTCTGTCGCGTCGGTACAAAAATGAATGGCTGTAAAGTGTTCCGCGAGTTCGCGGGCTCTGTCCACATCGGTATCGCAACATGTGTGCAATCGCACATTCGACATACGCGACAAGCAGACCGCGTGAGTCCGTCCCATATCTCCGCATCCGATCAGGGCCACATTCAGCATCGATTTTCCTCAAGGGGTTGAGCAAACGGCTGACAGCAGATAAGTCCCGGTTGGGGGACACCATCAAAGCCAATCAATGTGCAAAATTGAGCAAATCCTCAAAACTGGTTTTTATCAATAGCGAGCCGAGAACAAAATTAAAATACAATATCCCGGTCGCTTTGTCAAGCACTACTGCCGCTATTCAAGTTTAAATGCCGATTGGGATCGCAGCAGTTGAACAAGATCTCGTGCATCGGCTTTGTCTCGACAGGCGACCTGGAGAAAAACATTGCGCTGAGTCAATTCACCGATATGAGCCCGTACCTGGTCGCTGGTACCGTGAAGCAACAGATTACAGTTGCCGGTATGGCGATAGACCGTCTCCAAATTTTCAAGGCTCGGCAGCGCGTTGGGGTCATTGGAGACTTCGAGCAAGCGCATGCCGGGCAGAGAAGCCAATTTGGGCACATAGTGCCATTTTTCATTGTGAACGTGATAGAGCAGCCCTTTATAGTGCCGAGCGAGCTCCGTCTCAACCGGATAACTAAAAGTTTCATAACACTCTGCAGAGCACAACAGTGCGGCATCGTTTGAAAGGTGGCCAAGTGTTCCGAATGGCATCCAGCCGCCGGTGATCCAAAAAACCGTTCCACCTTCAACCCGATCAGTCCAGCCGATCAGTTGATCAAAATACCAGCGTATCCCCTGGCACAGCCTTGCCAGCAGGCGATGTACCAGCTCGGGCTGGAGAACAAAATCGGTAAAAATATCATTGCCGCGAATGGCATTGGCGATATCCAGCGGCGCCATGGTGCCGCGCAGGGAAATCACATAGGTGTCATCCTGCCAGCGCCGCAACAGCTCGTAACCGCGTTTCATCAGTCGATACCAGGGTTGATCGGGGGTAAAGGCGAGATTTTCCACGTCTTCGATGTTGTGGATAAAGGGGATGGGCAGCGACGTGGTCTCTTGCAGATGCACCTCGGCGCCGGTCCAGGCCGAATGCTCAGCGATACCGAACCAGGGGCAAATATTGGGCAAGGTATCATCATCCAGATCTTTTTTCAATTCCCAAAGGGGGCGATAATACGCCAGCAAAGCCTGCATCCACTTATCGAGCCGGCCGTGCAGATCAAAATCATTCAGGGGCGGCAAAGGGGGTCGTTCGACCGGAATTTCGCAATGGATGAGCAGATGCCCAGGAGTCGGGGATTGGTAAAAGGCGCTGGCGCGTCGGACGACGCGGTGGATTTGTTCGGATAAGCCCATTCGTTCCCTCGATGAAAAGAGCTGGAAAGGTGGAATGAATCCCGTGGTCTGTGTTTGTGGCGTCGATCAAGAGAAATCAAAATAGGTTTTTTTCACCACAATATCCAGAAAAAAGCGTAAAAATCGCGCGTCTTTTCACCCCTGTTCCCCGTTTATCGCCTCTCTATGCACTCTCATCCCTCCTATCTGCGCGTTCGTCCGCTTATTTTTTTATTCCCCACTCAATCATTGTATATTTGCCTGTCAATCAATAACACAGAGATAATAAAAGGAAATCACCGAATGCAAAACAAAACCAAAAGGAAAAAGAGCGGGTCAGTCAAACCCGACATTCCATTTATTTCGCACGTGTTGCTGATCGCCTCTGTACTGCTGGTCATGACTTTGCCGCAAACAGGATCGGCCGCACCACGGCAGAGTTTGGCAGCCAATGAATTGTTCATCCCCTTTGGCACGTTGCACATCGAGTATGAACACACGCTCCCAATGCCAAGCACGACCCTGGCAATCTCTGTTTGGCATGAATTCAAAGACGTCAAGGCCCGCTGGATCAGCATCAAAAGTCTGTTCTATCCCGGAGGACTACCCCTGAAGGGATTGGGGATCGGATTCAGCTTTGGCGTCATACGCGGATATGGCCGGAGCCATGAAAACAGTCACTCGAGTCGCGATACACTGCCGACCTTCGGTACTGTGCTGAATTACAATTGGCTGTTCGGCCACAAACAACGATTTCTGATGGGCATCGGCTTCAATGGACGATCCTCAATCGGAAAAATCGAAGATGCGTCTCCGCTCAAGCGATTCGATGGTGAAGGCCGTTTGGTATTCGGAATTGCATTCTAATCACCCACAATACAAACAACACGTAAAAAGGAGAAAAAAATGAAGAGCAAGAAATGGATCCTCATCGCCCTGCTGGTCGCTTCGGCAAGCGCCCAGGCTCAAAAAAACAACTCGCTGAAAATCGGCGACCGAGAGTTTGGCGTCTATGTGGGAGTTGGCGGACGCAGCAGTTCAGTTTTTTCGCAGAATGCCGGCTATCTGGATCTCAAAGGCGCGGTTATGCTGAATGACAAATGGAATATCGGTCTGACGTGCTCTGGTCTGTGGTACGACAAAGCACTCGATCAGTTGGTTGATGACGGGACCTACCATCTCTATGTTGCTTATGGCGGTCTCTTTGTCGAACGGCTGTTTACCCTGAACTCCAACCTGCGCCTGGTTTTTTCTCTGATGAGCGGTACCGGAGAAGCGTATTACCAGTATGACCGGGATTATCGCAAGGATAAAGTCTGGTCAGAGGAAGTGATCGACAAAGCCAGTTTCGGTGTGCAGGAGGTCGGAATCGAAATTCAACAACGGCTGTCCAAACGTCTATGGCTCGGCGTGACCGGCACATACCGAAACACCTCACCACTGGAGCTGATCGATACCGACAAGGATCTGCTCAAAAATGCGGGCGCCGGCATCATGCTGAAATACGATCTGCTCTAGTCTCAACAAGAACTCTCGGGTTCGGGCCTGTTGCCGCTGTGCAACAGGCCCGATACCCTTTCACCTCAATTCGGAGCATGCAATGTGTGTTTTTGACACTTTTTTCTATCCCCGAAATAATTTTTCCGATTCTTCCGGTATCTGCACCACCCTGTGCCCGGAAATCGAGTGCAACCGTCAGCGCATCGTGGTTCATGGAAGCAGAATCGGGAATCCGATTCTGCTGTGGGTCGACACTCCTTTTCCGTTTCTCAAGCCGTTGTATTCGCTTTATCCGCGTCCATTGGAAAAACGCTTTGTGATGGCGCGCTGGATGCCAAAAATCGCTTCAAATCATTCCCTCGATTTTGGCGAGGACGGAAAACCGCTCGATGTCTCGGCCAGCAGACTTGTGATTTCGATCAGCCGCTACCTTCTCGATTTGCTGCAGCGGGATCGTCTCTTGGTCGTTGGGCAGTCATGGGGAAGCGTGTGGGTACTGAATGCAGCGCAAAAAAGTCCCGATCTCTTTTCTGGGTCTCTTGGACTATCACCCAGAATAGACGCACGGGAAAGCGACCGTTTGCTCTACCTGGATCTTTGCGCTGCTGTTCGCAAAAACCTGCAGACCAAACTGTTGGCCCAACTGACTCAAATGGGCCCACCGCCCTACCATACACAGAAAGAGATCCACTTTTTTTTCCGCCAGCTGGCAAAAACAGATACAAACGAATGCGCAACAGATCTGGACGATATGCGCACAACCCGGTTCTGTAAAATAGATGAAATAGCAAAGAGAAAACGAAACGCTTTACAGAATTTTATTTCCGGTTATCAAACCTCGATCGAATGCGATTCATCTCTATTTCAGCGCGATTTCAAAGTTCCGATCTGGTTTGTGGCGGGACGATACGACCCGTTTTCCCGGCCGACAGGGGTGGAAAAGTTTTTTTCCGGACTTTTAGCTAAAGACAAAAAGCTGCTGTGGTTCGAACAATCCAGGCATGCCCCCTGGCACGATGAACCGAAAAAATTCATTCGCATCGTGACAGAATTGGCCGAGGCGACACGCTGATATTCAGACGTTGTGTTTTGATTTGTTGGTGAAAAACCTTATACTCTATTGTTGGGTAGAGGTGCAGATAAAGTATGATCAAGCGTTCGAACGAGAAACGGCATGAATAAAAGAATCAAACGCATTGCTCTGGTTTGTATCGCATCGGGCGTTTTACAAGCGATTCTGATCCTCTATAAACACCTGATCGGTTATGTGCCGCTTACCGGTCTCGCCCATTTTTTTGTGATCTGGCTCAATGCCACCTTTTTTACAGCCTTGATGCTGGCTTTGATCCTTTCGATCGACTTGACGATAATCACCGCCCTGGATTCCAGATGGTCCTGGCAAATGTCGATCGGCAAGCGACTGATCACGGAAACAGGAGTAACCATCGCGGCCGGCATTTTTATCGGCTCCTTGCTGACCCTGATTGCCCAACTCTTGTGGGGATATGAACAACCGCTGGCACAGGTCTATCTGATCAACGCAACGATCGGTCTGATCGCCAATCTGGTTCTGATGGCAATTTTGGAAGCGATTCGCTTTTTTCGACAACATCAGGACTCGCTTTTGCGCACCCAGGTATTGGAACGGGAAAATATCCGTCTTCGGTTTGAAACCCTGAAAAAACAACTCGATCCCCATTTTCTGTTCAACAGTTTGAATGTCCTTTCCTCGCTTATTAAAAACGATCGGGACAAGGCACAGCAATTCATCGACGAGTTTTCTACTGTATACCGCTATATCCTGGATGTGATCGACAAACCGGTGGTAACCGTTCAGAACGAACTCGATTTCGTGGCTTCCTATTCCTATTTGCAGCAAATTCGATTCGGCCAGGCAATCGAGATCAGGTACTCTGTGGATGACTCTATTTTGCAGAGATGGATCCCCCCTCTGGCGGTACAATGCCTGCTGGAAAATGCCTTCAAGCACAACATCGCCACTCCCGAACAACCGTTGCTGATTCGAATCGAATCCCGAGACAATCGGCTGCTGGTGATCAACAGGCTGCAACTGAAAGATCGATCCGAGACCGGGCGCGGAATGGGATTGGAAAATCTGAAAAATCGCTACCTTTTGCTCGGCGAGCCATCACCTGATGTCGTTTTGACAGGAAGCGACTATATCGTCGGCTTGCCCTTAATCGAGGCGGATTAGCATGAAAATCGCCATTATCGAAGACGAAAAACTGGCAGCGGATCGCCTGGAGGAGCTGATTCATACGATCGAACCCGAGGCGGAGATTGTCGCTCGCCTCGAGTCGGTCGCCCGCGCGGTTTCCTGGCTAGCGGAAAACCGCGCCGATCTGCTCTTTGTTGACATTCAACTCTCCGACGGCCAGAGTTTCGCCATCTTTGAACAGGTGCGGGTCGAGGCTCCGGTGATCTTGACCACCGCCTATGATCAGTATGCGATTCGAGCTTTCAAGCTCAACAGCATCGATTACCTGCTCAAACCCATTCGCCGGGAAGAGTTGGCCGCTGCACTGACGAAATATCGCCATCTGCGCACGGCCTATCAGCCCGATCTGGGAGCTTTGATCAAGAGTCTGACCAAAACCCAGACCATTTACAAGCAGCGGTTTATCGTGCAGATCGGCGAACGAATCAAGAGCATCGAGAGCCACGAAATCGCCTATTTTTATGCTCTGGAAAAAGGCGTCTATTTGACCACGAACAAAAATCAGACCTATACCATCGACTGGACTCTGGATCGGCTGCAGGAGGTTCTGGATCCCGAGTTGTTTTTTCGGATCAACCGTAAAATCATTCTCCGCTACGAGGCGATCCGCAACATGACAGCCTATTCGCGCGCTCGGATTAAAATCGATCTCCACCCGCCGGCGCCCAAAAGTGTGGATGCGGTGGTCAGCGTCGAACGCGCACCGCGATTCCGCGACTGGATCGATCGATAGCGATTCCGACCCCAAATGCCCACCAGCGAAAAGCTTGATCAACCCTCCTGTCTTTTGAGACACCAGCAAACAATCCCCAAGATACAGAAAATCATCAAATTGATCCGTCCATTCAACCGCCCACAAAATCCGACATTTTTTTCAGCATCGACAAGAATTGCTTGCATTTTTATCAAAATATGCTTAAAAGTGTAACTGAATCATATTCAGGAGAAAACAACAAATGATCCTCCATCACGAATTCATCAAGACAGCGAAAAAGTTCAAGAGCAAAGTCGCCATTAATGACCGTTCCACCAATCGCCAGGTCTCTTTTGAACGGGCTTTGCTGGCCAGCCTGATTCTGGCCAAGCGCTTTAAAAAATACAAAGAAGGATTCATCGGCGTCATGATCCCCACCTCCGCCGGCGCCATGTTGACCACGATGGGGGTGGTGATGGCCGGCAAAACGCCGGTGATGATCAACTATTCCACCGGTGCAGCGGAAAATGCCGAATACGCCCAGGCGAAATGCGGGTTTAAAACCATCATCACCTCACGAGCCTTGCTGGAAAAAATCCGCTGCCGACTGGTCCCAGGCATGATCTTTATCGAGGATATCATGGAAAGCCTGAAACCAGCGGAAAAGCTGCGGGCCGCTCTGCTTTCGAAATATCCGGTTTCCTGGATCATCCGCACGCTCCCGCCCAGCCATGCGGATGACAATGTGGTGATTCTCTTTACCAGCGGCAGTGAAAAGGAACCCAAAGCCGTACAGCTGACCCAGCGCAACCTGAGTTCCAATTTGCTGGACATTACCCGTGTCTATCAATTCGATGCCAATGATATTTTTATGTGCGTCCTGCCCTTGTTTCACGTCTTTGGCTACCATGCCAATTTCTGGCTGCCGCTGGTTACCGGCATGTGTGCCGTGACCAACGCCAATCCCCTGGAGTTTAAAAAAATCCCCCAGATCATTCGCGAAGAAAAGGCAACCATCATCGCCGGCACGCCGAGCTTTTTCGCCGGATATCTGCGCGAAGCGCAACCCGGTGATTTTAACACCATGCGGATCATGTTGGCGGGAGCGGACAAAACACCGGCCTGGCTGCGCGATGGTTATAAACGCGAACACGATATCGATCTTCTCGAAGCCTATGGAACCACCGAAACGAGTCCGGGTATCAGCGTCAACACACTCGAGTTCAATCGTCCGGGCAGCATCGGCAAAGTTCTGCCCAGCGCACAGGTCAAAATCGTGGATCTCAACAGCGATGCGGAACTGCCGGTGGGAGAGGAAGGCAAAATTCTGGTCAAAGGCGATTTGGTGATGAAAGGTTATCTTGACGACCTCGAAGAGACCTCGCTGCGCATTCGAGACGGCTGGTACGACACCGGCGACATGGGATATTTCGATGCCGAGGGCTATCTCTATCACAGCGGCCGGCTGAAACGGTTTGTAAAAATCGCCGGGGAAATGGTATCGCTGGTGCGCACCGAGAGCGTTCTTGAAAAAGTGCTGCCACCCGGTGTGGAGTGTTGTGTGGTGGAGGTTCCGGATTCACGCAAGGGCGCTCGAATCATCGCCGCCGTTACCAAACCGGTAAAAGAACGAGAGGTGGTCAAAAAAATCAGCCAGGAGTTGCCGTCGATCGCTCTGCCGAAACAGTTTGTCGTTCTGCCCGAATTTCCCAAGATGGGCAGCGGCAAAATCAATTTTCGGTCCGTAACCGAACAGGTACGCGAAAAAATCGATTCTCAGAGCTAACCGCCGGAGCGTTTGACATAAAAACCCCGCTCCGTCAATTCTCTGAGCAATCTGTCGCGATGGTCACCCTGAATCTCGATGACACCGTCTTTTACCGTTCCGCCGCTTCCCAATCGCTGTTTGAGTTCCTGAGCGAAACGCAAAATCGCATCTTTGTCCAGAGGCAAGCCGGTGATCAGGGTGACACCTTTTCCCTTGCGTCCCTTGGTCTCCCGCGAGACGCGCACGACGCCATCACCTGGCGGTCCAGATGCCTTGGGCGTGCAACGGCACTGGCGCACCGGACTGCCGCACTCGGGACAGAGTTTGCCGCTTGCCGTCGAATAGACCGGTTTGTTTTCGCCCGATCGTTTCACTGTCACGGATATTCTCCTCGATTTGGAACCTGCTTCAATTGCGGCCAACAATCTCTCCCCCCGCGGCAAGAATAACAAATTTCCTCAACAATCGCAACCCAAAATGAGCTGTCCCGGCCCCGGCTTTTTTGAGTCTGATCGGTGCGTTTTGCCCTCTCTTTCATCGGCGTCTCTCCGTTCTTGAGAAAAGCCGGCTTTCGCGGCGAAAGGGTTAAAAACAGATTTTCTACAGGTTTGTTGCATATCTTAAATGAACCAACCGAACCGGCGGATGGTCCGATCTTTCCGCTCTACCAGCTACAAATCCGCCCAACCGTACACCTGGCAAAATCGAGGAATCTGCTGATGAAAACGACGATTGCATTGTTCCTGATCCTACCGACGCTCTTGTTTGCTGCCGAACCGGCCGATCTCAACGGGAAATGGGAAATCTTGCCCGCCAAGAGCATGGAACTGGGCCGGCGAGGCGACACGATGCTCGAGATACAGGCCATTGACAACCAAATCGCTTTGATCCGAGTCGCATCTGGGCGAAGGAGCTTTGCCGATACGCTAAATGTTGTTCTCGATGAAACCATTGAAAAAGAGATCACCTCGTATCGGCTTTCCGGGATTTCCTACCTGGGCGTGCGGAAAAAGAAAGGCGATCGCCAGTCATATACAACCCACTTTGATCCGGCTCGCTCCTGCCTGACAGTGGTTGAAACCATTCCCGTCCTTCTTTCCCAGGGCAATGGTATCATCACCCAAACCCACACCTATACACTCAACCATGACCAGACCCTGACGTACCGCGTGACCCGCTCTAGTCGCAGCGGCGGCGAGGATATGATGGTGACGTTCAAACCGGCGGGGAGCAAAAACGCCTGGTCAATGGAATTGGAGAACGACTGGAGTATCGACGGCAAACTCGATCAGAATGCAGCTCTGATCACGCTGCAAGGCGTGGCCAACCGCAACCGCCCGCAACTCTATTTCCTCTATCCAGAAAAATGGGACTATAACTTTACTCCCGATGTGATGCAATTCTTGCAGAATGAACACAATTACACCTTCACACCCCTCAAATCGCTGCAACAGGCAATCGAAACCTTTCGTAAAGAGATCAAGGGTTATATTGTCTGGGACAAAGAGGTGCGCACATCACTGATCGTGGCGTTTACTCTGGCAGGGCTGGAAGATGCCATTGTGGTATCGGAAGATCAGATTCCACTGATGGAAAAATTGGCAATCCCCATGATCGAGGATTATCGCAATCGATTCAGCGGCCAAAATGATTTTCAGATTTACACCTGGGCTAAAGAGGCTTATTGGGATCGTTGTTCCAAAGAGAGCATCGTCTGGCTCGGCGGCGAGCACGGCCGAATCATGAAATCCGGCGTGGTCGACTGGGGCATGTATAATCGGGCGTTTTTCCAGGATCTTTCTTGCCATAAAGGCGACAAAGAGGAATACGCTCTGGCGAACGAATTGTTGGCGGAATTGCATCCCATGTCCATGGTTTACGGCTGGCATTCGTATAAAAAAGACAGCGAGAGCGAGCACACCACTCTCACGTCGAGTTACGGCCACCGGATCGATGGATTGCACACCCTGCCCAATATGTCCTTTCTCCATCAGGAACCGGTTAGTCCGGGCTTTGAATTCAAAAACAACCACACCATCAAACCCGGAAAAACCTACAAACCCGAGAAAAAAGTCTATATCGCCTGCATTCAGACCGACTGTCTGGGCCTGGGCGCCTGGACGCAGCCCGGGCGCGGAAAAATCCCCTATGCCTGGGAAGTGACCATGAACTGGAAATGGATGGCGCCTGCCATGCTCGAATTCTTTTACACTCAGGCGACGCCGAACGATTATTTTATCGGATCATTGGGGGGGCCGGGCTATATGTATCCCCGTGCCATTCCGCGCGAGATGCTGCCACAGATGGTCAGCAAAGCCTATGAACTGATGCAGGATCTCGATCTCAACTATTTCGAAATTATGGATCACGCCCGCCTGGAGCAAAAAGAATTCAATAACAATCTGCCTCTGGACGTTATCGAGACCTTTTTCGAGTACATGCCCGATGCGATCGGTTTCGGCAACGGCTATGGTCCGTCGCACACTTTTTACAGCGATGGCAAGCGCACGCTGATTTCTTTTGATTATTACCTGTCCCAGGATCGATCCGAAGCGGACGCCGTGGCCGATCTGAACGAATTGATGACGCTGAATCCGCAGCGCCCCTATTTTTTATTGATGCACGTGCGCCAATGGAGCAACATCGATCGCGTCAAGAGCATTCTCGACAAACTCGGACCGGACGTCGAGGTCGTGCCGCTGGATCTTTTTACTCAAATGGCCAATAATCAGCCGACCTTTAAAATCTGGCACCTGGAAAGCGACGAAACCGAATAAGCAGCGGTTCTCTGGCGGCTGCTGGCTGGCAGCCAGCAGCCGCTGGCCACTACTTGCGGTTTTGGTTGGCTAGGGATTCCCAATTTTTGATCTGGTTCAACGCCTGGCGCAGGTTTTCCGCAACGAAATCGGGCTGCTCTGCTTCGCTATAGTGGGATGTGTCCTGATCGCTCTGGTGGATCAATCCCACACAGGCCAGTCCAGCGCGCCTGGCACCCAGGCAATCCGTTTCATACTTGTTGCCAATATAAGCCGCTTGCTCGGGTTCGAGATCGAGCACAGCCAGGGCGATGTGGAACATGCGCGGATCGGGTTTGCGAAAACCATAGTCGGAAGAGATCACCACAGCATCAAAAAAGTGGTGCAAGCGCAGCACCTGCAGTTCCGGCATGCAAAAGAGGCGCTGGGCATCCGAGACTGCTCCCAACCGATACGCTTTTCGGAATTCGCTCAGAGTCCAAAAGGTATCAGCGAACAGAGCAAATCGCTCACGCGTGAGCGAACGATAGAGCTGGGTCAGCACCATGGCGAGATAGTGGTCGTTGGCCCAGCAGCGCTCGCGCAAAATGTGAGAAAAAGCTGAAGCAACATCCACCTCGGGATTGGTTTCCCGGCTGCGAGCGAGCTGCTGATTGATCTGGTCAAAATAGAGCTCTTTGAGCTCCCGCGGAGGAATGGCGACCTGTCGATATTCGAGGAACCGGCTCAACGCCTCAAATCGGTCGTCGCGATGCTCATCAGTGCGGATATCGATGAGCGTACCGTAAACGTCGAACAAGATTGCTTTCAATGCGGCCATATGATCCTCTCACAGATTTGCCTCGAACACTCGACTTTGTTAGATAGTGATTCCGTTCGATCGTCTACAGAAGTTCTGTCATTCAAAACCAAAATTATCCAATTTCTACTGCAAACACTTTACCGCTTCTTCGCACAGCCAACGACGGTGGGCCAAAGGCAGCCAGGTGTTGCGCGCGATTCGCAGTTCGGCCAGGGCCATATAGAATCGGTTGCGCATCGTCAGTTCGTTAAAGAGTGCTTCCGGTTCTCGACTCTCGCGACAATACGAGCGAAAAAAATGGGCGATAAACGGTTCGGCGCGATCGGCATGCAAAACCCGAAGTGCGAAATGATGGCGCAGTTCTGCTGCGAGAAATCCGAGGTCATAGGCCGGATCGGCACGATGCATCCGCTCCAGATCGATGGCCAAGACTCCGTCCAGGATAGGAAAAATAAAATTGGTCGGCGTGACATCGCCATGCACCGAAACCTGATGAGGCGCCCACATCTCGGGACGGTTACACCACTTTCCACAGGCCTCGACCAGCGCTGCCAGCCAGCCATTTCCGACAATCGCCGTCTCGACATGCTGCTCACCGAGATGAAGTAAATAGCGCCCCATATTGGCAAAGGCGATACGATCTTCGCCCCGGGTTCGATCGTGAAGGGCATAGAGAAATAAAGCCAGCAATTCGAGCTTTTCTGCCAGACGATCCCCCTGTCCGTCATGAGCCGCCCGTGCGATATAGTAATCGAGATCATGCCCCCAGGCATACTCTTCCACCAGGAGGAAATCGAGCCGATCATTTTTATTCAGGGGCCGCACAAATTCCAGAGGCGGCTGATCAAAACCGAGCTGGCGCAGGGAGACGAGATTGGCGAATTCGAGGTTGAGTTGTTCCCGGCACTGTCGCGTAGAACGATGCCCGTCTCGACGGCCAAAAAATTTGAGCACCACCGAACATCCCGAAACCTGTTCGTGACAGGCATAGGTGGCTTGCAAAGGGCTGAGGATATCGATTCCGATTTCTGGTCGCGATTCACACACACCCAGCTGCGGCAGAACCTGGGCTTGCAGATAGGGATAGAGCGGATCAGCACGATCCAGCCAGTGACCATCGACCAGTTGCAAATGCTTCATGGTTGCCTTTCGAATTTTACCAAACGATCGCTGCAGAAAAAAGAAAAAGCTGCGAAAAACCGTGCTCCAAAAGTCCGTTCCGAGGGTTTTGGAATGGAACGGATCATAAACATCGAGAAAGAACTCTTGCGCATCGATTTTCGAGGCCAATATCCGTGTCCAGTTGCAAACCATTGGGCTATGTAGGCAAATTTATTTCTGCGGCGAAGGCTGCGAAAGATGGATCAAGTCCGAAATCCGTGAATCGAGGACGAAAACGCACCAGATCTGATTGTGCAGCTTTTGGGGGAATCAGTTACAGGCGTCAAAATGAGCAATGGGGGGCAAAAACCGTCGAGTCATGTATTGAGCAGAGGAAGGGTTTCGATTTAATTCACAGTCCAACGAACAGAGCATCGCGTCGCAAGAGCAATTAACCAATCATCGACCTTCTTAATCCTGGCATCGAACAAGGAGCGTTAAAGAGCGGTCTGGCACTTTTTCGATCCCGCATCACATCAGCGCGCCTGGTTCAATGCTTCGCAAATGTCATCCCCGATTCGCAAGTTTACCAGCCATTCAATAATGGCTCTCACTTTTAAAACACAATCCGGCGACGACTTGTTCCCTCAAGGTGAAAGATTTTTCAGCCTTTCGAGCAGGGCGTCGGCGCGGGCGGCGATTTCTGTGTTTTCTTTTTTCAGCTGCCAAACGAACGAATTTTCAGCAAACGTTCCACGAACCGCAGTAAAATCCGCGTCGATCGTTTCCCGGTTCCCATCCACCCCATATCCGATACGGCTGTTGACGTCGAATTCCTTTTCTGCATCCATGAGAATCATTTTGTTGAGCTTGATCGCCTGGTCGCGCCACTGCTGGATAAGCTGCTTAACCTGCTCGTTTTCCATCCCGTTCCAGGAGATACCGAGGCGTTTTTCGATCAATGCGACGATCCAGCTCCAATTGCTGTTATCGTAAGCGCGATAGAGATCGGCAAATCGATCATCCAGTTTCTCGAGGTCAGTGATTTCGCCCGAGCGAAGCGCAACCAGCAATTCCTGCATTCGCGATTGGGGGGCTAACAGCCCACAGATGTCGATCCACTCTTCGAGGTTGGATCCGGTTTCGATGGCCAGTTCGTCGCGCACCGCACGCCAGGAGTCGTGCGGTGCTGCTTCCAGCTTGACTGCCAGCGCCTGTCCGATCGCCACCTGCACCGCAATTTCATAGTATTTGCGGCAGGTTTTGAGCAGCAGGCGTTTGATATGCAAGCCTTTAACCTTGACTATTTCGTGTTCGCGGGGAGTGTTTTGTACCAGCTGGTCGAGCAGGTCGATGCCGCGCAACACTCGACCCATAATATAGGGATTGAACAAGTCAAAATGGATGCGGTCGTGTTTCTCTGCATCCTTGCGCCGATCGCGCTGTGGCCATTTTGAGCTGTCGCGTTTGGTTCCCACGGTAAACAGATTCATCGCCGGCGTTATAAAAGTTTTACCGTCCTGCACATCGATATAGGAAAAAGGCAGCTCCGAGGCATCGAAATTGGCCGCATGTTTGCCGATCACCGCGGTAAAGGCACCGACCCGGCACGGCCACAAGAGATAGGAACCCGATCCGGTTTTGGCTCCGCGTTCGAGAATACCCTGATGCAGGGGACCGAGTTTGTACATGTGGTTGCTCTGGTTGCTGTTGCTTCCGGCATTGAAAAAAGAAAACTGGGCCGCGATCAGCAAGGTGGATTTGTGATGGGTGACGGTATAGGGTCCGGCCAGGACGCTAAGCGCTTCGCCGTGATATCCCTCGCAATTGGCAAAAAAAGCCGAGTGTTCGGCGGAGAACTGCTTGCCCAAACGCACACCCTGCCCGACAAAGGTGTGGGTCAGCATCACGCCATCGGAAATATGCGATCCGGACTGGACGATAAAATCCCGAGCGATGACGCCGGAGCCGATGCGCACCGGATCGGCCTCGACGCTCGCCAGTGTGCCGTTTGCCAACTCGACGGCACCGCGGATTTCGGCAAAGGGTCCCACCCTCACATTTCTCAGCACACCACAGCGCTCGATACGAGCGCTGCTGCCGATGACACCGCGCGACGACTGCCTTTCCAGGCAATAGTCAGTGATCATTGCCTCGATACATGCCACCATCTCGGAATCATGGCGATAGTGAACCAGACAATAGGCAAGCTGAGCCGAAAGGCGATCGAAAATACGCATCGTTCGGCCACCGCCTTCGTTCAGAACATCGATTTCGATGCCGTTGCCGAATGTGCTATCGCCGACAACAATCAGGCTGTCGACCTTTTGCAGTACCGCCCCGGTCTCGATGGTGTAACGCACCAATTCGCCGACATCGGCGATGCGCACATTGTCGGCGATCCGGCAATCCTGAATGGTGCTGTCATAGATACCGCAGGCACGCCGAACACCCGCCTCGACTTCGATATCGGCTGAAAAATCGCCGAGTTCAACCGCCCCGTAAAAACGCACGCGCTGAATCCGATGGGGGTTAAAATGATCGACAACGCGCACCGTTTCCCACGCTTCCGCCCAACACCCCTGATTTTCCAGCTGGGTGATTTCGTCGCTGCAGAGATTGCGAAGGAGCATCGTTTCATTCCTTAATGTTTATCGCTTTTTTTGAGGAGGTCAAGGTCGGACGGCAATCCCGAATTTTTGGCCAAACTCTTATCGGCATCAAACCTTTGGAAAACCGCTGAGCGCTTCTCGTTCGATGTCTTTAAAATACTTGACGGTGCCGACCTTGAGTTCCAGAGTCGAATCCTCGTCACAGCAGATGATGCCGTGTTGGTGCAGCTGCAGCATCGAAATGGTCCACATGTGATTGACCGCTTCCTCTACACCTTTTTGCAGCGCATGTGCTTTGCTGTAGCCATTGACCAGGATCAAGACCTCACGGGCGTCCATGATGGTACCTACACCGACGGTGAGCGCTGTTTTGGGCACTTTGTTGATATCGTGATCGAAAAAACGAGAGTTGGCCAGCCGGGTATCATAGGTCAGGGTCTTGATGCGGGTGCGCGACGAAAGCGACGAACCCGGCTCGTTAAAGGCGATATGGCCGTCGGGCCCAATGCCGCCGAGAAAAAGATCGATGCCGCCTATTTTTTCGATCTCGGTCTCATAGCGCTCGCACTCTTTCTCGGGATCAGCCGCCATGCCGTTGAGTATATTAACATTCTCTTGCGGAATGTCGATATGGTTGAAAAAATTGCTCCACATGAAATAGTGATAACTCTGGGGATGATCCTGCGATAGTCCGATATATTCATCCATGTTAAAGGTGACCACATTTTGAAACGAGACCACTCCCTCTTTGTAGAGCTCGATCAGCTCGGCATAGGTGCCCAAGGGAGAAGAACCGGTGGGCAACCCGAGAACAAAGGGCTTTTTTTGCGTAGGCCTGGCCTGGTTGATCTTGCCCGCCAAATAATGGGCCACCCACTTGCTCATCACCTGATAATTTTCGTGAATCAGAATTCTCATTTTGGCCACTCCTTTTTTTGCACTGTCAATGGCGCGAGCGATTCAAAATCGACCGGCCGGGAATACAAAATGGGGATTTTCCAGTCTTGCGCCCATCAAGGGGTTAGCACGAGCGATCCACCGTCATAGCAATATTTTTGCATCGGTCACAAAACACCCCTGGTTATGGACGATCAATGGATTGATATCCAATTCCTGGACAAGCGGTTGCTCCGTAGCCAGCTGAGCCAGCCGGCAAATGCACTCTTTGATGCAAACGATATCCAGCGATTCACGCCCCCTGGCACCGGCGAGGATCGGGTAGCTGCGAATTTCGCGAATCATTTCCTCAGGATCGGACTCGAACAACGGTGCCACGCGAAAAACGACATCTTTGAACACCTCAACATACAAACCACCAAGCCCAAAGAGCACCACCGGACCAAAGGCGCGATCGCGCTTGAGTCCCAGGATCACCTCCTGTCCCGGCTCCACCATTCGCGTCACCCAGACGCCATGAATATCCGCCTCGGGCGCATGTGTTCGGGCAGCTGTGAGAATATCGCCATATGCGCTTTCAACCTCACGATCGGTGTGGAGATTGAGGTGCACACCGCCGATATCGTATTTGTGCAGAATCTGGTCAGACATGATTTTGAGCACAACCGGATAACCGATGCGATCGGCATGGGCCACTGCCTCCGGTGTTGATGTTGCTAAAGCACCCGGCAGAGTGGGCAATCCATAAAGCTCCAGCACTCGAACCGCTTCGTGCTCGTGCAAAATCTTGTGTCCGGCCGCAACCGCTTTTTCCAGAATTACAGTCGCCTTTTTGCTATCCACCTGGAGATTGGCGATCGGCGCCCGGCGCCTGTCACGGGATTGGGCGAAACGATAGGCCACAGCAAACGCCCGGCACATCGATTCGGGCAGGATATAGTGGGGAATGCGGTTGCGCTGCAAAATATCGATACCGGAAGCCACATCGGCCTCTCCCATAAACGAAGCATAGATCGGTTTATCGAATTGGCTGGAAACCTGGCAGACCTCGCGGGCGATGGTATCGATATCGGTCATGGATTGTGGTGTGAGGATGACCAGCACACCGTCGACCCCCTCATCTTTGAGAGCACTTGAAACCGCCAGATTATAGCGATCGGCTCGGGCGTCGCCGATCACATCCACCGGATTTTTGGTGTTGGCGGTCTTGGGCAGACTTTTTCGCAGCAGAGCGCTGGTTTCGGGAGAAAACTGCGCCAGCCGCAACCCTTCGTGAATGGCCGAATCTGTGGTCAGAACCCCCGGTCCACCGGCGTTGGTGATAATGGCAATCCGGTCGTTTTGGGGCAGGGGTTGATAGGTGAGAGCGATGGCATTGTTGAACATCTCTTCAATATCGGCACAACGAATGATCCCTGCCTGTTTAAACGCAGCTTCACAGATTTCATCGCTGCCGGCGAGCGATCCCGTATGTGAGGCGGCGGCCGAAGCGCCTTCGGCGGTGCGCCCCGACTTGAGCGCCAGAATCGGTTTGCCGCTCCCTTCGATCACATCGCGCGCCGCGCGAATCAGGGCCGGTCCGTCGGTTATCTCTTCCAAATAGATGAGAATCACTTCCGTCTGGGGATCGTCTCTGAGATAATAGAGCAGATCGATCTCGTTGATGTCGGCCTTGTTGCCGAAACTGACAAACTTGGAAAAACCGATGTGTTTGGCCTGTGCATAGTCGAGCACGGCGGTACACAAAGCGCCGCTCTGAGATAAAAAGCCGATGGGCCCCGCTTCGGGCATCTGACGGGCAAAAGAGGCGTCCAGATTGCAACGCGGATCGGTATTGATCACCCCCAGACAATTCGGCCCGATGAACGACATGCCATAACGCTTGGCAATTTCCACCAGCTGGCGTTCCCGAGCCAGGCCGTTCTCCCCCACCTCCTTGAATCCGGCTGAGATGATGATCGCTGCCTGAATGCCCTTTTCCCCACACTGTTCCAGCGCCATATGGCAAACACTGCTGGGAAAAACAAGAATCGCCAGATCCACAGGATCCTCGATATCGACGACATATTTGTAGGTTTTAATCGACGAGATAAAGGTCTCGCGCGGGCTGACCGGATAGACGACCCCCTGAAAATCGGCTTTGAGAATGTTGTCGAGAATATCGTGAGGAACCGTCCCTTTAACTTTGTTGGCGCCGATCACAGCCAGAGATTGCGGATAAAAAATTTTTTGCAGGTTTTCGAGGTTTTGCAACAGACGATCGGTCATGGCACCCCCGGAGTTAGTCCATCAGATACCCTGCTATAAAATCAACCGCGTCGGAAACGGTCTGTACTTCCAGCGCCTTGTCTTCGTCCATTTCGATGCCAAACTCTTCCTCAAAAGCGGCCACCAATTCGAGACTTTGCATCGAATCGGCGCCGAGATCAAAGATGAAATTGGCATCGTCCTTGATTTGACCTGCTTCCATCTTGAGAACTCGAGCGATAACCGCCTTGACCCGGGTGTGCACCTCTGTCGTTTCCATTCTCTCCTCCTGTTGATTGAATCGCTGGATACTTGCAATTTGCGCCGATGTAGCCGTTGGATGCGGGCTCAGAGGAAAAAGAAGGAGCGATGTCGGTCATCCGGCACAATTAATAGAGCTGGATTCGATGATCAGCCGCCGGTTCGAAGATCGGATCCGGAAGAAGCAACAGCAAACAAAACGCCTGTTCGAGCGTCGCGTCGCAAGAGGCAGTGTCGAAATCGCATGCGCAGGTTTGACGGCCTTTTGGCAAAATAGACAGGCAAAGGGACAATGTCAACAAAAAAGAGCAATAAAATGAGGACGGTTCACTTTTTCGGTTATTATGCGGCCTCCAGCCCTCCTGGAGAATGACAGAATAGAGCCAATTTTAAGAACCTGGTAACGGTACCGATGAACATTCAACCGGTTAACCCGTACGAGATCAGAACACGTTATCGCAAGAGCAGCATCCGTTTTGATTGCCTCGACACACCGTCTGTTTCGAAAGAATAGAGATAGACACCACTCGAAACCAAATCCCCCTGTTCGTTTTTACCATCCCATCGACACTGATAAATACCCGCATCCAGGTGCTGATGAACCGCTTCACTGACCTTCTCACCCAATATATTGTATATATTTATTTTCACGAGCGCTGCAGCCGGCAACTCGAACCGAATCGTGGTGGTCGGATTAAAAGGATTGGGGTAATTGGCAGAGAGGTGCAGCGTACGGATCGGTGACTGGGCTTGATCGACACCCGTATAGACATCGTTTATCGCCCCGGGCGTGCCAAAACCAAGGGAGGCTTGCCAGCTGGAGGGCAAGGCGTTATCCAGATTCGGATTTTTCAAAGCCAGAGTCGAACCGTTTCCATCCGGTTCTTCAGGCCAGGGCGCACGATCATCATATTCGACGCTATTGACGAGATTGCCGGATGCATCGAAAAACTGCAGCAATTCGCCGCTCCCGGAAAAGCCGAATCCCAACTCGCCGAGAAAATGAGTCACCTGTGGAAAACATAAAGTAAAACGGGTCGAGTCTCTGCAAAGCACGAGATAGCCACCGCTATTCAGAATCGTTCCTGACGGTATTTTAAAAGAATGGTCGTCCTCGGAATCTTTGAATTCATAGCCGCTCAAATCGATGCTCAAATCGCCGGGATTGTACAATTCGACCCAATCTTCCGGATCAAAAGTTGAGGATGAGTTGTAATTGATTTCATTGATAACGATCGGACTTTTTTGCACTGCCGCAGGCTCAAATTCTGCCGACAAAAGCCGGCCATTGTTGATGAGAATCTCGGCCGGATTTGTCGACGGTATGTCATCCCCGATCCATTTGACAAAGCGATAGCCGGGATTCGGGACGGCTTCCAGCCTGACAGGAACGCCGACAAAATAAAACCCGCTCCAGGGATAGATTTCGACGAGTATGGAATTCACTCGAATCCTGCCTCCCCTCTCCGGAACAGTCAAATTCAGCGACCCCACTCCCGGGGCAAAGGAGTTGAAGCGATCGACAAGATTTTTGCGTTCAAATGCCGCCCGAACGTCGGCAAAACGACGGGCGATATGGATATTGTATTCCCATTCTTCCATGGAATCGATCGACTTGCCTAACCACCAGACCTCGTTGAAGGAATACTTGAATTTTTCGATGTGATAAGGCATGGCCGCCGACAGGTTGGTCTGAAACGCAGTGATTCGTTGGTTCAGAGCTTGCGGGTGCAGGATGGTGTTCATTCTGTCGGCATAGCGGTTGAGAAAAGAAAAGACAAATTCTCGATTTTCGATCAATTTGGCAAGGATGAAACTCGTGCGCGTATTCTGGCCGAAAATTTCGCGAAACATGTCGGTTTCCGGAGCGAGGTGTCCGCCATGAAATCCATAGTCGGTGTCGTACAACAACCACCGCCATTTGCCACCCGCAGATCGCGGCCGCCACATCTTGACATTGTTCCAGGGCCAATCCGAAGTGGCCGAAAAACAGCGAATGATCAGATAGTCGATAAAACTGTTCATATCCATCATACTTTTGACCGAATCGTAATTCGCTTGTGATTCCAGGGAATGGTTTTGCAGAAAGCGAATAAAGTGATTGAAATGGTCAAAATCACCGTGAATCAAGATGGTATCCCGTTCGATCATGTCGATTGCATCGGTATCGACCCCGTGATTGGATTCGATGTAATGTTCGCTCATTTTTTCACGCAGATTGAAAATCCCCATTCTTTCGCCGTTGAAATAGACAAAGGCGGGGCGGTAGGCCTGAACATCGACATCCGCATCCTCTGCCAGACTCTGAATGAGCGCGTCCCGAAAAAAGGTCCGACCCCAATCCTGGCCAGCGTTTCGCATCACAAAGGATTGGTAGGTTGTGATCGACTTTTCCGGGAAAATGGGATAGTCGATTTGACTGGTGCCATAGACACCGCGGGCAAAAACCGCAAGCGATTTTTGTGGATAGATGCGGCTCCATGACCCGAATATTTTTATGCCAGCATCGAGGCTGAAACCAAGTTGAAGGTTTTCATCATAAAACTCGATATGCGCGGGCCGTTCCCAATCCTGCCAGAAATTGGCGCCCCAATAGGGATAGTCGCTCATATCGGCGTTGGGTCCGAGGATATAGATGCCGCTCGAGTCGCTCCACAGGTTTTCCGGATTGGTGCTCAACGAGATAACGGGCAGAATCCTGGGCTCAGCGATCAAGTAGGTATGGGTCGTGACTCTGCCATCGATTTTGTTGCCAGCGACAGCTCGAGCGCGGATCACTGTCGTGCGCTCGACGGCGATCGGATTTCGATAAACCGGAGACTGAAGGGTTGGAACGCTTCCATCGATCGTATAATGGATTAACTCTTTAGGATCCAGAGTCGATAATTCGAGATGAATTTCATTTTCATAAAATCCTCCGGGCGAAGAAAAGGAAACGTCGTTCGCTTGTGCCTCAAAACCGGCTGAGGTGTTTGACCGATTCGGCGTCGGAGATTCGAACAGAAAAAAATGGTCGGATCCGTCCGGTTTTCTGCCAAAAGAGATATCCGCCGACAACGGGGCAACAAACAGCGAATCCTCTGTTTGGGCAGTCGGCCGCGTCAGAACCAGCTCTTCACCCAAAGCGGACAGTTTAAAATTGGTGTGCAGTGGATCATCTGACAGGCTGCGATTTTTGTCGGATGCAAAAACGACAAGAAATCCCTTTCCCGGTATCGAGAGAGACGGAAAAACCCATTTGAACGGCTCATTGCCGTTGTCGCTCAATCCGAATCCGTCGAGATTCCGATCTTGATCGCCGGCATTATAGAGTTCGATCCAGTCGGGATAATCACCATCCTCATCGGCCAGAGAAGTCTGGTTGGACGAAACAACTTCGTTGATAAAAATTCGAGCATATCCGTCGACAGCGATCGACAAAAGAAAAAACAAAATAAAGAGGCGTGTTTTCATCTGCTCATTCCGGTTTGAATTGGCAATCAATTCCTTTTCATAAAAAATACCCGACTCCCCTCTTGGCGGCGTGTTCTCAGCCTGAAGAGAAATCCGTACTTGCGGATCACCCTTAAATTGCTCAACAAAAATAGAGGATCAAGACTTGGCAATCAATATAAATTTTTCACCCCTCTTGTCCCGATCGACTTTTTTAAGCAAAAGCAAGCCACAAATCCCTTGACCCGGCCGTCGACAAAGCCTATCTTATCCCATTCACCTGCCCCCCCGGGGTTGCGACAGGGTAGACTCACATCAAAAAATGGAGCGACGAATGAAAATCCGTATCGCCTGGTTGATTTTGCTCATGGCAATCCCGGCTGTCGTCCTGCCGGCAGCCGACTTGATTGTCGCGCCGAATGGCGATGACCGCAATCCCGGCACGCTCGAGCGCCCGTTGGCCACTCTGACCGCCGCACGGAATGAGGTACGCGACTTGCTCACATCCGGAACCGCATTCGACACGGTGACGGTCGCCCTGCGCGAGGGTGTTTATCGCATCACCGAAACGGTTGTCCTGGATGAACGCGACTCGGCTCCGACCGGCCGACGCATCGTCTATCGCAGCTTTCCCGGGGAAACCGCGCGTTTGCTCGGCGGCAGTCTCATTCCCGTCACTGCAGTCGAAGCCTGCCGCGATACCGCGGTGCTCGAGCGTATCATCGATGCCGCAGCACGCCAGCATATTCGAGTGATCGACCTCAAAGCATTGGGTATCACCCGCTATGGCGAGCACCGCAAATTTGGTCATGCGCTGCCCGTGGTTGCAGCCCCGCTCGAGCTCTTTATCGACGGTGAGGTCATGCCCCTGGCCCGCTATCCTAACGAGGGCGCGATGCTGATCGGCCCCATTGTCGACACCGGCTCGGTGCCGCGTATCGGCGACTACGAAAACATTCGCGGCGGCATTTTTGAATACACCGATGACCGTCACGAGTTGTGGAACAAGGCCGAGGAGGTGTGGTTTCGCGGCACCTTTAAATGGGGATATGCGGATGATAAAATTCGAGTGGACTGGATCGATCCCGTCAAACGCCAGGTCAAGCTGTCGACGCCGCACATGTATGGGCTGGGGTCGGGAGAGCCGTTTCAGCAGTACATCGCCCTCAATCTGCTGGAAGAGCTGGATCGCCCGGGTGAATGGTATTTGGATCGCAAAAGCGGCCGTCTGTATCTCTACCCGCCGAATGATTTATCGAACAGCGAGATCATCGTTTCGGAACTCGAAGAGCCGATTCTGGCTCTGGAAAACGCCAGCAACGTCACCATCCGCGGAGTGCAGTTCGAAGCGACCCGCGGTATGGGTATCTATCTGGAAGGCGGCGAGAACAACCTCATCGCCGGTTGCAGGGTAAGGAATATCGGCACGGTCGGCATTCAGATGGGACAGGGCGCCCGGCAAACCTTTCCGCACATCACCCACGAACATTACGAGGGTGAGCCCGTCTCTCGCCAAACCGGCAGTCTGAAAAGCCATCTCTACAAGCACACCACCTGGGATCGCCGGGCCGGAAAAAAGCACGGCATCCTGAGCTGCGATATTAAGGGCACCGGTTCAGGCGGAATCGTCTTGAGCGGTGGCAGCAAAGCCGACCTCGAACCCGGAGAGTGTTACGTCGAAAACTGCCGCATCAGCGACTATCAGCGCCGCAACCGCTCGCAGTGGGTCGGTATCAGCGTGGACGGGTGCGGCAACCGCGTGAGCCACTGCGATATCTCGAACGGCGACCTTCAGGCCATCCTGGTCAATGGTCCCCTGCACGTGTTCGAATACAACCATCTTCACCACGTCGGACAAAACGCCAACGACGCCTCGGCTTGGTACATGGGACGGGATCCCAGCGATCAGGGCACGATTATTCGCTACAATTTTATTCACCATGTCGGCCGCCACGACCGTAAATGGATGATGGGGGTCTATTTCGACGACGGCACCTGCGGTGCATTGGTGGAAGGCAATATCTTTTATGACGCCGGCACCTATGGCTCGGTCTATTCCAACGGCGGGCAGGATATCATTGTGCGCAACAACATCTTTGTCAACAGTGAGGGACCAGCCCTGCACCAAAAGTCGATGTGGTGGGATTTTGCCGTGCGGCAATGGGACACCTATTTCGGCGATAGCGGCATCTATCACCGGCGGTTGCTCGAGGTGATCGACATTCGCCGCGATCCCTATGTCAGCCGCTTTCCCCATCTGGCGAACTGGATGGATCTGACCGCGGATGGTGAGAGCTATGTGGGCATGTATCCGGCGCGAAATATTCTGGAAAAAAATGTCTTTTTTCAGCTTGAAGAACCGCTGCGCTTGACCGGCATGCACGCCCAATTCGACTGCCGTAACAATTTCATCGCCTTGGAGGATCCAGGCTTTGTCGATCTCGAAGCCCTGGATTTTCGCCTGAGAGAGGATTCAGTCATTCCGCAAAAAATACCCGGATTTCTGCCCATTCCCGTTGAAAAGATCGGCTTGTACAGCGACACCTATTGGAGGGAAATCGATTAAAACTAATTACATACGTTCACACGTTCTCACGTTCGCACGTTCACACGTTCGCACGTTCACACCCCCCGGATTGGCTGACCCAACCCGACAGGATGCCCTGTGCGGTGCAGCCTGCGAACTATCTCACCAGTGTCACCTTGGCTTGGATGAGTTGATCAGCACAGCGCATGCGGATAAAATAGACTCCTGAAGGGGCTGGCATTCGATTGGCGATCAAACCCTCCCAGGTCAGATCATACGCACCTGCTTCGAGCCGCTTGTGCAGCAGATCGGCAACGCGGCGGCCGCTGACATCATAGACAACCAGGTCAACCCATCCGGATTGGACCACAGTCAGGTGAATTCGAGTCGATTGATTAAAGGGATTGGGCGCACACGCGAGAGCCATCTGGTGCGGAACAGCGTCGTTGGCGATGGCGAGATCGGTGCTCTGATCGAACTGGATGATCGGCATGGCGCCAAAAAGCTGATCCAGAGCAACCCAGACATCAAGATTACCGCCGATGGTGTTGACATGGTGCCGGGTGGCCGCATCCACTTGGTCATCGATATCGTTAAATGAAAAGATAAAACGGTAAGGCGTTCCGGGATCTGGAAGAGCGGTAAGTTGCAAAGCTGCTTCACCCTGCCACCCGCTTTCGCCGACCTTGAGTTGCGTCACACAGACGGGAGGGACTTTTGCCGACCGGTCTGCATGCGGCCCGATCAGGGGATTGACCGTTCCCCACTCCAGCCATGGATGAAGGCGAATATCTTCGGCCTGATAGAGCGTCCGCACCGGTTCATCCGGCGCAAAAACCAGCTTGAAGGCATCGAATTTTGGCCCTCCTCCATCGCGTGCGAATATGGCCTCGATACAGTCATTCAAATAGTATTTGCTGATTCCCTGACTTCCTTGAGGATCGTCGGCAAAACTGCTCAAAGGAGTTGTGTGGCCGATGATATTATCCTCGATTGTAAACCCGATATACCAAAGGTCAAGGCCATTCCAGGCCATTCGATAGGAAGCAGTGAGGTCATCGGAAGAAAAAGGGTTATCCGGATTGTCGGTGCTCGATATCTCTTCCACCTCTGGCCAATCGGAGAGATCCCCGTCAATGACGATATTATTGGCTTGGCGGACGGTATAATTTTTTTGTTCCGCTTCATAAACCTGAATATAGTCTGTTTTGCTCATCACATCCTGGTCGATGCCGTCGCTGACTGTCAAGGTCACGGAGTAAAGGCCTGGAGTGCGGTAAATATGGGTCGGATTGGCGTCCTGACTGGTTTCGCCGTCACCAAAATCCCATAGTTGGCTCTGAATATTGCCTGTGCTTTGATTCTTGAACGAGACGCGAAATGGCGACGGTCCGGCTGTCAGGTCGGCATAAAAATCCGCTTTGACGATAAATGAACAGGGCAAATCAAAAATTCCATACCAGGGCAGCCCGCTGTTGTTGCCGACTGCTATATAGTTATCTCGTTGGAGAGTGGCTACGGATGCAAATTGGTCCGCACTCGATGATTCAACCCATCCGCTGCAATAGAGATATCCGGCGTTATCGACGCGGGCCAGCCATCCGCGAGACGACTGGCTGCCGTAAATGATATATCCCAACTGTGTTGCGCCGTCCTGGTCCAGCCGCATATTCCAGACACCGGAACCGATTTCCGGGTAATAGCGCAGCCAAAGCTCGTTGTCCGAGTTGTCAAATCCCTGCAGCATCAGACGCCGGGCGCCGCCAATTTCCCGGCTGAGAAGCACATAACCCGTGGAAAGATTGGCCAGTATAACCAGGGGACGGATTTTTGTCCCCGCCACTTGCGGAATAGTGGACCAAATCAGTGTGCCATCGGCGCCATATTTTAACATCGCATAGTCGGCAAAATCATAGCGCCCTTCTTCGGGAGAATGATAGGCATAGGCCAGGACAACATAGTCGCTACCTGCGGAACAGACGTCGTAAAATGAAAAACCATCAAAAAATGTTCCATCCACGTTTTGTCCGCTCAAAGGGGTTCGAATCGTTCGAGTGATTTCGAGATCGGAATTCACCAGGCTCAAGACCCCGATCTGCAAGTCCTCATCCATATCCCATCCACCGACCAGGCAAAACGAGTTCCCTGAAGCCACCGCTTTTTCCAGATAGCCATCTGCCAGCCAAGTCACTGCCGCTTCGACACCCGATACTGGCATCCCGGTAATCGGGTCGATAACAATCTGCACCATACCGGTCGGCCCTGTTCCCAGAGTCGGCGCAGTATCAAAACCACTTGAAAACATCACAAATTCATTCGGAGTGGAAGGCATGGGCAGCAGAAAAAGAGGCGGAAACAAAAGAGCGGTTGATGGATACTCTACAAGCGAGCAATCACCCTGGCGGTAGAGATTGAGATGGTACTGATGGGGTGCGATTTCGGTATAGCCGCCAATGAATTTTTTCCCCTGGATTTGCACGACGTCAGAAAAAGTGGCATCCGGCTTGCCAGTAAACGTCTCTTCACAAATGGGCAAGATAGAATACTGGCCGTACAAAGAACAAACCCCGAATAACACCAGTGCCCAAAACAGGAGCATACTTTTGTTGTTCATGGATTCTCCTTTCCCCGTAAGAAGACGGTTACATAAATGAAACCTTTCCACAAACCTCTACCTGAATAATACACTAATTATGAGATTCAGGCAATAGCAAAATATGTCGCTCCAGCAGAATTCAAATGTCTCGGGATCGTGTTGAGCCAAAAAGCTGTCGCCACTGCGCAGCTGTAGGCCAATTACTATCTTTGGTAGTCGTTTGCCGGCACCATCAGCTGAAAGGTATAGCAAAGACGTTCTATATCCGTGCCGTCGACCGCAAAATCACCAGCAAAAACTTGACTGTGTATACCGGCGATCCCCCATCGCCCCGGAGTGGCTGCCCCAACCCGGCAGAGTGCCCTGTACGGTACAGCTTGCCCAACTCAAAGGAGGGTGCTCCCCTTATTTTTTTTCAGCACCGGCAAAACACCAGATCAACGTTCTGTTGCACTCAATAGGCAACCGTGCTTTTCCATTGAGCCGGCGTGATAAAGATAACAAGAGCATAGACTTCCAGTCGGCCCAAAAGCATGGTCAGCGACAGCAACCATTTGCCCGCAGCGGGTATGTGGGCAAAGTTTCCAGTCGATCCGACGGATCCCAAACCCGGACCGACATTACCCATGGCTGCAACAGTGCCCGAAAACGCACTGAGCAGATCAACACCCATGGCTGATAAAAGCACCGAAGAGAAAAAAACGATAATCAAATAGACCATGATATAGAGAATGCTTTTCAGGGCGACCTCTTCTTTAAGAGCTATACCGTCTATTCGAATTGGAATAACCGCATTGGGGTGCATCGCCATGCGAATTTGATTGACGAATGATTTAAAAAGAATCACCATGCGATCGACTTTGATACCGCCGGATGTCGACCCCGAACTGGCGCATTGCAGGGCGAAAAAAATCAACAACAATCGCGAAAAGCCGGGCCAGATGGCTGTATCGGTCGTGGCAAAGCCGGTCGAGGTTCCGACCGAAATGATATTAAAAGAGGCATAGCGCAAGGCCTGAAAGAGGCTTTTATTTTGTACCAGATAGAGATCCAATGAAGCAAAGATGACGCCCAGCAAAAGCATCAACAGATAGTAGCGCATCACGGAGGAAGCGAAAAGCTGTTTGAATTTGCCGGTTATTGCAGAAAACAGCAGAACGAAATTGATACCGGATAAAATCATAAATATGATGACGACCACCTCGATTGCAGTCGAGTGGTAATAAGCGATGCTAGCGTTGCGTGGAGAAAATCCACCGGTTGCGATGGTGGCAAAGGCATGAGTGACAGCGTCGAACAGGGACATGCCGCATAAAACAAGAGTCCCTGTTTCTAAAAAGGTCAATACCAGGTAGACGCCGACAAGGATCTGAATTGCCCGCCGGGCGCGAAGATGAAAATTGTGCTGCATTACCGATGATATTTCTTTCTTGAACAATAGAATCTCTGCAATACCGATATAGGGCAGAATGGAGAGGACAAAAATGATGATACCGATCCCGCCGATCCAATGCGTAGCGGCGCGCCAGAAAAGCAAGCCTTTGGGTACGACTTCGATATCGATCAGAATAGTCGAACCCGTTGTGGTGAAACCGGAGACACTTTCGAACCAGGCATTGGTGAAATCAAATACGCCGCCCCAAAGGATATAGGGCAGGACGCCGATCAGGCAGGAAGAAAGCCAGCTCAGAACAACGATCAACAACCCCTCTTTGTTGGTAATGTTGTCCGTCGAAGGGACGAAAATCAGAAGGAAACAGCCGAGCAATGTCGCTACAATCCCGCTGTACAGCAAGGGCAAAAAAGCAGCATCCTTGTAAAACAATGACAAACCAGCCGATAGAAACATAAAAAAAGCGTTGAGGAACAGCGCCAAAGCCACATAGCGCAAGACGACACCGATTCTCATTTCGCTTCATCCCGACTTTTCACGGTTTGGCACAATTGGCCGATCGATTCAGAAAGCTCGGCAATTTCATCTTTTGTTTCGATCGTTACCTTGTAAGGCATTCGCTCTTGGACAAAGCGTTTGACGCGGTCGGTGATGGTAACAATCGGCTTGACCATATAGTGATTGACAAAATAATTTAAGATCACGATAAACAGCACCGCAGCAATGATAGCTACAAGACCCGGCATCACCGCTCGATTGGATCGTTGTTTCAAATCGGATGCCGTGCGATACATGGCCGCTGTATTGATTCTCTGTAATTCCTGGACCGCCGTCTTGACATCCAAAAACGCTTCATGCACATCCTGGCAGTACCACTCGAGATTGCCTTCCCGTGGCGTGTCGACGATAGGCCGCTGCCAGAATTTCCAATAGAGATCGTATTTGAGTCGAATTGAATCCAGCAAGGTTTTTTCACCAGGCACGGTAATGTTGCTGTAGGCAAAAGAGAGCTGAGCCGAAAAGAGACTGTCAGATCTTGTCAACAGTGTGCGTCCCTGCTCCCATTTGCCTAGCATGAGCAATAAAATAGCGCTGTCGCCCCGCTCCAGCGCCTCGATCATACCCGTGGAAGCGTGAATACTGCGATAATTGTCATCCAAAAGCGCCTGCACGGAAAAGCCTGTCGATTTCAGTTCATAGATCGACCACAATCCCGCCACAGCCAACATGATAACCAGAATCAGAAACCCGGAAACGATCTTGCCTCTCAGGCCCATAGAGCACCTCACTCGCAATCGTAAACGATCAGCTCATCGCTTGACCGACTGTCAGGCAATCGATTCATTTTATTGATTTTTTTAATAGATATCAAGTCAATAATTGCAGTGTACACCCTCAGAATTGCTGTTGGGGGTCGAAGCCCTGAAAAAAAGCGATACTATTTGTGAATATTAAACCATTTTTTCTTGTTGTAAATATATAAATAGCTGTTGCATTTTGTTGTGTGTTGTTCGTTCGATTCAAGCCCCGTTTAACCACCGAATTGAGCCGCTTTTATCCCAGGGTCGAAAAGAAACGCTTTCCCCTCCTGAGCGGGTTTGTAATCGGCATTTTATGCATGACAGCCAAACCGTTGAAAGGAGAATCAAAAATGAACGATCGACAAGCTTTTATCGATAAGATGACTGCCAAAATGAAGGAATGGGACGCCAAAATCGACAAATTGGAAGCCAAAGCGGATTCCGTCAAAGCCGATGCACGCGGCGCATACAACAAACAAATCAAAGAACTGCACAACAAAAAGGCCGAAACGCAACAAAAACTCAAAGAGATAGAACAAGCGGGCGCGAATGCCTGGCAAGAACTGCAAGAGGGGCTTGAAAAGAGCTGGACAACGCTGGAAGATTCGCTTAAAAACGCTCTCTCCAAGTTTTGATTAACGACTGGAAAAAATATTTACAGCCACAAAGCGGAGGTGAACATGTTCCAACATGCAATCGAAAAAAATGGCGATAAGCGCTGGTACATGCGCGTGAATCGATCGCTACCCATTGTGCTGGCCCTTGCTGTTCTCGGCCTTTTGGCGACGGGCTGTGTAAAAAAGTCCAGTGAAGAGGAAAAAGCAGCGGCTAAAAAGGCCTCTATGGAAAACATCAAACAGGAAGCACAAGACCTGGTTTCGGCAATCGGGAGCTATGGCGTCGAGCAGAGAGAAGAAGCGATCACAAAGCTGGGGACGGCGGTAGATGATATGGAGAGCCGAATACAAACTCTGCAGCAGCGTCTGGAGGAAAAGAGTGCTCAAATGGATGAGCAGGCACGCGAAACCGCCGAAGCGGAATTGGATGAGCTGCGCGAACATCAGAAAAAACTGGCAACCCGTTATGAGGAGCTGAAAAGCGGCTCTGCCGATGCCTGGGAACAAATGAAAAGCGGCTTTCTCGAGGCCTATACGGCTGTATCCGAAGCCGCGGCAAAAGCGGAAAAAGAATTGAAATCCAACTAGTTCTGCACAAATAAGAATTGAAACGCACCAGGTCATTCTTGCTCGCATCGATACTCGAGCCCCTGGTGCGTTTCTGCTTCGTTCGGACGGAAGAGCGCGGAACGATCATTTTGAGCCAACAGAGCGGGTACAGCGTTTAGCTCGAGCAGAACGGCAATCACTTTTCCGGCCGGATTTCAACAACAAAGCAGCCGTAACGCCGGGCCGGATCCTCCTCGTTCGTATAGAGGTGCTCGATTTTGTTATAGGCAGCGATCAGATCATCGCCCCACACGGCCAAATCCGGCGATGAATTATATTTTCGATCTTGAAACAAAGCTCTGGTCTGCACGGATTTATCCCTCAAATCGATCGTCGACAGAGCGATATCGTGGTACCAATACGCTGTGCCGGGATAGTTCATATTCGATTTATAGACCAGCCAGAAACGATCGCCGGCCTGCACCCCTTTGGCATAACGGTTGCGCACTCGGTCGTTGATCAGCAGTCGGTCGTGGAATTGCCGGCCGTCGAAAAAGACGGCGTATAGAGGCTCATAGTCCTCGCCGCTGCGGCTGTAGGGCTGCAAATCGGAATAGAGGATGATCAATTCGTCCTCAAAGACGGATAGAGAAGGACCATAGGCAAAATCGCTGCCAGAATTGTTGTAGACAAAAACCGAGTCGCCAAAAGCTCTGCGGATCGGATCAAATTCCCGAAGCACGATTTGCGTTTTCCATTTATACAACCCTCCGTTCGGATCATCATACTGATCGAGTGAAACCACCCACAGGCGATCGCGCCAGCTCTCGATCCCTCCCTCCCATGCTCGAGCGTCGGCCTGGGCGCCGGTGCTGCGCACAAGTATTTCAAACGTCTGGGTTGTTAAATCATAGACCCCGATTCCCATTCGATAATAGGCCTTGGACAGTTCGATGTCATTCCAGGTGATATAGAGCTTGTCCTGATGCACCGTGGCATCCTGAATGCCGATATAGCTCGTCGTATACTCGACCAGACGCTTTTGCTCGAGCAGTCGATAGCTGCGGTCATAAATCGACAGATAGAGGCCTTCCATTACACCTCTCTGCTCGTCGGTCAGGACCTCCACTGAATAGAGTTTATCCCCATACACTTCGATGGCCGGATAAAGCGAGCCCTGAATAAAGCTCGGCAAGGGGAACTCTGTTGAGATCCGTCTGTTTTGCCAGCTCTTTTCCTGTTCCGGAGCGGTTTTTACCGTCAACACCGGGCTCAGCCGATGCGGTCTTTCATCGATGCGCACGCGGATTTGGTAACGGGTATCGGGCTCGAGAAAAATCAACGAGTAAGGACGCTCAAAAATTTGGTCACAACTTTGCCAGTGCCTCTCCCCTTCTTGGCGATAAAAGAGCGAGCTGCCCGATTGAGAATTAGCCCAGTTCAGCAGCACAAAAGTGCTGGAAAGTTCTAGAACCGAGAGCTCGACGTCGCCATAATCCGGGAGCGGTGTCTCGACGGATTTACAGCACAACAACAGCAACAGGCCCACTGACAAAGTTTTCATTTGACCTCCCGAATGAAACCTGATTCGTTCCTGCCGGCCGTTTTTTAGCCGGATGTGTAAAAATGCACGGCATTCAAAAAAAGGAAAATCGAGAAGAAAAAAACACTCGGACGATTGATTTTTTTGTCTCGATCCTGCTCTACCCTACTCGATTACGATCATATCCACCGTCTCCAGACGCGGCAGCCGAATGCGGTTGTCCGTAGAATCCACCTGCAATTCTTTCTGCAAGGCACACGAGTAAGCGCGATGAATGGGCTGCGATAGAGGCACGTCGATCCAGAGATCCGTCATCGGAATCTGGTGAGTAAACGGCCGGTGCGCTCCGGCCTGGTAATTGACCAGGTGGAGAATGCGCTTGTTCCCCTGCCCGCGCCAGGTCACTTCAAGATACGAAGGCGACGGATCGATCGCTATTCCCTCACCGGAATGGCGGTGGATCAGCGAGGCGACCAGCTGGCGGTATTCCGGCACATGGTAGGTGCGATACATTTCGCCAAAGGATCCGGCCAGATAATAGCAAGTTCCCTCGCCAAAGGATCGACGTGTGATCAGGGGACGAACGGGTTCGGTCAATTCGACATAGCGTCCGGGCAGATCGCCCAATGCGCGGGCCAATACAGCTGTTCCTTCATGTGCTATTACCGTCACACCGGTGAGCGGCAAAGGCCAGAGCAGCAAAGAATCGACCGAGGGAAATAGTGCTGCCGAGTCGAGTTGAAAATAGTTCCAGTTGTTGTGATGCAGATAGAGGCTGTCGAGAGAAACGCCGAAAAGATCAGACAGATTGAACTCTTGCAATCGCTGGCCGCGGCCGTCATAGGCGGAAACATCCAGCTCGGCGATCAAGGTTCCGCCTTGCGCCACCCAGTCGCGCAAGGCTTGAGCCATCGGCTGATCCATCGCTCCCTGCGCCGGTATGACCATCGTTTTATAGCGCTGCCAGCGCTGCGGATCGGGCTGGAGATCGGTTACGATATCGAAGGGAATCTGGCTCTCGGTGAGCAGATCGACCATTCCCTGCAAGGCCTTTTCCGCGTCGGCGGCACGCTCCTCCGTATCACCATTCGGGTCTTGGGTCGGCTTATAAAAGCGGGCGCTGGTAAAGCTGTAGACGATCGCGGTTTCAGCCAGGGAGCGGACGTTGTGCAGCAGATCCTCGTTGTCGCGATAAAAACGCAGAATCTCCCCCGCCGCTTTGCCGCCCGGTGTATCGAGCAAAGCCGTGGAGCCGTGCAAACCGTACCAGATATTGGCGCCGTTGGCGATGGTGGAAGCGATACAAAGCCGGGTTTCCAATGGCGAATGAAGCCACCAGTTCCAGGGTTTGTGATCAGCGGCCATAAAAATCACCCGCGGTTTGTCCGGGGCGACCGCCTCGAGCATCTTGGCGGCAAAAGAGGGTTTCCATAAAAACTCTTCCTGAGCCGGACCATAGGGCATAAAACCGCCTTCAGTGCCGATGATGTCATTGTAGGCTAGCGCTTGCTCGAGATTGACACACAAATCGCGGATATGAAGGATGGGCAGATTGATGTAAAAGACCTTGTGCGGATGGCGCTCTTTCCAGGTCGTATAGGCTTTGCCGAGAAAAGCATCGCGCGAATCGGCGTTGAATTGCCACAGCTGCTCCGCGCTGCCTTCGCTTTTATCGACGCCATAACGATCCCGAAAAGCGGCCTGACAGTGCGGACAAAAACAGCCTTCTTTGAGCAGAACCGGGCCATCGAGAAAAATGCCGTCGATATCCAGCTCATCCACCTGATCCATGATCCGAAAAAACTCGTCGCGCCAGGGGCTGTTGATGCAGATCGAGGGATAGGTATCGTAGAGCAAGGTCACCTTGCCCTCTCGATCGCGTTGGGACCATTCGTCCTGGCGATTAAAGAGAGAGGGACCGAGGATGTGCACATTCCAGTAGAGAATCACTCGAATCCCCTCGGCATGAGCGCGGCGGATATAGTTTTCGAGGATCTCCCGATGTTTTTCCGGTTGATAGATGGCGGAATAGAGATCGGCCATGGGATGAAAGAGCTGCTCGACATTAAAGCCCATCTCTTTCCAGGTATCGACCACCGCGATGTTATCCGATTCGAAATTGCATTGCAGCGCAGCGATGCGCATCGGCCGTTCATACCAGGGCGGCAGCGGAAAAGAATCGCGATGATCGGCTTTTTTATCCGCCGCCGTCACCGGAGCGATCCCGAGCAGCAAAATCAGCAGAACTCGCATGGGAAATCCGTTCATTCGACCCTCAATTTAGAAAATCAAAACAACCGCCCCGAATACGGGCGAGGAATGAGTCTTAAAAAAACAAAGATAAAGGTGATATACAACTAAAAAATTAACCCCGGGGTAATTTTTTTAGGTTACGCATTTCTGCCTTTTTGGGGTATTACAACACACTTGGCAGAATACAAGAAAGCGATGCGAAAAACCCAAAACCGGAGGATGAATATGCGGCTTCCTGTCCGATTCCTTTACCTGCTCAGCATGCCGATCCTGCTGCACTCTCCCCCTTCCCTATGCTCAGAAATGCCTCGGCACGAGCGACTTATCTATGAAAACCCCCTGACCGCTGATGGCGAAGACGACTTTGTCCGTATGAGCAGCATCAATGGCACCTATTCCGCTGCCGGCTGGACAGCCCGGGTCGGAGGCAGGCTGGTCCTATACCTGAACAACCGTTTGCCGGCCACCGGATCCATCGAATTCCAGGTGACCCAATTCGATCCTCGCGTCCAGGCTACCAAGGGAAAACAACCCATCTTTGTCTTTACCTCCCGTCCCTACAGCGATCTCAGTATCTATGATGAAGGCGTCAAAACCGCGTTTCTCTATCTGCGTACGGGCACCAATTATTTTACAGGAACGGATCGCTGTGGACTCGAATTCGACACAGGCTATGAGGGTTTGAGAAGCCGGGACAGTGAGCGGGGAGACTTTTTCAACGATAAGAAATGGTATCCTGATCTCACCTATCGCTTCAAATTTGTCTGGGATCACGACCATATGTGGCTCCTGCTCAACGATGAACCGATCAGAAAACAGGCCTTTAAAACACCTGTCGAGCGCATCCAGTACATCAGTGTCGGAGGCGATGAATTGTACGCCACTATCGTCGGTCCGGTCTATTCCAATCTGCGTATCTATGCTGCCGACACCGATGTGATCTATCGCGATCAGACCTTTGTCAGCAACCTGACCGGCGATACCAGCGATTTCAGCGGACACGGCATAGCTGTAGCCGATGTAAACGGAGACGGGTGGGACGATCTCTTTGTCGCCGGTTACCAGAAAGATGGCTGTTCAAGTGATCGTCTCTACATTCGGCAGTCCAACGGCGATTTTGTCGAACAGGCGGAAATGGCTGGTATTTTGCGCGATTGCGGCAGTTTCAGCGCTGTCTTTTTCGATCTCGACAACGACGACGACCCCGATCTCCTGACCCCGGTTTTTGGCGGACGTGATCGCCTTTACGTCAACGATGGAACAGGCAATTTTACCGAACAGGGAAACGAACGCGGTCTATCCGCTTCCGCTTCCCTTTCCGGGGGAGCAGTCGCGTTTGACGCAAACGGCGATGGTGTCATCGATATCTTTGTGACCCGAATCGACGCGCCCAACGAGCTCTACCTGAACAACGGCAGCGGAAATTTTGTCCTGACCGTCTGTGGTGCCGAAGGTCTGGACAACAATTCCGGTCTTGAAGATCCGTCACAGGTCACGGTCGTTGATGTGGATGAAGACGGCGATCTCGATCTCTATATCACCAAACGCCGGGCTGCTAACGAATTATACCTCAACACCGGCAATGGAACTTTTGTTGAATCTGCCACGCCCGCGGGTATAGCCCTGCAAGACCCGACTCTGTTCAGTTCGGTTTTTGCCGATTACGACAACGACGGGGACATGGATCTGTTTTGCGCTGTCGGATTCAACTCGTTCAATTCGGATCCTTTGCTGCTGCGTGTTTTCGACAATGACGGCAGCGGTACTTTTAGCGAAAGAACGCATCATCTTCAGTTGCCCATGCACGGGCGTTCTCTGCACCTCTTGGATGCGGATAACGATGGTTACCTCGACATCTATGTTCTGGGCAACAGCGAATTCGACAAATATTATGAAAATCGCCTGTGGTCCTTTTTTCGGAGCTCTTACGCATCGCTTTTTATGGGCTCACAATCAGGGACTTTTAGCGATGCAGGCGCATTCGGGGCTGATATCAGCGCCTACGGCGCCCGTGCTGTTACAGCCGCCGACTTTGACCGCGATGGTGATCTCGACCTTTTTCTGACCTGTGACGGCTTTGAAAATGTCTATTTCGAAAACACCTCGCCAGCCAACAACAACAATTGGATTCAAATCAACTCAAAAGGAGCTTCCGGCGATTGGGCCGGACTGGGCACGAAAGTCAAAATTTATGCCGCCGGCAATCTCGGCGATCCCGCTTTTCTGCTGGGCTATCAGCTCGTGACCAGCCAGAGCGGCTACAGCAGCGGCAATGCCAGCCGACTGCACTTTGGCCTCGGCAATCATACAACGTGCGATGTCCGTCTCGAATACCCTGACGGAACGATTCAGGAAATACGCAACCTGCAAGCCAACAGCCATCACGAGCTCTTGCCGTCGGATTCGATCCTCCTTCTTGAAGCCGTTGGCGGCGACAACCAGACCGGATTTGTCGGCCAACGTCTGGATCAACCCTTTGCGGTGCAGGTGACCGATGGTGATACGCAACCCGTTGCAGAAGTTGCCGTCGAATGGTCGATCGTGCAGGGAAACGGCCAGGTGGAAGGTGCCACCTCGACCCTCACCGATCTTTCCGGCAGCGCATTTATCTATTATCGCTTTGGCGCAGAGCCTGAAAGCGCCATCGTCGAAGCACGAGTGGCCGGAGCTTTAGGTTCGCCGGTACGCTTTACCGCCGTTTCGGTTTATCCGCCGGTCTCTCTGGCCAAAATATCCGGCGACGGACAGTCCGGCACCGCAGGGACGATCCTTGCCGCTCCGATCGTGGTCCGAACGCTTTATCCCGACGGTACACCCGCGGCCAACACTGACGTAACCTTTCGCATTTTATCCGGTGGGGGTAATCTGGCCGGCAGCGACAGTGCACACGTGCAAAGCGATGCCCAGGGTTTGGCACAGGTGGCGTGGACCCTGGGAACGCGCAGCGGCTGGCAGTCGCTTGAGGCACAAGCCGGGACGTCAACTTGTGAATTCAACGCCGAAGCGATGCCGGATACACCTCACCGACTGACAGCGAAAAGCGGGCAGCTGACCAGCTATGAACCCGGTCGCGAATTTGCCGAACCTTTTGCGGCCCGGCTTGCCGATCGCCACGATAATCCCATACCCGGTTATCCGCTGCTTTTTTCCGTCGAGGGCGGCGGAAATTTGCGGGGCCAGACCACCCGAACGTTTCACACCGACTCGCTAGGTCGAGCTCAGGTCTACTGGATGACCGGCCCCTACCGGGGTCCCGAACAGATGCTGACTGTTGCTGTAACCGATCCAGCTTACGACCTGTCGCTTCGATGGCGAGTCCCCGGCATTGCGGTCTCTGCCGAAAACAGCACCCTAACCGCCGAAACGCCGATCGCCGCGGACGGCACCAGCCGTTCCGAGATCACGGTCACGCTTCGAGATGAAAACGGCCAGGCGCTCGGGGCGGGTTTGACTGTTCATCTCCTTGCTTCAGGAGCCGGAAATATCGTCACCACCCCGGACACCCTGACGGATAGCGGCGGAGAGGTGCGTTCTTATCTCTCCACCACCGTGGCAGAGCGAAAAACCATTCGCGCTCGAGTGGCGGGTTTGAATCTGATGCTGGTGGATTCGGCACATATCGATGCGGTCATCAACCCCGACCTCGATCGCTCCACTCTTGGCGCGACATCGCCCGTTTGGGCAGACGGCGTTCATCGTTCAGAAATCACGGCCCAAATCGTCGATCGAAACGGAAACCCATTGCCAGGAATTGCGGTCGAATTCACCGCCGACGGAAACGGCAATACGCTCGTGCAACCCACTGCCACCGATGACCAGGGTTATGCCGTCGGCTATCTGCAATCCAATGTGGCCGAAGAAAAGACGATCAGGGCATGGATTCTGCCCGAACGACTCGTTCTCCCGGCGCAAGCGCGAGTGCGCTTTGTCGAACCCGAGACGGCGCTGGAGATCGTATCCGGCGACAGCCAGGAAGAGACGGTTGGAAACCGGCTCAGCCTGCCGCTCGTTGTGCGCCTGCACGTCGGCGGCCAACCACTGGCCGGGGTCGGGGTGCAATTTGCATTCGAGTCGAGTGGAGGGAATTTTGACGGCAATCCGCTCCTGCAAACCGCGACCGACAGCAACGGTCGAGCTTTTGCTCGACCAACACTCGGCACGCGTCCGGGTGTATTCCTGGTTAAAGCCTGGAGCGAAGACGCGCCAGCGGTCTGGTTTACACTAACGGCAAAAATCGGAAAAACCGACACGCTTGTCATTCTCGCCGGTAACAATCAGCTCGGCCGCTCGAACCAGCCGCTCAATGAACCCTTTCGGGTCAGAGCTCTGGACCAGTTCGCCAATCCCGTCATCGGCATCGCCATTCATTTTCAGGCGCTTGACGGCGGCACCATCCTGAGCCCGAATCCGGTTGCAACCGACTCGTCTGGTATGGCGGAATGCTTGGCTGCTCTGGGTAATGAAGAAAAAACCCACCGGTTCCGCGCCTGGGTAACCGACGGCCCCCAGGCTCTCTTTGCTGCCGAGCCTGAAATCGGCAATCATCCTCCCCAGATTCTGCACTATGTGCCCGCTACCGACTCGATTGCGGCTCATTATGGAGATGTACTGGATTTTGACATCCTGCACGTCCAGGATGTCGATGGGGACAGCATTTATTTCCTCTGGATGATGTATGGCATGCAGGTGGCGCATGACCGCTGGTTTCGCATCGTCGCCAATCCCTCGCTGCCTTCACCCTTTTTTGTGAATTGCCTGATCCACGATAAAAAAGACACCACGCGACTACAATGGAAGGTTTCGCTGAAATCCCAGACGACAACCGCAGAACAGGTGGACCTGGAATGGAGTCGGGGACATTTCGAAGGGGTGGATCTAACATTTCACATATCCCCGGCATCCGCCTATCGTTCGGCATTTGTGCAGCGCAGCGAAGGCAATGAATCCGCCTATCGTCGAATCCACTCTGAACCGATTGCCGTCATGAACGGAACGGTGCGCTATCGCGACACGGATCTCGCGACTGCGGCCAGCAATTATTATCGGCTCGAACTGATCGATGCCAACGGCGCGGTCGCATTTTCCTCCGGTTTCGAGATGCAAAGCGCCCAGCCGCAAGAAATCGAATTGTTGCAAAACTATCCCAATCCCTTCAACCCCAGCACCACCATTCGTTTCGTCCTGAATAAAGCCCTGCCGGTTCAAGTGGTGATCACCGACCTCTCGGGCCGGTCGATTCGGACTCTGCTGGCCAAAACACTCGGAGCGGGTCATCACCAGTTGGTTTGGGACGGCAAAAACGATCGCGGCGAAACTGTCGCTTCCGGGGTCTATATCTGCCGCTTGCAGGCTGGTACCGGTGTGTGGAGCCGCAAAATGATGTTCATCAAGTAAACCGCATTTCCCGGGTGCCGGAGTGAGAGACCGCGCACCCGGGATTCCCTTCCGATTTTTCTTGCAATCCTTGCCTCGGTATCTTACAATAGAGAATACAACCTTTGCTCTTTGTGCCCTGTATTCCCCGCTTTGGCAAAAACCGGGTATACGCCGCTTGCTGTTCTGACTGGTCGAACGAGGGAATCACCATCACGATTGTTCACTGTTTGTTGGGCAAAAACAGGTGAAAAAGACGATAATCTGAGGAGGGAGATAAGGAATGCTGTTAAAACATTATTTCACCAAAAAAATCGCTCACAGCTCTTACCTGTTGGCCGGCAACACCAGCTGTGCGGTCATCGATCCACAACGGGATGTGGACATTTATATCAACGAAGCGCGCGCCATGGGTGTGGACATAACCCATATTTTGCAGACCCATCTTCACGCGGACTTTATCAGCGGACACGTGGATCTGGCGGCAAAAACCGGGGCAAAAATCTATGTCGCCAAATCGGCAAACTGTTCTTTTGAGCATGTGGGGTTAATGGAAGGCGACACGATCGAACTGGAGCGAATGCATCTGCAAGTGCTGGAAACACCTGGCCACACGCCAGAACATCTCTCCTATGTGGTGCACGATACCAGTCGCGGCGACAGTCCGGTCGGCGTTTTTGTCGGCGACACCCTCTTTGTCGGCGATGTGGGCCGACCCGACCTCTTTCCGGACCTGGCCGTGGAACTGGCCGGAAAACTCTATCACAGTCTGCACGACAAGCTGCTCAAGCTCCCCGACTATTGCGAAGTCTATCCAGCCCACGGGGCCGGCAGTCTGTGCGGCCGGGCTATGGGCGCCAAATATCAGAGCACCATCGGTTACGAACGCCGATACAACGATGCTCTTCAGATTAGCGACAAATCGGCTTTTATTCAATCCCTTACGGAAAACATGCCTCCGGCTCCGGACCATTTCAGCCGCTGCAGCGACATCAACCGCAAGGGTCCGGTTAAAATCGCCGACCTGCCGGAAATGGCCGAACTGAGCGCAGTCGAATTCAAGAAACGAATGGAAAATTCAGAGATGGAAATCCTGGATTGCCGCAGTTTTCTCGCCTTTGGCAGTCAGCATTTGCCAGGTGCCTGGCATCTCGATCTCAACGGCAATTTCCCCACTTTTGCCGGCTGGGTTCTGCCGATGGATCGGGATATTCTGCTGCTGGCCGATGATTATAAAAAAGCGCTGGAGGCGAACGTCTGGGCCCGCCGCGTCGGAGTGGATCGGATTGTGGGCTATCTGGACGGAGGTATGGCTGCCTGGGCCGTGGCCGGACTCGAAAGCCGCTCCATCCGCCAGATTTCTGCTGCGGATTTGCACGATCGGGCCACGGGATCGAACACTTTTGTCTTGTTGGATGTACGCGCTCCACTCGAGTTCGCGGATAACCACATCAAAGGCGCGGTCAATATTCCGGTAGCCGACCTGCGCACGCGACACGTTGAACTGGACAAGAGCAAACCCACGATTCTCATCTGCAGTTCGGGCAACCGTTCGAGTCTCGGCAGCAGCATTCTGAGCCGCCGAGGATTCACCGATCTCTATAACGTCGCCGGCGGTATGAGCGGCTACAGCGCCGCCGGCTATACCCGGCAATGCCATATTTGCGAGAATCCGCACGGTTCGCGGTTTTTTACCCGCATCGACGAAATCAAAAAGCACTGGGATTCGAATGAATAACAAAAGGAAAGCGCCATGAGTATCCTCAGCGAATTGCGCTGGTCGCCCTACCTGGTCGGCGCAGCTATCGGTGTCCTAAGCTGGTTCAGTTTTCTCCTCGCCCGCCAGCCGATCAGCTGTTCCACTTCGTTCGCCCGTACCAGCGGCATGATCGAGCGGGCGTTGCGCGGCAAAAAAGTTCAGGACAAAACCTATTACCAAAAATTCAAGCTCGTGGTCGACTGGCAGTGGATGCTGGTCGCGGGAATCGTCATCGGGGCCTTTCTTTCGGCGCTGCTGTCCGGTGATCTCCGCCTGCAGTGGATCCCGGCCCTGTGGCAATCGGCTTACGGGCCCAACCCGCTCCTGCGCCTGGTCGCCGCCCTGATCGGTGGTATTTTTCTCGGATTCGGCGCCCGCTGGGCCAACGGCTGCACCAGCGGACACGGGATCAGCGGCAC